>CAMVBS010000056.1 GCA_947165785.1 uncultured Clostridia bacterium | reverse complement strand
CTTGAGTTTAACTCGAGCTCGATTTAGTCATATTTGAAGAAAGTTGGAAAACGATAATGTCAGACTTTGATACCAGGCCTTTCTGTGCATGTTCTACTCCCGGCGGCGTGTCGGGAATAGCTGTTATACGCATGTCCGGAAAAGGCTCGGACGAAGTGGCTGACAAGGTCTTTAAGGTCTTAAGGACCGCAGGTGACGCCAAGGCCGTTTCGGAGATGCCGGGTTACACGGCAGCTTTTGCACGCTGCATTGATCCTTCAACCGGCGATAATATCGATGACTGCATCGTTACCGTCTTCAAGGCACCGAATTCCTATACAGGAGATGACATGGTCGAGGTATCCTGCCATGGCGGAATAGCCGTAAAGCAGGAGATACTTCGCGTCCTTATCGAAAACGGCGCCCGCGCCGCGCTTCCCGGTGAATTCACGAAAGCAGCATTCCTCAACGGAAAGCTGGACCTTTCGCAGGCGGAAGCCGTCATGAACGTTATCGCATCCGACAGTGAGAGAGCACTCAAGGCAAGTAACGCACAGCTTTGCGGAGCTCTTGCCAAAAAGCTCGACGAAGCAGAAAAGAAACTTTACGACGCACTCTCGCTCATTGAGATGATGGTCGAATTCCCTGAACACGACGATACACCGGAGAACACGGATAAGGTCCGTGAACTTTGCGAAGATGTAAGAGACATCTATAAGTCGCTGGAGGACTCCTACGCTAAGGGAAGGGTACTTTCAGAGCGCATGAAGATCGCCCTGTGCGGTCTTCCGAACAGCGGCAAGAGTTCGCTTCTAAACAGTCTCACGGGATATGACAGAGCCATCGTAACCGAGGTAGCGGGAACCACAAGAGACACGCTCGAAGTGGAAGTAAGCGTCAACGGCATCCCGGTAACGCTCGTAGATACCGCAGGCATAAGAAAGACAGACGATAAGATCGAAGCAATGGGCGTGGAAAGAGCAAAGGCCGCATCCTACGAAAGCGACCTGGCACTGTATCTTGTTGCACCGGATGTCCCGTATGACACGGTAATGACCCAGCTTCAGGGCCTCATAAGCGAGGGAGTATCCAAGGAAAGCCTCGCAGTAGTCTTCTCCAAGAGTGACCTTGGGGAGAACCCGTCAGCAGATAAGATCAGGTCATCATGTGAGGAACTCGGCATCAGGGATTTCATAAGCGTCTCTTCTGCAGGTGCCATCAAACTCGATGAACTTAAGAACTACATAACCGAACGCTACGAGAACCTCGGCGGCATGACGGCATCGGAGACGATACTCATCAACAGGCGTCATGCCCAGACGATCTCAGAAGCCATAAGTCACCTGGATATGGGCATCGAAGCGATAGACAATGACCTCGGACTTGATGCAGCCTCTTCGGTATTGAGACTTGCACTGGATAAGACAGGTGAGATAACGGGTAAGAGCGTATCGGCCGAACTCGTTGACAACATTTTTTCGAGATTTTGTATAGGAAAGTAAGGATACGATGTTTACTTTGGATGATGCAGCAAAACAGGAACATACATATGTCGCAGGAAGCTACGACGTAGCGGTCGTAGGTGCGGGACATGCAGGATGCGAAGCAGCGCACGCTTGTGCCAAGCTCGGCCTTCAGACGATACTTTTTACGCTCCAGCTCGATTCTCTCGCGAATCTCCCGTGTAATCCGAGCATAGGCGGAACATCCAAGGGCCAGCTCGTTCGAGAGACAGATGCGCTCGGAGGCATCATAGGAAAGATCGCCGACAAGTGCGCGATCCAGACAAGAATGCTCAACTCCTCCAAAGGACCTGCAGTCCATTCGCCGAGAGCGCAGATGGACAGGAGCAGGTATTCCGTCACGATGAAGCACACGCTGGAAAACCTGGACCATCTGACGATCAAGCAGGCGCACATCGTTAAGCTCATCACCGACGAAGACAAGAACGTAACGGGCGTAATGTCCGGAACCGGTGCAGTGTATAAATGCAGGGCATGCGTTATCTGCTCCGGAACATATATGGAAGCCAAGACTTTCCTTGGCGAGGTCGTTAACGAGAGCGGCCCTGACGGACTTCCGAGATCCGTCGGCCTGTCAGAAAGCCTTAGAGATCTCGGGATCCCGATGCTCAGGTTCAAGACAGGTACGCCGGTACGAGTCAACAAAAAGAGCGTTGATTTCAGCGTAATGCAAAGGCAGGACGGCGAGACCGATATCCCGACCTTCTCGTATGAGAACGAGATGGACGGCGTTAAGGTCCCTGAAGAGCAGGTCCCTTGCTGGTCGGTATGGACCACGGAAGAGACGCGCAAGGTCATCTCCGACAATATGCACCGTTCACCGCTTTATAGCGGCGTAATCGAGGGCGTCGGTCCGAGATACTGTCCTTCCATCGAAGATAAGTTCATGCGTTTCGCGGATAAGTCCAGACACCAGATCTTTATCGAGCCGATGGGCCTTAATACGAACGAGATGTATCTTCAGGGCTTTTCCACGAGTCTGCCTGAAGAAGTACAGGAAAAGATGGTCAGATCGCTTCCTGGCCTTTCTGAGGCGATAATACAGCGTAATGCATATGCGATCGAATATGATCTCGTGGATCCGCTCTCCCTGAAAGCGACTCTCGAGTCCAAGATAGTAAAGGGACTTTATACCGCAGGCCAGATAAACGGCTCTTCGGGATACGAGGAAGCAGCAGCGCAGGGTATCGTTGCGGGAATGAATGCCGCCATGGCACTTCTCGGCAGGGAACCCGTCATAATCGACAGATCCCAGGGTTACATCGGAGTCCTCATCGACGACCTCGTAACCAAAGGTACGCAGGAGCCTTATCGAATGATGACCTCCAGAGCTGAATACAGGCTGTTCCTCAGGCAGGACAACGCCGATCAAAGGCTCACGCCGATCGGTTACAGGGCAGGTCTCATATCCGAGGAGAGATTTCAAAGGTTCAGCGAGAAGATGGAGCAGATAAAGACCGAGAAGGAGCGCCTCAAGAAGACATACATCGCGCCTTCGGAGGAGCTTAAGATCATTCTCGAAAACGTCGGCTCCGTGTGTCCCGTCTCCGGAATATCACTCGCGGAGCTCATCAAGCGTCCGAAAGTGACCTACGACATGCTCGCTCCCGTTGATAAGGAGAGAAAGCCTCTCAGAAGAGATGTCATCTTCGCGTGTGAGACTGACCTCAAGTACGAAGGCTACCTGAAGCTCGAGAAGGAAAAGATCGACAAGTTCAAGGAACTCGAGAACAAGATCCTTCCTGACGACATCGACTATGAGGAAGTATCGGGATTAAGGATCGAAGCAAGACAGAAGCTCAATTCGATAAAGCCGTCCAACGTCGGACAGGCATCGAGGATCTCAGGCGTATCGCCTGCTGATATCGCAGTCCTTCTGGTATATCTCGAAGCATATCGCAAAAGAAAAGTTCAATAAAGGAAAAGACTATGACAGACGACAAGAAGATCCATCCGAAAAGGATAGCAATAAAGAAATCGGACATCGCAAAACTTCGTGCCGAACTTCCAAAGAAGACCGAGATCAAGAGTTCCGGCGAAGTCATCACCGATGAGGGCATAGCGCCTATCCTCGAAAAGAATGCACCGGAGATCTCAGTGCCTCTCTCGGCAGAGGCAGTATGGGCATTTAAGGAATATGCCAAACTCCTTCGCAAATGGAACGAGGTCATGAACCTTACGAATATCCTGGATGATAACGGTATCGCCATGCGTCATTTTATCGACTCCCTTACTCTCGTTCCTTTTATCGAGAAGGAACAGGAAAAGCAGGGAAGGAAGGACCTGAGTATCATCGACGTAGGAACCGGCGCAGGTTTCCCGGGTATCCCCGTTAAGGTACAGATGAACGAGCTTAAGCTCACGCTTCTTGATTCGCTTCAAAAGCGCATCGGTTTTCTCGATGAGGTAATCAAGACAATAGGACTTACGGATGCGCGCACGATACATTCCCGTGCCGAGGATGCAGGTCATACGAAGACTCACAGGGAAAAGTATGATATCTCTACCGCGAGGGCCGTTGCATCACTTCCCGTACTTTGCGAGTATTGTCTGCCTTTTGTTAAGACAGGCGGAATCTTCCTGGCGATGAAGGGCCATGTGGATGAAGAGCTCGACGAGGCAAAAAATGCCATCGCCAAGCTCGGAGGCTCGGTGGAGAAGGTCGAGAAGTTCGTGCTCCCGGGAACCGACATGGACCGTGCGGTCGTCGTGATAAGAAAGCTCAGGCCGACGCCTCTTTCGTATCCGAGACAGGCAGGAAAGCCGTCTAAGGATCCGATCAAGTGAGAAACAGATAAAAGGGCATCTCTCTTCAGTGAAGGGAGATGCCCTTTGTTTTCGAGATGTATCGGTAAAGTTACAAATAACAAAGAAATTTGCATATTGCTATGGGATGTTGTATTATGACACGTGGGAATATATATGAAAGTCTTTTATTTGTTTTCTCAAAAAATCAAACATTTATCAGGCTGGCTTTGCCATGCCTGCAAATAGGAGGCTATTAATATGGGAATTATTAAGAAACTGACTTCTCTGGCTCTTGCGATGACTGTAGTTATCGGATGCGGAGCCGTCGTAAGCGCTGATTCGAACAGACTCGCGATCAACAGCAGGACTTTTCCGGATTCAAACTTCAGAAAGTACGTGTCGACTAATTTCGATCTCAACAAGGACGGATATATCTCCTTGGGAGAAAGAGGCGCACAAAAAGAGATCAATATCTTTAACTCTGATATCAGATCCGTGAAGGGCGTGGAATATCTCTATATCTATGACCTTAACATTGTGGGAACTGCTGTGGAAGAGATCGATCTGACCGGAAGCATTTCCATCGAGAATGTCTTTATCCAGACGTGCGGCAGCTTGAGAAGCTTTACGGGATCAATGTACCTGAATGACCTCGAGATCAATTTCTGCGACCGTTTGAAAACTATCGACGTAAGCAATTCAAAGTATCTTAAGAGGATCTCTTTGGTAAATGACACGCGTCTTAACAGTACTCTCGATCTTTCCGCCAACCGTTATCTGAATGATATCACGGTCTATCGTTGCGAGACAGTCGATACGATCAAGTTTGATCCAAGTGCAAGACCGACAAGAGTCAATATCCAGTTTACACCACTCACATCAATGGATCTGAGGATACTCGATGTAAATAAAGTAGAGTATTTCACGGTGGCTACCGACGGAACGATGAGGAGCATGACTTCTACGGGAGCAATCATTAACTTCCTGTGGAATCACAGATCAGGAAACGGATATAGATCCTACGAAAACGGTCATTATATCGTTATCAACTGACAATAACAGGATATCTTTTGGCTAAATAAAAAGAGGGACCTTCTCGTGGCCACGAGAAGATCCCTCTTATTTTTTTGTTCGGAATTACTTAATGATTTGCAAGTCTGCCCGGATGTTTGTTGTTATTGATATCATCATCATCCCTGTTGTTGATCCTGAAGTCATCCGAGGAGGTATAAGTCCTGTCTTCGATAGAGAAGTAGAAGTTGTTTAATTCATCGAATGGCGAAGTAACCGAGGAAAAGTTGAATGATCCGAAGAAATACATTGATGATCTGTCCTTCGTAAAATATTCACCTACGGCATAATTTCCGCCTGAATAGTAATTTCCCGACGTAACGGAGTCAGAAGCGATGCTTACGCATTCGATGCTGTCTTCTTCACTTTCTTCGTTGGATCCGTAGGTGAGGGTATTGGATTTATTTCCTATCCTCAGGTCATTATCCCTGCTTCCGCCATCGATCTCGACGCTCTCATCCTTTGCTTCTGCTACGGAGATCTTAGCCGTATCGCCTGCCATGCGAACATCCTTATCGGATTTGGAAGTTACTTTGCTGAGTCTTAAGAATACGAACGTCACACCCACGAGAGCAAGAAGGATCGCAGCAATACCCGAGATTAGTGCAACAGGGATCGCTCTCTTCTTTTTCTTCACAGGAGTCACTACCGCCTGAGTCTTTGCCTCGCCAAGTCTTAACAGCGTCTTATTTATCAGATCCTGCGAAGCGTGAGTATCCTGAAGATTTTTCTTCATCACGGCTTCGAGTTTCTTATCGAAATCATCATATTGTTTCATCTTTATTCGCCCCCCACGTCGAATCTGCTAAGCTTCTTTCTCGCTCTGAAAAGCCTGCTTCGTACCGTACTTTCTGTAATGCCCAGATACTTGGCTATTGCCTCGTTATCCAGATCGTAATAGTACCTCAGAAGGATGACTTCCTTCGCGGGATCGGGAAGCTTTTGTATAGCATCCCAAAGTTCTCCGTCGGGATCCAGTGAGTCGAAATATTCGTCTTCCTGAGCCCTTCCGTCTACAGGTGCCTTATCGTAGGTAACTCCGGGTGATGAGCTCTCGGCGGATTCGCCGGTCTCCTCATTAGCCTGTTCATAGCTTCCTACTCTGGTCGCCCATGAGGACTTGAGATAATCCTTACAGATGTTCTTGGCTATCGTAAGGATCCAGTATTTTACGGGGCAGTTGCCCGCAAAACTGTCTTTCTTATTCATAACCCTTATGAACACATCCTGAAATGCATCTTCAGCCTGACATCGTTTGCCCAGGTAAAAATTACATACCCTAAGAACATCATCAGCATACAATCTGACGAGCTCCTCAACATCAGGCATCACAAACAAATCTTCTTTATGTTCCATAAGTCCTCAGTAAATAGACGATTCAAAACAATATATCGTTTCAAGGATAACACAATATTTCGTTTTTTTCGAAAAGAAGACATCATATTATTATTAAATAAGAATCATACGCGCACGCGCGAGAATTTAATGGTATAATAGTTGGGTACGAATTTATTTATCGGAGGAAACACATGGCCGATCGAAGAAGATCTTTGTCCAAAGCGGACAGAGCTAAGCAAGAGAATGAAGCAGACCTTATCTTTCAGTCTGAGCAGAATACTATAATCCCGGTAGACCTTGAGCGTGAGATGAAGCAGTCGTTTATCGACTATGCTATGTCGGTTATCTCCGACCGTGCGCTCCCTGATATCAGAGACGGTCTTAAGCCGGTTCACAGAAGGATCCTTTACTCCATGTATACGGATAAGATCCTTCCTGATAAGCCATATAAGAAGTGTGCTACCACAGTCGGTAATGTTTTGGGTCACTTTCACCCGCACGGAGACGCATCCGTTTATGATGCCCTCGTTCGTCTCGCACAGGATTTCTCCCTGAGACATCCTCTCGTAGACGGTCACGGAAACTTCGGTTCTATCGATGGAGACCCGCCGGCTGCTTACCGTTACACGGAGTCCAGGCTCGAGAAGATCGCTCTCGAGATGATGAGAGATATCGAGAAGAACACAGTAGATTTCCGTCCTAACTTCGATGAGAGTGAGATGGAGCCTGTAGCCCTTCCTTCCAGATTCCCGAACCTCCTTGTTAACGGTTCCGTAGGTATCGCCGTAGGTATGGCAACGAACATCCCTCCGCATAACCTCGGTGAGGTTATCGACGGTGTCGTAATGATGCTCGATAATCCTGATGTAACCACAGAAGAACTCATGACCGTAATCAAGGGACCTGATTTCCCTACAGGCGGTGCGATACTCGGTACAATGGGTATCAGAGATACATATAAGACGGGACGCGGCCGTATCGTCGTTCGTGCTCACAGTGAGATCGAGGATATGCCGGGCGGACGTCAGAGGATCGTCTTCCATGACCTTCCGTACTCGGTCAACAAGGCTCGTCTCGTTGAGAGGATCGCTGATCTTACCAAGGAGAAGAAGGTCGAAGGCGTCAGCGGTATCCGTGATGAATCTGACCGTAATCAGATGGTACGTATCGTTGTCGAGCTTAAGAAAGATGCTAATGCCGAGGTAGTGCTCAATCAGCTTTATAAGAACTGTGCATTACAGGATGCATGCTGTGCAAATATGCTCGCTCTCGTTCCTGATGCGAACGGTAAGCTCGAGCCTAAGATGTTTACTTTGGTAGACGCCCTGAAGCACTATGTTGCTCACCAGGAGTCCGTCGTTACCAAGCGTGTTATCTTTGACCTTGAGAAGGCCGAGGCACGTAAGCATATCGATGAAGGTCTCCTCATGGCTATGGACCACATCGATGAGATCATCAACATCATCAGATCTTCGAGAACGGAGCCTGAGGCTAAGGAGACCATGTGCGAGAGATTCGGATTCTCCGATAAGCAGGCTCAGCACATCGTTGACATGAGACTTGGCCGTTTGACAGGTCTCGAGCGTGATAAGCTCATGCAGGAGATCGAAGATCTCAAGGCTCAGATCGCTCACTTCCATGAGATCCTCGAGAATGTTGACGTACTCCATGACACGATCAAGGAAGAGATCCTTGAGATCAAGCGTAAGTATGCAACACCTCGTCTTACCGAGATCGTTAACGGTGCTTTCGAGGATATCGATGACGAGTCATTGATCCAGGAAGAGAACATCGTTGTTACACTTACTAACTTCGGTTATATCAAGCGTCAGCTCGTTGATACATATAAGAGTCAGCACAGAGGCGGACGCGGTATCAGCGGACAGAGCACGAGAGAAGAGGACTATGTAGAGAAGATCATCTCCACAACGACACACCACTTCCTCCTTTGCTTTACGAATACGGGACGTGTATTTAAGATCAAGGGTTATCAGATCCCTGAGACAGCTTCAAGAAGCGCCAGAGGAACGGCTATCGTTAACCTTCTTAAGCTTCAGGAAGGCGAGAAGATAAGAAATATCATCCCGCTCAGGGATTTTGATCAGGAAGACCTCTATCTTACTATCGCTACACGTAACGGTATTGTTAAGAAGACTGCATTGGAAGCTTATTCCAATATCAATAAGAACGGTCTCATCGCGGTAAATATCCGTGAAGGAGATGCAGTTATCGGAGTGGATCTTACAACTGCAAGCCAGGAAGTCGTCCTTGTTACAAAGCAGGGTAAGGCTATCAGGTTTAACGCAGACAACGTTCGTTCCATGGGACGTAACTCCACGGGTGTTAAGGGTATCACGCTCGCACCTGATGATGAGGTAGTCGGAATGGTACCTGTAACGGAGAACGGCGAGCTTCTCGTCATATCCAAGAAGGGTATGGGTAAGAGAAGCCGTATCGATGATTACAGGACTCAGACAAGAGGCGGTAAGGGTCTTATCACATACAAGGTATCTGAGAAGACAGGTCCACTCGTAGGATGTACTCTTGTTGATGATGACAAGGATCTTCTCATCATCACAAATCAGGGTGTCATCATCCGTGTAGCAACTACGGAGATCCCTACACTGTCCAGAGCTACGACAGGTGTACGTCTCATGCGTGCTAAGGATGCCGAGATCGTGGATTTTGCCATCACGGATCACGAAGAACCTGAAGAAGATGAAGTGGTCGAGGGCGTATCTGAAGTCGTTGAAGATGAAGGAGAAACGACAGAAGGTAATGCTGAAGAGACAAATACACCTTCAGAAGAATGAAATGGTCAAAGGAAACATATAGGATGATCGGAATTATCAAGAAGTCAATATCAGTGATCATGGCGGCAACGACCGTCTGTATCGCCCTCACGGGAGGGATGCTGCGTGCGGATATCGAGCAGCCTGAGGTTACACTGCCTACGCTTGAAGAGGTAAAGGCAGCCGCTTATTGTGTATACGATAAGACGGCCGACGAAGTGATCTTCAGCAAGGAACCTGACTCCAGGATATTCCCGGCATCCATGACCAAGATAATGACTGCTCAGCTGGCTCTCGATTATCTTGATACATCCGCGAGTCTTACGGTATCGCAGAATGCGATCGATAATATATCAGCCGACTCGACGGTAATGGGTCTTATCGTAGGCGAGACAACAACGGTCTCGGAGCTTTTGTACGGACTTATGCTCCCGTCGGGTAACGATGCGGCTAACGTTCTTGCCGAGGGCGTCATTGAGGCACTTCTTAAGAACTATCCGGCAGACAGTCTTACGGCAGGTCCTGACGGTATCAATGCCAAATACTTCGAGGATTACTTCGGATTAAGTTCCGAGGATATCCTTGCTTCTTACAAACTCAGCGCTTTTGCGGTTCTCATGAATTACAGGGCGCAGAGCCTCGGATGCGTTAATACGAACTTTGTCAATGCTCACGGTCTGCATAATGACGAGCATTATACGACAGCTTCAGACCTTACGAAGATCATGGCTCACGCTGCTGAGAATCCTGATTTTTGTAAGCTCATCCATACTCCGACCCATTATTTCGTATCAACGAACATGCATGTGGAGGACGGCTGGTCCATCGTTAACAACAGTAACAAGATCCTTATGGATCCGTGGCTTGTTGCAAGGACGGCAGAAGGCGAAGACACGCATGCCGTTTGTGTAGTCGGCGGTAAAACGGGAACCACTTCGAATGCGGGAACCGGAATGACGATATATACGATAAATGAGAACGGACATGAACTGTTTACTGCTGTTTGCGGTATCCCGGGAGAGTACTATTCATATCAGACAAGATATGTTGCTTCCATAACCGCTTACGGAAATCTCGAGTGTTGGAACAGGAATCCTGAGAAGGTGGTTCCGGGTAAGCTCGGTGACTATCAGTCAGGCAATATTACCGAGGCAGAAAGAGCCCAGTACGATCCTTTATTCCTTCCGGGTGACTCTCCGGAACTCCCGGATACTGAAGAGGACAAGCAAACTCCTGAGGGCGTCGAGGAACAAGATGGTGAGAAGACAGCCGAAGAGGATGTAAACGTAACCATCGACGAATCCAAGGATAACGTAAAAGATCCGATCAAAGAGAAATCAGGCATTATCAGATGGATCAAAAAGCACGTCGTGGCTTCCATCATAATCGGCGTACTCGTTGTTCTTATCATTGCGGTGATAATCATAATAATCATCAAGCTCATCAACAGGAAGCGCAGGAAGAAGCGCAGAAAGAGCAAGACGAGACCTTATATCGGAGAGATAATAAAAGAGTGACCTTTGGGTCACTCTTTCTTTATCTGTTACGCATCTCTGTCCGTATATGATTCGCGGAGATCAAAGACTTCCCGGTTATTTATCACGGCCTTTGATGTTGTATCATAATACTCATTTACCGACGGTCTTTCTCCGACAAGGACGCTTGTATCATTCTTTATCCTTAAGAGAGTCGCTTTTCTCTTGTCGTAAAACTTTCTTATGGCTTTTCTGACTATATTCAGAGCAGAAAACCTGGTGAAATCCTCATCCTGTATCTTAGCCAGCCTGTACATCGAGAAAACAGGAAGGCAGAAAATGACACAGATCAAAACAAAGTACACGCATGCCAAAAAAGAATCGAAATGACTGCGAATCAAAATACCGAGTAAGATGAGCGGAATGACGATAGGCATTGTCATTAAAGCGTTGTGGGCATAGTAAAGAGAAAGACGAAGCGCTCTCTTGAGCTTTGACGTCGGAAGATAACCGTCAGTCTTTCCTGTCTGGCCGTTGACTGCGATCTTATAGATCAGACCGTCGTACTCGTAAGTTAAGATCCATACAGGGAACAGAGCATACTTTTGAGTAAGATCATGTGGCCTCGCGGTACATATGCCGAACGTTTTCGAGTCATATCCTGAAAGGGAAGCGGAAGCGGCTTCCTTGCCGTATCTTTGAAGTCGGCCAAGGATCCTGTCTGAGAGCTTATCGGCTGACAGATCATATCTTTGCGAGTAAAAGCCCTGAAGGTAGGAAGTCTTGAATTCCTTAAGCTCCGAACAGTCAAACGGCTCTATGGATTCCATGATATCGTCTTCTATAGCCAGTGCCCCGTCAAAAGGAACATTCTTAAAGCGGATCTCCATATCTGAAGATACCGAATACCTGTCTCTTCCGCTTATGTGATTCTTGTACGCGTATCCGTTGGTATGGAGAGTACATGCGGAATCCATGAGCCAGAAAGGAACATATATACCGGTTATCTTCTTGAAGGTGGATCTGTTGTAGAAATTGTTCGGCACATATTTTCTGGTCTTGGCGAACCTCTCGATCCTCTTTTGAGCATCCTCTCTGGATATCTTGAAAGGGATGAGGTAATCAGGGCGGAACTGCCTGCTGAGTCTTTGTGTAACCAGGGAAGGAGAACCGCAGAAAGCACAGAAAGTTGCCGTTGTGTTCTTGTCCGTGATCACATGCGCACCGCAAGCGCCGCATACGATCTCATTCTTGTCATCCTCCAGTTCGGTAGAATCGTCCTTATCGAGATCTGCGATGATGTCCATAAGATCGAGCTTGCCCGGGTCGAAAACATTGCCGCAGAATGAGCATGTCAGGCCCTGGTCTTCTGTTGAGAATATCAGGTTGCCGCCGCATGAAGGGCATTTTCTGGAATCTGCTTGAAAAGTCATATATCTCTCCTTTGTAAAGACAAACTTACACAACATTAGTATAAATGATTTTGACTCTCGAAAAAGGTCTTTACAAATAAAATAGGCGCCTGCAAATTGCAGACGCCTATGATTGATCGATATATCAGATCAGAGACCCTTAACGCCTTCGATAGCCTCGAGGATGCTCTCTGAAGATCTCTTCAAGGACTCGAGCTCGTTATCGTAGAGCGGAACCTCAAGAACCTTCTCAACACCGTCAGCACCGATGATCGTAGGAACGTTCATGGAGCAGCCGGAAATACCGTATTGACCTGTCAAAAGTGAACATACAGGACGAACTGTGTGCTCATCCTTAAGGAAGCTCTGTGCAAGAGCGGAAACGCTTACTGCGATACCGTTGTATGTAGCACCCTTAAGCTTGATGATACGTGCACCGGAAGACTTTGTAAGTTCAGCGATCTCAGCCTTATCTTCTTCTGTGAAGCTGATACCAAGGCTCTTAGCATATGCATCAACCTGCATACCTGCGATGTGTGTCTGGCTCCATACAGGGAACTGAGACTCACCGTGCTCACCGAGGATATAACCGTGAACGTTACGAACGTCAACATTGAGCTTCTGGCTCAAGAGGTGTCTGAAACGTGCGGAGTCAAGGTTTGTACCTGAACCGATAACGCGATTAGCAGGAAGTCCGGACCACTTTGTGATCATGTAAGTAATGATATCGCAAGGGTTGGAAACAACGAGGATGTTACCTGTTGTGTAGTTCTGCATGATGGAGTCTGTGATCGTATGAGCCAAAGTAACGTTCTTCTTGGCAAGATCAAGACGTGTCTCACCCGGTTTTCTCGGGATACCTGCTGTGATGATGATGAGATCGCAATCCTTACAATCTGAATAATCACCGGCGTAAATATTCATGTGACCCAAGAAAGGAAGACCGTGGCTGATGTCGAGGACTTCACCTGTAGCCTTGTCCTTGTTAACGTCGATAAGTACCAATTCAGAACAGCGCTGCTGGAAAGCAAGTGCGAAAGCTATCGTTGCACCAACCTGTCCGGCACCGATGATAGCTACCTTAGAACCTCTAACGGATTTCATAATAAACCTCCAAACTGAATAAACGGAAAATTGTCTGTATTTTACACACTTTTGAAGGGCGTTTCAATGTAACTTGCGAAATAACGGCAATCTGACAACAAAAGAGTAAAATAAAGAAACGTTTTTAGTAGTTTTTAATGCCCAAAGCATATTTACATATGAATATAAATATCGCGCATATAAATGCGCGCGTTAATAAATTACATTATATGTAAATACACCTCGAAAAAGTGATCCGGAGCACTTTGAAAAAAAGTCTGAAAAAGTTTGAAAAACCCCTTGCCAAAACGCAAGTCAGGTGCTAATATAATCGAGCCTTCTGAAAGAGGAGATTTGAAAGAAAAAAGTTTC
>CAMVBS010000055.1 GCA_947165785.1 uncultured Clostridia bacterium | reverse complement strand
ATCTGTTAGAACTAATTCAATAATCTATGTGTCCAGAAATCTGGGTACATATCACTAGCCGGTGGTTTTTCATTTTCGGGCATAGCCCTCATACTACTAGCCACACACACGTGTGTCTATTGTTGGCCTGCCAGCCACGCGAAGTGTTACTTGCTACCCATAAATGGGTCGCGCGGATCAAACATTGAAAGTTGATCCGCTTCCTTATCGTTCTTCAGTTGATTGGCGATGTAAGATTTTATCGCTGCTGTGTTCTTCCCAACTGTGTCTACGTAATATCCTCTGCACCAAAATTCGCGATTTCGATATGCGAATTTCATATTTCCATATTTCTGAAAGATCATCAGACTACTCTTCCCTTTCAGGTATCCCATAAAACTCGAAACGCTCATTTTGGGTGGAATACTCAACAACAGATGTATGTGATCCGGGCATATTTCTCCCTCGAGAATATCTACACCTTTCCACTTACAGAGAGTCTGTATTATATCTCTTATGTCTGCTCTCTTTTCTTGGAAGAACACTTTCCTCCTGTACTTGGGTGCGAAAACCACATGATATTTACAGTTCCATTTTGTATGTGCTAGACTTCTAGCGTCGATATTTTTATCTGACATATTTTCCTCCTGATGTAGTTGCGTAACTGGCAGGTCACGCGTTAATTCTACATCAGGAGGTTTTTTCATCGCTTAAGCTCTATGGAACCACGCGACTATCGCGTGGTTTTCGTTGCACAAAAAAATCAGGAGCCGACTGATCGTCTCCTGATGGTCGAGGTGACAGGGTTCGAACCTGCGACCCCATGCTCCCAAAGCACGTACGCTACCAACTGCGCTACACCTCGATTGAAATATTACTCGAAGATTATAGCATTAAATCAGCAATTTACAAGAGAGAATTTTCGAAAGAGGTAAAAAAATCCTTTAATACTTCTAATCTTTCTTTTTTATAAATACTTGTTATACTAGTAAAGGCATGTTTTTACGTGTAGTTTAGTAGTTTTGTAGAATAGGAGTATCAAAATGCCTGTTACAGAGTATTTGGAAAGAAATGCAAAATTATATGGCGACGAGATCGCGCTTGTTGAGCTCAACCCTGAGCAGCAGGAACTCGGACGCGTTACCTGGAAGGAATATGAACTGATCCAGCCTACGGCTAAATCAGCATACAGAAGAGAGATCACATGGAAGGTCTTCGATGAGAAGGCCAACCGTCTTGCAAATATGCTCCTGAGCAGAGGTATCAAGAAGGGCAATAAGATCGGTATCCTCATGATGAACTGTCTCGAGTGGCTCCCGATCTATTTTGGTATCCTTAAGACAGGTGCCATCGCAGTACCGTTGAACTTCCGTTATACATCCGAGGAGATCTTGTACTGCTCCAACCTTGCCGAGCTCGATATCCTTTTCTTCGGCCCTGAATTCATCGGCCGTATCGAAAACATCGAGACAGAGCTCCACAAGAACAGAGCCCTCATCTTCGTAGGCGACACATGTCCTACATTTGCCGAGGACTATCTCGTTCTTACGGCTGACTATTCAAGTTCTTCGCCTGACATCGATATCACGGATGACGATTACGGCGCTATCTACTTCAGCTCCGGAACGACAGGCTTTCCTAAGGCCATCTTACATAAGCACAGAAGTCTCATGCACGCAGCTGCAGTCGAGCAGAAGCATCACTCCACATGCAGGGAGGACAATTTCCTTTGCATCCCGCCTCTTTATCACACGGGCGCCAAGATGCACTGGATGGGAAGCCTCATAAGCGGTTCCCGCGCTGTCCTTCTCCGCGGAACAAAGCCTAAGTACATCCTCGATGCGGTATCTTCCGAGCACTGCACGATCGTGTGGCTCCTCGTACCGTGGGCTCAGGACATCCTTGATGCACTCGACAGAGGCGACATTAAGCTTTCAGACTATAAGCTCGATCAGTGGAGGCTCATGCACATCGGTGCTCAGCCTGTACCTCGTTCACTCATAAGACGCTGGCTCGAGTATTTCCCGAACCACCAGTACGACACCAACTACGGACTTTCCGAGTCCATCGGTCCGGGCTGTGTACACCTCGGCGTCGAGAACGTTAACAAGGTAGGCGCCATCGGAATCCCGGGCTACGGCTGGAAGTGCAAGATCATCCGCGAGAACGGTGAGGAAGTAGAGCAGGGCGAAGTCGGCGAACTCTGTGTTCAGGGCGACGGCGTCATGGAATGCTATTTCAATAACCCTGAGGCTACGGCTGAAGTCCTCAAGGACGGCTGGCTCCTTACAGGTGATATGGGTCGTATGGACGAAGACGGCTTCATCTATCTCGTTGACCGTAAGAAGGACGTTATCGTCTCCGGCGGTGAGAACCTCTATCCTGTAGAGATCGAGGACTTCCTCATGAAGAATGACAAGATCAAGGACGTTGCCGTTATCGGACTTCCTGACAAGCGTCTCGGCGAGATCGAAGGCGCCATCATCGAGGTCAAGGAAGGCATGAGCCTTACAGAGGATGAAGTCAACGAGTTCTGCCTCGCGCTCCCTCGTTACAAGAGACCTCGTCAGATCATCTTTGCACCTGTCCTTCGTAATGCCACGGGTAAGATCGAGAAGCCGAAGCTTCGTAAGCTCT
This sequence comes from uncultured Clostridia bacterium, assembly GCA_947165785.1. GTDB lineage: Bacteria > Bacillota > Clostridia > Saccharofermentanales > Saccharofermentanaceae > Saccharofermentans. The sequence continues at coordinate 11,466 of CAMVBS010000055.1, read as the reverse complement.
ACGGCGAAGAGTACCTCGTAGATTACGAGAACAAGGACTGATAATTCATATCCGCATATCCAAGTGCCCTCTCGGGGCACTTTTTTTATTCTCGAAAAAGTCCCAAGGCGCAGCCGTTTTCGGAGATTTATGACGAAATTGTCGTTTTTTGTTTTTTTTGTCGGTTTTTCGGGCTTTCCGGGTTGCTATCATCAAGGCACAAATCTATTAACGGGAGGTCCAAATGCTCAATTACGAAGAATTCAAAGACAAGATCGTGTCCGACATCCTTTCCTACCTGCCTGAGAAATATGACGGCAGCGAGGTCAAGATCGTACACGCCGTGAAGACCAATGACCACGTGCTCGACGGAGTGATGATAAGGCGCAGCAATTGTAATATCGCACCGAATATCTACCTCAATGCTTTCTATGAGGAGTATCGCGAGGGACGGACTATCGATTCGATCCTTACGAAGATCGCCGGGATCAGGATGAGCCACGACGTTAACGGCACCGTGGATGCCGAGAAGTTCATGTCCTACGAGAATATCAAGGACCATATCTACATGAGCGTCATTAACTATGAATGCAACAGGAAACTTCTGGAAGACAGACCCCACAGGAGATTTCTCGATCTGGCGATAACTTATTACGTTCATATCAGTGAGTGTTCGTTCATGGACAATGTATCAGACGGAAGGCTCGTCATGAACATGACCCATGATCTCATGGAGGAATATTCCCTGACGGAGGAGGAGCTTTATGAGATCGCCAAGCGCAACACCGGTAAGAGGAAGAACATAAGGCTTACGCCTCTCGAGGAAGAACTCAAAAAGCGCGGCAGCGGTATTCTGGTCGATGATCCCTTCGGCAAGATCGCGCTTATCCTCACGAACCCCGATTCCATGAGAGGAGCAGCTCTTATAGTATGTGAGAATGTCCTCCGGGATCTGTCGAAGAGGTTTGATTCAGGTATCTTTGTGTTTCCTCTATCGGTCGATGAAGTCATCATCGTTCCCGAGTATGAGATATCACTTGGGAACATCATGAACATGGATCCGGATGAATTTGGTCCGTTCTCCGACCACGACGAATCATATCTGTCTAACCGAGTCTATTACTACACTGAGGATATAGGCAAGCTTTCCATCGTTAATTCTTCCAAAGAGATCAAAGTCTGATAATAATTTACATATTCTGATAGAATGCCGAGGCCCTCGGATGTTAAGATTTTAATATCTTCCCGAAAGGAGAATTATTATGGGTTTTGGCAAAGACTTTATTTGGGGTACGGCCACCGCTTCATATCAGATCGAAGGCGCGTACAACGAGGACGGCAAAGGATTGAACTGCTGGGATGTATATGCAGGCATCGGCGGTAATATCAAGTTTAACGAGACAGGTGCGGTAGCCTGTGATCACTATCATCATATGAAGGAAGACGTTGCTCTCATGAAGGAGCTCGGAACGAAGGCTTACAGATTCTCTATAAGCTGGACACGTATCCTTCCTGACGGAACAGGCAAGGTCAACGAGAAGGGACTTAAGTTCTATTCGGATCTTGTGGATGAACTGATAAGTAACGGCATCGAGCCGATGATCACTTTATATCACTGGGATTATCCGATCGCTCTTCACGATAAGGGCGGATGGCTTAACAAGGAGAGCTCAGAGTGGTTCCTTGAGTACACTAAGGTAGTAGTAGATGCTCTTTCAGATCGTGTATCTTACTGGATCACCATCAACGAACCGCAGTGCGAACTCGGTTGCGGATACCAGGTAGGCGTTCATGCACCGTTTGAGAAGCATATCCCGAGAGATCTTCTCATCATGGGCAGCAACATCATCCTTTCTCACGGTAAGGCTGCAGACTATATCCGTAAGAATGCAAAGAAGACTCCGAAGATCGGCTATGCTCCTATCGGACCATGCGCTATCCCGAGTGACGATACTGCTGAGGCTATAGAGGAAGCAAGACAGAAGACGTTTGCGGTCAACGGCGAAGGATTCCCGTTCAGTATTTCCTACTGGTCAGATCCTATCTTCCTCGGAGAATATCCTAAGGAACTTCTCGATACGTTCGGCGATCTCGTTCCGAAGTTTACTGATGAGGAGTGGGCAGTTATCAAGACGCCTCTCGATTTCTATGGAACAAATATCTATTATGCTCAGGAAGGCAGGAAAGAAGGAGAATATTCCGACATCTATTTCCAGGGAAAGATGATGACGAATATCGGCTGGCCTTTGACACCTGAAGTTCTTTACTGGGCTCCTAAGTTCTACTATGAACGTTACGGCAAACCTGTATTCATCACAGAGAACGGCATGGCTTCTCATGACTGGGTAAGTCTTGACGGTAAGGTTCATGATACCTACAGGATCGATTACCTTAACAGATATCTCCGTGAGTATAAGCGTGCTGCTGATGACGGCGTTGAACTTCTCGGATACATGCAGTGGTCCTTGATGGATAACTATGAGTGGTCTCACGGATATACTCAGAGATTCGGCCTCGTTTATGTTGATTATCCTACACAGAAGAGGACTATCAAGGATTCAGGTTACTGGTATAAAAAAGTTATCGAGACAAACGGCGAGGAACTTTGATATTATCTGTTTATAGGATATTAAAGGAAAAGGAGATCTTTTTATATGAGCAAAGTAGCTGTTATGCTGGCAGACGGATTTGAGGATGTTGAGGCTATCACAGCCATTGACCTTATGAGAAGAGCGGGTATCGAAGTAACTACTGTTTCCGTTAATGAGGATGAGACAGTGACCACATCTCATAAGATCGTCCTTAAGGCAGATGCGGTACTTTCACGTACTGACCTTGATGTATTTGACTTGATCGTTCTTCCGGGAGGAATGCCGGGAACTCTTAACCTCGGTAAGACCAAGGCTTTGACGGATAAGATCATCGAGTTTAATTCCAAGGGCAAGATGCTCGGTGCAATATGTGCGGCTCCTACGGTATTCGGAGGACTCGGTATCCTTGAAGGTAAGAAAGCCTGCTGTTATCCGGGAATGGAAGACGGCCTTACGGGAGCACAGAAGTGCACTGATAATGTTGTCGTGGACGGTAACATCATCACATCAAGAGGCGTTGGAACAGCGATCGATTTTGCTCTTGCGATAATCACTGCTCTTGTAGACAAGAAGACAGCTGATGATATTGCAGAGGGTATCGTCTATAAAAGATAAATTGCCACGCAATTGCGTGAATTATTACACTGGCTTATGGGATAATCTTAGTGTAGCAACAATAAAGAAAAGAGGTGGCACATATGGAAGAAATAATCTTAACTAAGGACAACTACGAGGCTGAGGTACTTAATTCTGATGTGCCCGTGCTCATCGATTTTTGGGCATCCTGGTGTGGACCGTGTCAAATGCTCCTGCCGGTTGTTGCAGAGATCGCTTCTGAGAGTGATGGCAGCTATAAAGTAGCCAAGGTAAATGCAGACGAAGAAGAAGATCTTTGCGAGCAGTTCGGTATCTCGAGCATTCCTGCTTTATTTGTTGTAAAGGGCGGAGAGATTGTCGACCAATCCGTCGGATTTATGCCTAAGCCTAAGCTTTTGGCTATGATCAACAAAGCTAAGTGATAACCGTTGTTTATCTTGTCGGCAGAAGTCGGCTTTACTTATTGAAGAAGATAATTTAGAATGGTTATAAATCAGCTTGATTAAAACAGTAAAGCGAGGAAAAAATTATGGCAAAGTATGTTTGTAAAGTATGCGGTTACGTTTACGAAGGTGACGAAGCACCGGATGAGTGTCCTGTATGCAAGGCTAAGAAAGCAATGTTCGAGAAGGTAGAAGGCGAACTTAAACTTGCTGCTGAGCACACCTACGGAGTTTATTCAGCTACGGTAAAGAATAATCCTGACATTTCCGAAGAGGATAAGAAGTACATTTTGGAGCAGCTCAAGGCTAACTTCAACGGCGAGTGCTCCGAGGTAGGAATGTACCTCTGCATGGCAAGGATCGCATATCGTGAAGGATATCCTGAAGTAGGTTCTTATTGGGAAAAAGCTGCATATGAGGAAGCTGAGCATGCTGCAAAGTTTGCTGAACTTCTCGGCGAGGACCTTGAGCCTAACATGAAGGCAACCACAAAAGATAACCTCAAATGGAGAGTGGACTGTGAATTCGGAGCAACGGCCGGCAAAGTTGAGCTTGCTACCTGCGCAAAGAAGAACGGTCTGGATGCTATCCATGATACAGTTCATGAGATGGCACGAGACGAAGCTCGTCACGGAAAGGCATTGAAGGGCCTTTTGGACAGATACTTCGGCTAAACTATACTTACATAAAGGAGAGAATAAATATGGCAGTTTATAAATGCGATGTTTGTGGTTGGGAATACGACGAGGAGAAGGGATCTGAAGAACTCGGTATTGCTCCGGGTACTCCATTTTCAGAGCTTCCTGAAGATTTTGCCTGCCCGCTCTGCGGTGTAGGTGCCGACAGTTTCTCTGAGGCTTGATCGGCAGATCAATTGTTTTCCATTTGTATTATTGAGGCGTTCTCTTAGGAGGGCGCCTCTTTTGGTAACAAAAAGTTAACAGAGCGGTGAGCGCAAAAAGTCGAAACGTTTCGCCCTTGGATATGACCGATTTTGATGTGAAACTTATACAAAGAAACGCGCCGGAAATGCTCTGATTTTGTCAAAAATGTGTCTTTATCTATTGTTTATTTGACTTATTAGAAATATAATTTTTATTAATAAGTATTTAGGTTGTGTGGGAGGCTTCGCCATGAATGACGAGTTAAAGGACATCGTCTATAGCGATCTGTATCGATATACAGGAAATAAGCGTACCCATTCACGTATTTATATGACTTACATAGATGAGATCAGGTCATCCCCTGAGTTCAGCTATATCAGCGCATTAAGGCGCACACAGTTCTATTACAAACAGACAGAGAAATACGACGGTTGGAGAAAGAAACTGTATCAGTTTAAATTCCGATTCTTCAACATGTATCTGGATCATCTCTCGCGCAAATATCACATTCAGATCCCATATGATACGCAGATAGGCAAGGGCTTTTACATTGCCCATTTCGGCCGTGTCATTATCCACCCTAAGTCAGTCATAGGTTACAACGTTAACGTATCGACAGGTGTTGTCATCGGTACTCAGTTCCGAGGCAAGAGGAAGGGTGCGCCGACTATCGGTAACTATGTATGGATCGGTGCGAATGCAATTATCGTTGGTAACGTAACCATAGGAAATAACGTTCTCATAGCGCCGGGCGCATATGTCAATTTTGACGTGCCGGACGGTTCGATCGTTATAGGTAATCCGGGACTTATAAGAAGGGCCCCGAGTGCCACATTCAGCTACATCAACAATACGATCATCTTTGATGAAGTCAACGTTCGCAGTGATACGGGTCGCACAGAGACCAGATGGCAGCGAAGAGGTTGACAGTGGCTATTGGCAAGAGTTTTTTCGAGAACAACAGAAAAGAATTTATGAAGGCGATCGGAGACGACATTGCTGTCGTTTTGTATGCAGGTCGTCCGGACAGGATGTCGGCAGATAACGACTACAGGTTTCTGCCTGACAGGAATTTCTATTATCTTACGGGTGTTGAGGATCATGATACGGCTCTGATAATGTGCTCGAAGGAGGGCAGTATCGAGCTAAGGCTTTATGTGCCTGAGAAGGACAGCCTTAAGGAGAGATGGCACGGTAAGAGAAAGACACACGAGGAATATTCTGAGATCTCGGGCATCGGGCTCGATGACATAAGGGATCTCGAGCAGCTCGAAGAGGATGTATTTAAGGTTATCCAGGATAAGTCGGTGCTTATAGGCTATGACGGAAGCTCCGTTAAGCAGGTTTCCAAGGAATTCGTAGCGGAGGCGCTGAAGAACAGGACTTCTGAGGAACTTACGGATGTCCAGAAGACGCTTACGACCATGAGGATGGTCAAGAAGGACTGCGAGATCGAGGCGATCAGGAAGGCTGCAAAGCTTACCGAAGAAGCAGTGGATGAACTTAAGAAGATCGTAAAGCCCGGAATGAGCGAGCATGATATGTTCATGAAGCTCGAATATGAGATGGGAAGAAGGGGAGTTATGATCCCTGCTTTCGGAACCATCGTGGCAGTAGCGGAGAATTCTTTCTACCTCCATCACGATGTGCCTGACCATTCGGTCGTTAAGGCAGGCGACATCGTTCAGCTCGACCTCGGAGGCAGAGTCGACGGATACTGTGCGGATATCTCCAGGGCGCTTTTCATAGGAACATCTGACGATGAGGTCAAGGAAGCGCACAAGAAGAGCCTTCACGAGCTCATAAGGAAACTTCGTAAGGAGGCCTTCGGATTTATAAGGCCGGGCGTTACGCTTAAGGAACTGAATGTCCACATGAGAGGTTTCGTCTTCACCTGGCTCAAAAACGAAGGTTTAATACAAATGAAATCTAACGAAGACGCAAATGGTGATAATATTGTGTCAGATTATTATTGGCATAACACGTCACACCATATGGGTCTTGATGTTCACGATACATCTTTCAGGGAAGAGCCGCTCAGGGAGGGCAACTGCCTCGCGGTCGAACCCGGAGTCTATATAAAGGAGTGGGGCATCGGCTTCCGTATCGAGGATGACGTTCTTGTCACAGCAAACGGCTGCGAGCTTTTGAGCAGCGGTAATGACGATTTGGAGGTCCTTTGAGTGGTATTGCTTAAGATCAGCATGCTCTCCGTCTACCTTATAATAGCGGCGGTACTGGTCCTGCTTTTGGCAGGCTGTCTTGTCATAATCTATATCGCCATCGGCAACCGCATGTTCACTTCGCTCTTTTATCGTAAAGAACCGATGCCTACGGTCGACAGATCTCCTCAGACCATCGACCAGTCAGACGTAATAGGCAAGGGCAGGAACTGGTTTTATACCAACAGGCTAGAGTTCGTTAACGTAAGGACTACGGCGTATGACGGTGTTAAGCTTGCAGGTTACTACAGACCGTCTGCCGACAGAGACTGCAGGAATGTCCTTATCCTTCTTCACGGCTACGACGAACATCCGTCGATGGTCGCAGGATATGCCAAGCTCATCATGACGAAGATCCAGTGTCATGTTCTCATAATCCACCAGCGTGCGCACTGCATGAGCGGGGGCAAGTACACATCGTACGGCCTTTGCGAGAGCGTGGATCTTAATTCGTGGATCGAATTCTGCAAAAGGCAGGTCGGCGATCATGCGAGGATATTCATCTTCGGCCGCTGCATGGGCGCAGTTACGACTCTTCTTGCGGCAGAGCAGGAGGATTTCTCCGAGAACGTCGCCGGTATAATCGCGGACAGTCCGTATGACAGGGTTGAGCGCCCTATCCTTGACCTTTTCAAGAGAAGATACAAGATCAATCCAGCGATCTTCATGAAGTGGGTAAAACGCTGCGTCGGCATAAGGTTCGGCTATGACCTCGACAAGTGCGACTGCCTCAAGGAAGCCAACAGGATCAAGGTCCCGGTCCTTCTCTTCCACGGCGAGAAAGACCATGTCGTATCACCTGAGTGCTCCAAGCTCATCTATGACAGGATAATATCTCCTAAGAGGATGATCATCATCGAAAACGCTGACCACATGCAATCTTATCCAAAGGCTCCTGCGCTCTATGAGAAAGAGGTCGAAAACTTCATCGAACAGTGCGTCATAAGGCTCGTTAAGAACGGCCGCATGTGAACACGATAATTAGCACAAAGAAAGACTGGAAATATTTATATTTTTTTATGGCACAAAAAATAGTATCTGTGTTATGATTTATTCTAATTTACAAAAATAGAATTGAGTCTGGGAGGTATTATTTATGGCTAAAATTTTCGAAGAAGAATCCCGTACATTCAGTGAGTATCTCTTGATACCGAATCTCACTACAGAAAAGAACACACCTGACCAGGTTGACCTGTCGGCACCTGTTTGCAAGTATAAGAAGGGTCAGGAAGAATCCAAGCTTAAGATCAATATTCCGGTAGTTTCTGCAGTTATGCAGGCCGTTTCAGATTCAGGCATGGCGATCGCACTCGCAAGATGCGGCGGTATGTCTTTTATTTTCCAGTCTCAGTCTATTGAATCTCAGTGCGAGATGATCCGTAAAGTTAAGAAGTACAAGGCAGGTATCGTTACATCCGATTCCAACCTTACACCTGATTCCACATTGGAAGACGTCCTTGCTCTTAAGGAAGAGAAGGGCCACGGCACAGCAGCAGTTACATCCGACGGCACATCAACAGGTAAGCTTTTGGGTCTCGTAACAACAAGAGACTATCGTATAAGCCGTATGACAACTGATACAAAGGTAAAGGAGTTCATGACTCCTATCGAAAAGCTCGTTACTGCACCTGAGGGAACAACTCTTAAGGAAGCTAACGACATCATCTGGGACAACAAGATCAATCAGCTCCCTATCGTAGATAAAGACGGTTGCCTCGTAGGACTTGTTTTCAGAAAGGACTACGAATTCCATAAGGCTAACCCACACGAACTCCTCGACAAAGACAAGAAGCTCATCGTTGGTGCAGGTATCAACACACGTGACTACGAAGAGCGTGTTCCTGCCCTCATCGAAGCAGGTGCAGATGCTCTCTGTCTCGACTCTTCTGACGGATTCTCCGTATGGCAGGAGAGAGCCCTCAAGTGGATCAAGGCTAACTACCCTGAGATCCCTGTAGGTGCAGGTAACGTAGTAGATGACGAAGGCTTTAACTTCCTTGCTGAGGCAGGCGCTGACTTCATCAAGATCGGTATCGGCGGCGGTTCCATCTGTATCACACGTGAGCAGAAGGGTATCGGTTGCGGTCAGGCTTCTGCAGTTCTTGCAGTTTCCAAGGCTCGTGATGAGTACTTCAAGAAGACAGGCATGTACATTCCGCTCTGCTCCGACGGCGGTATCGTTCACGACTATCACATGACACTTGCTCTTGCAATGGGTGCTGACTTCCTTATGCTCGGCAGATACTTTGCAAGATTTGATGAGTCTCCAACGAGAAAGCTCATCGTTAATGGTAACTACGTAAAAGAGTACTGGGGCGAAGGTTCCAACCGTGCACGTAACTGGCAGCGTTACGACGACGGCGGAAAGGGCGGCAAGATGGCATTCGAAGAGGGTGTCGATTCCTACGTTCCTTATGCCGGTCCGTTGAAGAGCAACCTCGACACATCACTTGCCAAGGTAAAGGCTACGATGTGTTCCTGCGGTTCTTCCAGCATCGAAGAATTCCAGCAGAAAGCAAGACTCGTTGTCGTTTCTTCCACATCCATCATCGAGGGCGGCGCTCACGACGTTATCCAGAAGGAAAGCGACAGATCTGCAAGGTAATCAACGCGTATTGATTATTTGTGGTCAAATGGAGTAAAATATGGTCTGTTATGACCAGAATCTAAAGTGAGGTTTTTAAAATGGCTGAAGAAGAAAAGAATGTATATACCGCCGAAGGTCTGAAGCGTTTGCAGGATGAGCTTGCTGAGAGAAGAACGACCATCGCAGCTGAGATCTCTGAGCGTTTGAACGAAGCAAGAGCTCAGGGCGACCTCTCGGAGAACTCCGAGTATGATGACGCTAAGGAAGCACAGGCTAACAACGAAGCTCGTATCCAGGAACTCGTTGCACTCCTTAAGAATGCTGAAGTTTTGGGTGATGATGAGATCTCCAAGACAAAGGTTTCCCTTGGTTGTACGGTAGTCGTTCGTGACGAAGAGACAAAGGAAGAAGAGACATACGAACTCGTTAATGCTAACGAGGAAGATATCTTTGCTAAGAGGATTTCAATGGATTCTCCTTTGGGCCAGGCTATCAACGGCAAGAAGAAGGGACAGGTTGTTGAAGTAACTACACCTGCAGGATCCTTCAAATATAAGGTAATCAAGATCGGTAAGTAATATATTGACCGGTTCTTTTCGGGAAGCGCGTAAGGATCGAAACTCACGCGCTTTCTGTTGTTTTCGAGAAAAAATAGTAAGGAGCTAAGAATATGGCAGACAATGAGAATGCACAGCAGATGCCTAATCTAAACGAACAGATCAAGATCAGACGCGAGAAGCTTGCGACTATGCAGGCTGAGGGAAAGGACCCGTTCCAGATCACCAAATATGATGTGGATATCCACTCCGCTGACGCGAAGGAAAAGTTCGAGCAGCTCGATGCCAGTCTTAAAGCTCAGCTTGATATGGAACTCGACGAGGAGGCTGCGGCTGAACAGCTCAAGATCCTTCACGAGGGCAACAGGATCAACGTATGCGTTGCAGGACGTATGCTCCTCAAGCGTGTCATGGGTAAGGCTTCTTTCGCGACTATAAGCGATCTTAAGGGCAACATCCAGATCTACGTAACACGTGACGCTTTGGGCGTTGATGACTATCAGGCATTCAAGAAATACGATATCGGCGATATCATCGGTGTTAAGGGTTACCTCTTCAGGACAAAGACGGGTGAGGTTTCCGTTCACGCCGAAGAACTCGTTCTCTTGAGTAAGTCGCTCCAGGTACTTCCTGAGAAGCACCACGGCCTTACAAACACAGATATGCGCTATCGTCAGCGTTATATTGACCTCATTGTTAATCCGGAGGTCAAGGATACTTTCGTTAAGCGTTCCAAGATAATCAAGGAGATCAGGAACTTCCTCGACGGCAGAGACTTTATGGAAGTCGAGACACCAATGCTCGTAAGTAATGCAGGCGGTGCTGCTGCTCGTCCGTTCGAGACTCACTATAATGCTCTTGATGAAGACGTTAAGCTTCGTATCTCTTTGGAACTCTACCTCAAGCGTCTTATCGTGGGCGGACTTGAGAGAGTCTATGAGATCGGTCGTGTTTTCAGAAACGAGGGTGTCGATACAAGACATAACCCTGAGTTTACGTTGATGGAGCTTTATCAGGCTTATACTGATTATGAGGGCATGATGGAGCTTACTGAGAGTATGTTCAGGTACCTTGCAGAGAAGGTATGCGGCACTACACTCATCAAGTACGGTGATATCGAGATCGACTTCGGTAAGCCTTTCGAGCGTCTTACAATGAACGATGCGATCAAGAAGTATGCAGGTATCGACTTCGATACAGTAGACGGTGACGATGCTGCCAAGGCCCTCGCCAAGGAACACCACATTGAGTTCGAGGATCGTCACACGAAGGGTGACATCATCAATCTCTTTTTCGAGACATATTGTGAGGAGAAACTTATACAGCCAACATTCATTATGGATCATCCGGTTGCGATCTCTCCTCTTACAAAGAAGAAGCCTGACGATCCTTCAAAGGTTGAGAGATTCGAGCTCTTCATCAATACATGGGAGATGTGTAACGCATATTCAGAGCTCAACGATCCTATCGATCAGCGTGAGAGATTCGCTGCTCAGGATGCGGCTTTTGCTGCGGGTGATGAAGAAGCAAACCACACAGACGAGGACTTCCTTAACGCTCTTGAGATCGGTATGCCTCCTACGGGCGGTATCGGTTACGGCATCGA
>CAMVBS010000054.1 GCA_947165785.1 uncultured Clostridia bacterium | reverse complement strand
CGTGATAGCTTTCACATCGCCCCTGTTTTACTTTTTATCATGCCTCCTAACAAAAATACCGTTTATCCGACAGTTCATCGGATAAACGGTATGGATCACAAGATAATATTATTCCATTCACCCGAGGCAGTTTTGTGCGACCGATACGTAACGTCCGTAAAAGACGTCTGCATAAAGATAATATGCATTGTACAAAGCGGTCTTGGACACTTTAACTGCCTCCGTTTTATTTTGTCTTAGACTATTACTTGTAAGCTTATTTGTCAATCATTACTCAACATTCTTAAGTGCCTCATCCAACGGAACTTTCTTGATCCTTCTGAAATCAAGGAGCATTACTGCAAGGTATCCTATGAATACGAACACGATCATCTTTGCCATTGAGATACCTGATACATAGAATTCATACCATCCGCTCATGCTCTGAAGGATAACGCCCCATGCAACTGTTATAAGTCCGATTCCGACCACCATTCCGACAAACTCGATCAGGATGAATATGATCGTTGTTCCTATGATGTAAAGCGAAGCTATCTCACTGTTCTTATATCCTAAGATCTTTACCATGGATATGGAATTCTCACTCTTATCTATGATGACCTTCGTCAGAAGAAATGTGAGCACTGCAGCAAGGATAACGCAGACTACCTGGAAATAGAACATCGAATTACCCATCGAGTGATCGAGCTGATCGACGGTCTTCATGATATCTTCGATTGTAATCACCTTTGCAATATACTTTGAGTCGATATCATCGATCATCTGATCGGAGAAGAAGCCCGAGAACTCGTCTTCCTTACGGTCGAATCTCTCATTAAACTCTTCAGTCGGCATAAAAACAGCCATCGTAAGGAATCTGTCTTCTATCGCACCTACTTTGAACTCATAGTCCGTTTTTTCGAATCTTGCATTAAGTTTAAATACATCTCCGACTTTGATGTTGTACTTTTCAGATAATGTCTTTGTTATCATGACCTCATCGGAAGCCATATCCGGCATGTTAATGTAAGACGATCCCTTCTCGATACCATACACGGAGACATCCTCATTGATATTCTCGTTTTCTATCCTTAGGGATTCTATAGAGAATTTCTCGCTCTTAACGGAAGTCGTGATCTCATTGTCGTCTTCATCAGTCGTTTTCTTAAGGATAGTCTGATAGTCACAGATGATCATATCCCCTGCTCCGTCCTTAACCTTATTGATAGTATCCGGAGCACCTATGGCAAATGCCATCAGGAACATTATAAAGATAACACCCAGGGCAAGGACGAGATAACTTGAGACATTTTGGAAGATGATCCTTAATCTGAATCTCTTGAAAAATGACCATCTCGGAAGTCTCATCGCGTTCTTACGCTTTGTTTTCTTAAGATCATTTCTTAAGAATTCCAATGGACTGAAACGAAGCTTATATGATATCACCACAAGGTTCACGACAAACATTATGACAAACGGGATAAGTGTAGTCTTATAAAGCGCCGTCAGATTCCATACGACCTTAAAAGTAGGAAGACTGTAGCTGTTATAGTACATAGAAGCAACCCAGTCCTTGAACAGGGTATATCCGAGGATATTACCGACCAGGGAAGCAACTACGGTTACGATAACAGGAACACAAAGATAATGTCTTATAAGTTCTCCCTTGGTATATCCCGAAGCTCTTAATGTTCCGATGACCTTTGATTCTTTGGCGATCGTGCTGCTTATCGTAACACCGAAGATAAACGCGATGACGATCATGAATATGTCCATGAATACGCTTACCATGCCAAGATCCTTGGAAAAATCATCTGTCGCAAATGTAATCGCCTGATTAAGATATGCCGGAAGATAATCCTGAAGTTCGTTATCATCAGCTATCGACTGAGTCATCACGACCTTAAGGAAACTTTCCGAGACCTGATTCTCAGTCTCCTCCGAATCAGGTCTTTGAGCGTATCTCCAGGCATATGAATACCTGAGGTTCTCTCCTTTTGTTATCTCATCAAAAAGTTCCGGAGTAACCACGCCGACATCGAACTTGATCGAGTCGAACATCGTATCCGAGTTATTCTCATAAAGAGTGGAATAGTTCGGAAGCGCAATGAGGGCTGTGATCTTAAGATCTTTACCGTTCACATTGACCGTGTCACCGACCTTAAGTCCCGCGTTATCTGCATGCATCCTGTCTATGGCGATGCTGCTGTTATCAGTTGGCAGTTGACCCTCAAAGATACTCGGGACATTTATCTCATCCTGAAGCTTGAACACTCTGATCTTGCGGTCATTATCCTCACTTACATCAGCAAAAAAGTTCTCATAGAGCTTAACGCCGGTAACCTTTTGAAAATCCTTATCAAGTTCGTACTTATCGACCGCCTTGTCGTACTCTTTTTTAACTTCAGACCTTACTTCTTCCGATGCCTCTTCATAAGCTTTCTCATAAGCCTCATCATAGGCATCTTTGTAGTCTTCGGAAGCCCTCGCCTCCTTTATTGCATCGTCAACGCTCTTTTGGATCTGCTCCTCTGTCAGATCCATATCCTTGACGCTTTCCCTTACGCTTTTTTCTACTTCCTCATCAAAACCCTTATCAAACTCTTCCTTAAATTCCTTATCGAATTCCTTATCAAGTTCTTCTATGCCTTTTTTCTCAAAAAAGTTCAGCAGATCAGCCTTTTCCCCGCTTTCTATCCCTGCGATTAGCTCTTCGGAAGCAGGCTTTTCCAGCTCGAAATTACCGTCTTCCCTTTTATACTTCTCGATCCCGTCATCGGCAGCCTTGAGCATTGAGTTATTTGCTACATACATGCCCGATACGGATGAAATTATCGCTACCAGAAAGATGAAAACGACAAGGTATTTTTTCCACTCACCCAAAAACTCACGCGGAAGTCTCTTAACAAGCGGATTTCTTATCTTTTTTCCTGCCATCGTTCTTACCCCTTACCAATCAAGTTCCATAGCACTTATCTTGTTCTCATTGATGATATTCTTACGAACCTTACCGTCACGAAGTTTGATCGTGTGATCAGCCATATCCTGGATGGCATTATTATGAGTAACCATGATAACCGTATTCCCATACTTCTGATTCACGTCCTCGATAAGCTTAAGGATCTCTTTTGAAGTGTTATAGTCCAAAGCGCCCGTCGGTTCATCACAAAGAAGGATGTCAGGATTCTTAACGATCGCACGACCGATCGAGGTCCTTTGCTGCTGTCCTCCCGAGAGCTGATTCGGAAGCTTGTATCTGTGATCCCAAAGCCCGAGTGTGTTAAGAAGTTCGTCAATATCCAAAGGATCATCTGACAGATAAGCACCTACCTCTATGTTTTCCTTAACATTGAGATTAGGGATCAGATTATATAACTGAAACACATATCCCAGATGCTTACGCCTGTATGAAGTAAGAGCCTTTTCATTCATATCGCGAAGTTTATCACCTGCTATCGATATATATCCGTCATCTGCACTGTCGATGCCGCCGATTATATTGAGCAATGTGGATTTTCCCGATCCTGAAGGTCCGAGGAGTACACAGAACTCTCCTTTAGCAACTGTGAAATCCATGCCTCTCAATACTTCCTGACGACTCTCACCCTCTCCGAATGCCTTATATACGTTACTAACTGTTAAAAATGTTTCCTTAACCATAAAACATATTCCTTTCTGTTCATATGAGTCATCGTTCATATGAATTATAATTCACGGATGCGTTAGCGTCAACTAACCTTGGTCGATAATATTGTTGTAAAAATGTCCAAAAATGCCCGAAGAAAGAGTAAGGTTTTTTACACTCATTATCAAAAGCCTATAAAAACGAGCCTTACGCTCATAAACTGCAAGGCTCGTTTTGGTCATCAATATATGTGGTTGTAACTTCCTTAACTGATCATTTAATGCCCTTGGCAAATGTCTTTTTGAAGATCTCAGGATCAGCCGTGAATATATTCTCACCTGCTTTATCGGAGACTTCAATGGTCATCCGTTCGATAGAACACTGAAGAGCTGATACGGTATTCTCATCACCGGTATTCATCCTGTTGGCACAACCGCAGGAGTTGGTACACCGTTTTACCAGGTCACAACCTATGCAGGTCTTCGGAGTTGATGACTTTTTTGCAAGTTCGACCTGTTTTTTTACATCGATACCGTTAAAGACATCACCAAGACAATAATCCTCATCTCCGATAAAAGAGGTACAAGGATAGAGTTTACCGTCAACATTTACCGGCATTTGCTTGATCCCCAGATGACAATGCTCAGCCGAATTCCTGCCTGTTATACACTCAATTATCTTCGGAGTAAACGGAGAGATATAAAGATACTGTCCGCTTAGTATTATTTCCTCGAACCACTCCATGGTCTTTTCATATTGAGTCTTAAGTTTAGCAAGATCCTCATCTGTCCAATTAACATTCTTTCCGTATGCCGGAGTAGTAAGGATCCTTACAAATCCAAGGTCATGAAGATATCTGACGGATTCGAAGTACTTATCAACGCACTCCGGAGCAAGTGTCAACATGGCATAAGACATCGGAAGATAGCTCAAAAGCAGCTTTGCTTTCTCTTCAAGTATCTTCCTCGATCCCGATCCGTCAGGAAAACATCTGCAGTCATCCTGTGCAAGACCGTCAAAAGAAAGACCTATACCCATATCAACTTCCCTGGCACGTTTAAGGAACTCCTCATCCAATAACGTACCGTTAGTAGTCATCTTGGATTTGAAAACCACTCCCGTGGCCTTTGATCTTTCCAGACAATAGTCCAACGCCTTATAGATCAGGTCCTTGCGAAGGAGCGGCTCACCGCCGAAAAAGCACAGTCCCGCCATTTTTTGGCTGTTCGAAAAGGCAAGGTCGCATGCCTTTATAAGGATATCCTCGCTCATGTCTGACGGTCTTTTATTTCTGATGCAGTATTTACAGTTAAGATTACAATTTTCCGTAAGATGAAGTGTCAGATTCATTGTATCCCCCCTAACTCTTATTCCATGCGCTTATTTTACCATATCCAAAATATTTATTTACAGAGTATTCATATACTGGAACATATGGGTGCTATAATCTAATTATCAAAAAAGTTTGCAGTATTATGAGGTGTATTATGGACTATCAGGAATTTATCGATAATTTCACACAGATAGCTTGTGTTATCTCAGTTGACCTTCGCACTTCAGATGAGACGGAAAAGTTCAAAACGGTTGCTGCTAACGATGCATATAAACTTTCCGTTATGGATGATCCGTCCAAATTTGTATCCAACGTTCCATATACCAACTATATTACTCGCGACAAAAACTTCGAATCCATGTGCCTTGCCTGTGTTACATCAGGTAAATCCATTCATGCTTATGTTGATGCAGCTTTATATAATGCATGGATGGATATCAATATGCAGCCATTAAGATCCAATGATGAGGGCATCGGTTATTGCCAGTTCTCATATTCTATGTCACCCAAGGCCGAGACAGAGAAATTGGCTGATATATCAAACGAGACAGCCGTTCATGTCCTAAAGACATGCATCAAGCTTCGTGAGACGGATGACTTCGAGGAAGCGATCGACTCAGTCATCAAGGATGTAAGGAACATGTGTAAAGCAAAGAGATGTTCGATCATGCTTACTGATTTTAATAAAAGGACATGTCAGGTACTTAGTGAAGCATACTCCGAAGATGACAAAGAGCGCCCGTTTAAGGATTACCTGGAGGACGGATCATTCTTTAATATCGTTGAGACATGGCCGAACATAATCGCAGGAAGCAACTGCTGCATAATAAGAAACGAATCCGAGATGGCAGAAATGGCAAAGATCGCACCAAGGTGGGTCGATTCCCTCAAGACTGCAAACGTAAAGACTCTGGTAATCTTCCCTCTCAGGACAGAAAATGAAACGATCGGTTATATCTGGGCCGGCAACTTCGATCCTGAACGCACTCAGATAATCAAGGAGACATTGGAAGTAACCACTTTCATCCTCACCGCAGAGATCGCCAACCATCAGATGGTTAAGAAGATGGAGATCATGAGTGCAACTGATCTTCTTACCGGAGTATATAACCGTAATGCGATGAATAACAGGATCCTTGAAAGTGACACCGGAACGGTTCCTATCAAGGGACCTTTTGGCGTGTTCTTTGTAGATGTAAACGGTCTTAAGACAACCAATGATTCTTTGGGCCACGTTGCAGGCGACAATCTTCTTAAGGATGTTGCTTACACACTTAAAGAGATCTTTGCCGACTATGAAGTATACCGTGTCGGCGGCGACGAATTCCTGGTCATACTGACCGAGATCTCAGAAGAGAGATTCAACGAACTGGAAATGGTACTCTGTTCTCAGTCAGAAAGACCAAACAGAGCCCATTACGCAGTCGGTTCATGCTATAGCGACGAAGCAGAGGATAACATCCGTAAAGCCATGCAGTTAGCTGATGCCAAGATGTATATCAACAAGGATGCGTACTACAGAAATCACCCTGAATTTTCCTGGGATCGTCGCGGTTCACGAAGATAAGGATCATTTTCTGAGCCTGAAGTCCATACCCTCATAGATCCTTATCGGATTACCCCTGGTGATGCCCGTATGTTTTTTGCGTGCATCTTTGACAGAGTTTCGCACGCTTTCTTCATTCACTGCTTCAAGAACGGCTTCAAGTTTTTTAACTGCTCTTGACTTATTTTGAAACTGACTTCTTTCTTCAGTACACTCGATGGTTATACCTGTCGGAATATGTCTTAACCTGACACCCGTCTCGACCTTATTTACATGCTGGCCGCCTTTGCCGCCACAGTGCATCGTCTCAAACCTTACATCCTTCAGGTCAAGCGTTATATCGTTTTGAGGCTCCTTCAATATGCTTAGATCCATAAACCAGTTCTTACGTTTATGCTCTGATCTTACGGGACTTTTGCATATCCAAAGGATCGTTCCCTCAAGAAAGGATATGTCCGAATCAAATTCCAGTATCGCGGATCTGTATCCATAGCCCGAATAGTCACGGTTTACCGATAAGACTTTTCCGTTTTCGAACTCTTTCATCAGGGAATCACATAGTTTTTCGACTCCTATTGAACACTCTGCGGGACCTTGTCCCGCACTTATCTGAACTATCATTTTATCTCCTGTTCCCGGCCTTGAAGTTATATACCGGTCTTAATATCCTTGAAACTTCTACCGTTTTTTCGATCTTTGAGAGGATATCCTCCATATTCCTGTAAGCAACCGGAGCTTCATCGAGAGTATCCTTGCTTACGGACGGACTATAGATACCTTTCATATCTGCTTTGAACGATGATAATGTGTATGAATTCTTAACCTCATCTCTTCTGATCTTGCGTCCGGAGCCGTGAGGAGCAGAATAATTCCATTCAGGGTTTCCTTTACCCTTGCCGAGGATCACACCGTCACGCATATTTATCGGAATAACCGTATCCTGTCCTTCAAGCGCACTTATCGACCCCTTACGAAGGATCAACTTACCATCAGGAAGTCTTCCTAAATAGTTGTGAACGGATTCGATGCACTCCTCTTCTTTCCACTTCATTCCCTTAAGGATCTCGTTAAGGATGAGCCTTCTGTTATATGAAGCAAATTCGCACAGGACCTCCACATCATGAATGTAGTTATCCATCAGTGTTCCCGTAAGATAAGTCATCTCATAAGGGACGCCTTCCTGCCTTCCCTTGTTAAGGTAGTACTCGGATACTTCCTTTCCGAGATGCCTGCTTCCTGAATGGATCATCAGGTACTTATCGCCATCCGAAGTATCTACCTCGATGAAATGATTTCCTCCGCCAAGTGTCCCGAGACTTCTTAATGCCTTGCCGGCATCGATATGGTCTTTGCAGTAAAGCTCATCCAAAAGACCGTTATCCGCGTCATGGAGTGGCTTTTTCCTTATGTCATATCCTGACGGGATGTTTTCCATGATAACTTTATCGAGTTTGGAAAATTCCATTCCCTTTGTCCTTAACCTGCAAAGGAGCATTCCGCATCCTATGTCGATCCCCAGAAGACTTGGAAGGATCTTATCCCCGACAGTCATCGTAAGTCCTATCGGGCCGACCTTTCCGGGATGAACATCAGGCATCACCCTTACCTTGGAACCTTTTGATACATCATTATCAAGTATCATCTTTATCTGTGCCGAAGCATATTCTTCTATGTCATCAGTATATACATAAGCCTCGGCAAATTTACCTTTTATAATTTCCATTATCTGAACCTTTCTTTTTTCCTGGCGCGAAAAAGGCACCTTATCAAATGTGCCTTCGAAAGATCCGTAATGAATCGCTCTTTATAAGAGACCCATGGAGATCTCTCGCACCTTATTTGATCTATCCAACTTGTTGTATTCATTTGTATATGTCATCGCAAGGACCTCCTTTACTATTGATTTATGTGGCGATTATATTCTTGCCTCTCGAAAAAATCAACACCGTTATGCCGAAAAGTTCTTAAGGAACCGAATATATTCCTCCGTCAAAAAAGACGGATGTATCCTTGCAGGAAGTATGTACCCTATTTGCATATAGTCATCTACTTTCAAAGGCTTGGCAATGATATTAGGTCCGTTTAATTCCTCATTGATCACACCGCTGCATATCGTATAACCGTTAAGACCGATAAGAAGATTAAAAAGTGTTGCTCTATCCTTAACTATCAGTTCCTTGTCACAATCAGCCGTACTCAGTATCTCTTCCGAGAAGTAAAACGAGTTATGACTTCCCTGCTCATACGAAAGCCTCGGATAAGGCTTAAGATCATCCAAAGTAAGATATTTCTTCTTGGCAAGAGGCGAAGTGTTTCCGATAAATACATGAGGCTTTGCCTTGAAAAGCGGCTCAAAGATCAGATCGTTATCACGTAAGGTCTTCCTTATTACCGTCTCGTTAAACTCATTAAGATATAAGATACCTATCTCGCTTCTTAAATGTGAAACGTCATCTATAATGTCATAAGTCTGAGTCTCACGCATATGAAATTCGTACTTATTGCCGCCATGAGCTTTTAAAAGTTCAACAAAAGCTTCTACTGCAAAGGAATAATGCTGTGATGATACACAAAACCTTGTCTTACCCGAAACACTTCCGGTATATCGTTCTTCAATGAGATCAGCCTGCTCAAGGACCTGCCTTGCATATCCCAGGAACTCCTCACCTTCAGCTGTAACTTCTATACCTCTGTTACTTCTGTTAAAAATCTGAATACCATATTCGCTTTCTAATTCTCTTATGGCAGACGTCAGACTCGGCTGAGCGATAAACAGTTTACCCGCAGCCTCCGTGATATTTCCTACATCAGCTACGACTACTGCATATCTAAGCTGTTTTAAAGTCATTTTCTTCCTCCGTACAATAGGACTGTACTATCAATATAACATCATCCATAGATAAAATCTATCTCCAACCGACAATTATATGTATTTCACCTATTGAACAGGTAGGTTTATACTCCATACCATGAAATAAAACATCACAGGAGAACACAATAATGAAAACATCAGTAATCGGATTTCCGAGGATCGGAAGAAACAGAGAACTTAAATTTGCAAGCGAGAAGTACTTTAAAGGTGAGATCAGCGAAGCTGAACTTCTGGAAGTTGCAAAGGAGCAGCGCAAGTTTAACGTAACTACACAGAAATCTGCAGGGATCGATCTTATCTCTTCTAATGATTTCTCTTTCTATGATAACGTTTTGGACACAGCCTTCCTTTTCAATGTTATCCCACAAAGATATAAGGATCTTTCCCTTTCAGTACTTGATACATATTTTGCAGCTGCAAGAGGTTATCAGGGAGATAAGGGTAATGTTAAGGCTCTTGCAATGAAGAAGTGGTTCAACACAAACTACCATTACATCGTACCTGAGTTCGACGACGGCACCAAGGTTGAGCTTATCGGCACAAAGCCGGTCGATCAGTATCTTGAAGCTAAGTCATTCGGTGTTGAGACAAAGTCAGACATTATCGGACCATTCACTTTCTTAAAGCTCACGAGATTTACGGGAAAGACAAAGGCAGAAGATATCGCTTCAGTTCTTACAGATGAGTACATTAAGCTCGTTTCAAAGCTTCAGGAAGCAGGTTGCGGCCTTGTTCAGTTCGATGAGCCATACCTCGTTCGTGATCTTGACGCAGCTGACATCGCACTTTTCGAGTCCATCTATAAGAAGATCCTTTCCAATAAGGGTTCCGTTAAGGTATCTCTCCAGACATACTTCGGTGATATCAGAGACATCTACGATAATGTCGTTGCTCTTGATTTCGACCTTATCGGTATCGACCTCGTTGAGGGTAAGAAGAGTCTTGAACTTATTGAGTCAAAGGGCTTCCCTAAGGATAAGATCCTCATTGCAGGTCTCGTAAACGGTAAGAACATCTGGAGAAACAACTATAAGGCAACAAACGATAAGATCGCTAAGATCCTTGATAAGGTTTCAGAAGATAATCTTTATATCGGTACATCCTGTTCCCTTCTCCATGTTCCTTATACATTGGAAAGCGAGACAAAGCTCCCGGCTGATTACAAGAAGCACTTTTCTTTTGCAGAAGAAAAGCTTACGGAACTTAAGGAGATCGCTTCCAAGGATCAGGCCGCTTTAAACAGTAACATCAAGCTTTTCGAGAACAGAGTAAATGTTCTTGATCAGAAGGTTAAGGACAGGGTAAGTTCGATCAAGGAATCCGATTATACAAGACTTCCTGTTTTCGAGGAGCGTGAGAAGATCCAGAAGGAAAGACTTAACCTTCCTAAGTTCCCTACGACAACTATCGGTTCATTCCCTCAGACAGCTGATGTAAGACGCAACAGAAAAGACTTTAAAAACGGTACGATAAGTGAGAATGAGTACGTTGAGTTCAATAAAAAGAAGATCGCCGAGTGCATAAAGCACCAGGAAGAGCTCGGACTTGATGTTCTCGTACATGGCGAGTTCGAGAGAAACGACATGGTCGAGTACTTCGGTGAGCACCTCGAAGGTTATGTATTCACGGAAAAGGCATGGGTACTTTCATACGGTACAAGATGCGTTAAGCCACCGGTCATCTGGGGTGACGTATCACGTAAGGAGCCGATCACGGTCAAGTGGTCCGTATATGCTCAGAGCCTTTCGAATAAGCCTGTTAAGGGAATGCTTACAGGTCCTGTTACGATCCTTAACTGGTCATTCCCGCGTGAGGATATCACTTTGGAAGAAAGCACTCTTCAGATCGCTCTTGCGATCCGTGATGAAGTTCTCGACCTTGAGAAGAACGGTATCTCAATCATCCAGATCGACGAAGCTGCACTTCGTGAGAAGCTCCCGCTTCGTAAGTCCGACTGGTACAGCGAATATCTCGACTGGGCAATCCCAGCATTCAGGCTCGTACATAGCGGCGTAGAAGCTAAGACTCAGATCCATACACATATGTGCTACAGCGAATTTACGGATATCATCCCAGCCATCGATTCAATGGATGCAGATGTTATCACATTCGAGGCATCACGTTCAGATCTTTTGATCCTCGATGCTCTTAAGGAAAACAACTTTAAGACAGAAGTAGGCCCTGGTGTATATGACATACACAGCCCACGTGTTCCTTCAGTTGATGAGATCGTAACGGCACTTACAAAGATCCGTGCAAAGACGGAAGATTCCAAGCTCTGGGTCAACCCTGACTGCGGTCTTAAGACAAGAGGAGAAGAAGAAACTACGGCAAGTCTTAGAAACCTTGTTGAGGCAGCCAAGATCATAAGAGGTCAGTAATGAAGATATCGGAAATCTACAAGAAGGATAAAAGAAGTCTCTCTTTCGAGATCTTTCCTCCAAAGAAAGACAGTGAGCTTGAGAACATCGACGAGACACTTAAGGTCTTATGTGAGCTCTCCCCTGACTATATAAGCGTTACTTTCGGTGCAGGCGGAAGCAGTAACAGCAACAAGACCATCGAGATCGCAAAGAACATCAAGAAGAACTACGGGGTCGAACCCGTAGTCCACTTGACGTCACTTCATTACGATAAGTCCGAGATCGACAGTTTTGCTGAGGCAATGAGTTCAGCAGGGATCGAGAATATCCTTGCGCTCCGCGGAGACAGATCACCTAGTATTCAAGAGAAAAGCGACTTTCATCATGCATCTGATCTGGTCGAATACCTGAAGTCAAAATATGATTTTTGTGTTCTCGGTGCATGTTATCCTGAATGTCATCCCGAATCCGAAGATAAGATAAGTGATCTCAGAGGACTTAAAGCGAAGGTCAATGCAGGTGCGGAAGTTCTGATCTCACAGTTGTTTTTCGAGAATGATAAGTTCTATGATCTGAGCGAACACTGTAAGATCGCAGGAATAAACGTACCTGTGATACCGGGTATAATGCCGGTCATCAATGCAGCACAGATAAGGCGCATGTTAAGTCTTTGCAACGCATCCTTCCCTGCAAGATTTCAAAGGATCATTCAAAGGTATGAGAACAATCCGCAGGCTCTCTTTGACGCGGGCATGTCATATGCCCTAAGTCAGGTAATAGACCTCATAGCTGACGGAATACCGGGTATCCACCTCTACACGATGAATAATCCGGTGGTTGCAAGAAGGATCTGCGACGGAATAAGAAATATAGTATAACTTGAGCGCTCCGTTGTGAAACGGAGCGTTTTTATATGTATAATAGTCATATTCGAACAAAGGAGATATGACTTATGGGAATGAAGGAAATGCCATCCGTTAAGGATATCGGAAACGGAAGAAAATATTGGGAAAATGATTTCGGTTCTTTTAAGGCCAAGGTCCTTGTAGAGACACCTCATCCGCTCGAAGGGATCGTCAACTTCGGATATAAGGCTCCGTACCTCATCGTTTTCGAGGAAAAGGACATGACTTCGGAAGAAGTTATCGCTTATGCAGATGAGAAAGGGTTGTCTGAGATCGCAAGAAGATATTCGTCAAGTGTTGTCTTTATCTATCCGAATTCAGAAAAGGGATGGGTCGATGCACCTTCATCTGTCTTCAGGGATGTTATCGCAAACTCAAGGATCCACCAGTACTATAAAGACGGAGTCGTAACGAGCAAGAACAGATTTACGGGAGAATGGGAAGACTGCTACATAAGAGGCGCGATCTTCAGGACATTCGTATACGGAACCGGTGCAGCTGCTGATCATATAGCAAAGAACCTTCTGACAACTTACGAAGGTCAGTTCCTGTGGGGCCCCGGAGAGATCACTCCGGCATGCGTGATACTCGAGAGATTAAGTGTTATGCCGGAAGTTACAAGAGATGATATCCCTGTAGTATCAATAAACAACAGCGATGAGATAAACACATACCTGAAAGGCAAATGCAACAAGTTGCTTATTAAGGACAAGAACGAAGCAATAAAGGACTTTGACGGTTTTATAAGAAACTTCAAGAGATGGTGCGGCAACTTAGAGATCAATCCCGATCTCGAGAAGATGGGACTTGTTGAAGAACCGGGTTATTATGAAGTAAAAGTATCACCTGACAACAAAGGTGATGACAAAGATCTTGATACACACAAGATCGGCTATGTTGCATATTATAACAAGGGACTTTTTGATAACGGAAAAGTTCCGACACTCATGGCTTTCCACGGTGGCGGAGATTCAGCTTTCTATATCATGTATGAATCGCGTTGGATCGATGTTGCAAATAAGTACGGCATACTTATCATCTCCGTTGAAAACCACATCAACAGCACGGCAACCGAGACGATCGAGCTCATCGGTAAACTTAAGGAAAAGTATCCTATTGACGAGAAGAGATTATATGCAACAGGTTTCTCAATGGGCGGAGTAAAGACATGGGATCTTTATCAGGAGCATCCTTCTTATTTTGCTGCAATGGCACCTATGGATGCCACTGCGGAAGTAGGAGACAATGTCTACTTTGATCACTCACCGTATGAAATAAATAAGGATACGCCTGTTCCAATATTCTATGCAGGAGGAGAGATCACTCCTCTTCCCGAGCTTCCTTTCCAGGAATTCAAGTGCTGGGACAGGACCAGATATCTGTTCGAAGTCAATCGTCTCAAGACACCTTATAATGTCACGTTCGACGATAAGGATTCATGGGAGAATAAGATCTGGGGCATAAGCGGAGACAAGGTCGTTAAGATCGAAGATAAGAGCCGTGATGCCGTTCTCACGTTAAACTACTTCGAGAATGAAGACGGAGTATTTAATACGGTCCTCGGAAGCATCGATAATCAGGGACACGAATGCAGAGCTCATACCTGCGAACAGGCGTGGATCTTTATGTCTCAATTCGTAAAAGAATAAGTTGTGTATCGATATCTGCCAATAAA
>CAMVBS010000053.1 GCA_947165785.1 uncultured Clostridia bacterium | reverse complement strand
ATTAAAACATCGTCTAGAAATGATTAAGAAAGTATAAAAAAGTCCGTTCCCTTCAAATAAGGAAACGGACTAAAAACCTGTATTTTTATGATGTTATCTTATACTTTAGGAAGTTTCTCGAGGCTCTTGGCGATCTCTTCGTCAGAAGGAATGTAATCGCTCATCTTACCGTCATTGAATGCCTCATAAGCATACATATCGAAGTAACCCGTACCTGTAAGACCGAATACGATGTTCTTCGCCTCACCTGTCTCCTTGCACTTCAAAGCCTCATCGATAGCGACCTTGATAGCGTGTGAACTCTCAGGAGCAGGAAGGATACCCTCAACTCTTGCAAAATACTCAGCAGCCTTAAATACTTCAGTCTGCTCTACACTTGTTGCCTCCATGAGACCGTCATCATAGAGCTGTGAAAGCGTGGAGCTCATGCCGTGATAACGAAGTCCGCCTGCGTGGTTTGGAGCCGGTATGAAATCGCTTCCGAGCGTGTACATCTTTGCAAGAGGACAAACCATACCGGTATCGCAGAAATCATAAGCATACTTACCTCTTGTAAAGCTAGGGCAAGACTTAGGCTCAACTGCGATGATCCTGTAGTCGGCTTCGCCTCTGAGCTTCTCACCCATGAACGGAGCGATAAGTCCGCCAAGGTTAGATCCGCCGCCTGCACAACCGATAACGATATCAGCCTTGATGCCATACTTATCAAGAGCAGCCTTTGTCTCAAGACCGATAACCGACTGATGCAAAAGTACCTGATTAAGAACGCTGCCGAGAACATACTTATAACCTTCTGTTCCTACTGCAACTTCAACAGCCTCAGAGATCGCACAACCGAGTGAACCTGTAGTGCCGGGATGCTCAGCAAGGATCTTACGTCCGACATTTGTTGTTTCTGAAGGAGAAGGAGTTACGGATGCACCGTATGTTCTCATTACTTCTCTTCTGAACGGCTTCTGCTCATAAGAGCACTTAACCATATAGACTTTACAGTCAAGACCAAGATAAGAACAAGCCATTGAAAGAGCTGTACCCCACTGGCCTGCACCTGTCTCTGTAGTTACACCCTTAAGGCCCTGCTTCTTGGCATAATATGCCTGAGCGATCGCGGAATTGAGCTTATGGCTTCCGCTCGTGTTGTTACCCTCGAATTTATAGTAGATATGAGCAGGAGTTCCGAGCTTTTCCTCGAGACAGTATGCTCTTACGAGAGGAGATGGACGATACATCCTGTAAAAACTCTTGATTTCCTCCGGGATCTCGAAAAATCTTGTCTGATCATCAAGTTCCTGCTTAGCCAATTCCTCACAGAATACAACACTCATCTCTTCAAGAGTCATAGGCTTCAATGTACCCGGATTAAGGAGAGGAGCTGGCTTATTCTTCATATCAGCCCTCATGTTGTACCAAGCCTTAGGCATCTCGCTTTCTTCAAGATAGATCTTGTAAGGTATTTCATTGTTAGACATAAAGTGTCTCCTTTCTTATTTCGGGACAAACAAAAACTCCTGTCCCAAGCTTTAACTGATCTGCTGGGACAGGAGTTTGATTACATTCCTGCGGTGCCACCCGGCTTGACTCGACTATCGTCTCGTCCACTTATGCATACCATCATATGCTGACCAACTAACGTAAGGTCAAACGTCTCCCATACTCTGCCTTAATAGCATTTCCTGTCGCCCTCTGAAGCCCATTCGACCTTACTTCCATTGCTGCGATCCCACCATCCGCAACTCTCTGAGAATGGAGTCATAAGACCTACTCACTCTTCATCAACGGTTTAAATTGTTTATACACGTAGACAAAATAATTGTCAACACTTTATTCGTTTACCACTTGCACGATCAGGACCTGACCTGCCTGAAGCGTGTACCTGGGATGTCTTCCCGACATCTTCTCTGTCTGAAGTTCCTCACCGTCTGCAGAATACCTCGTCATAAGGCTTCCCTTAAGTGACAGATCAAGTCCGTCAATGAGGAACTGCTGCTGTGTGTCAGATGCATTCGCAACGATAAGGACAAGACCCTTATCAGTCTTGAAGATATACGTTCCGACATTGCTGTTAAACTCATCCAAGGTTCCTTCAGCCGAACCTGATAGAGGTTTTTGAACATCTATGGCAAGTCTTTCCGAGAACTTAAGTCCGTTTATCATGTTAAGAGAATTGAGCATTACTGAATCATATTCATTGATGATGCTATCAAGATCCGTTGCTCCGCGCTTTACATGAAGATCTACCATTATCATCCTTGCAAATGATGACTCATCCGACAGGATCGATACAAGGCACTTTCCTGCTGTCATATCATTTCTTTCAACACCTTCTGAGATGTCGAACGAGGAAATAAATTCACCTGTATCCGTTCCATAGGAATTGATCCTCGGAGTATTGGTATTGATACCGATATATTCTTCATTGATGTAATCGATAAATGTAACGTTATCGGTATACGTACCGTCACTCTCGTAAGTGGAACAATGGCAGTCGGCATTACTCAGCATATTGCCGCCATCATAGTTCATTCCGTCTATGAATACGATGTTATCCTTAAAATCAACATAGTGATCGGACTGCTTGATGATACCGATGATGTAATTAACATATGAGCTTCTCTGGATGTCGTTTACGAAGATACCGTCGGCATCATTGATCTCAACGAGCACATTCTTGAACTGACGGCTCCAAGGAACTGCCGTACCGTTATTGATACGAAGGTTTCCATAATATGATGATACTGAACCGCACATATATTCAAGCATGGCATCAATGGAATCGGAATTGGCGGAAGAACCTATTACGAGCCACGGGAATGCCTTACTGTCCTTAACGAGCTTAAGTGAATCTTCAAGCGAAGCACAGTTATTTACAGGTCCTTCTTCACTGTCATAGACAAAAGAATTCGAGTTGGCTGCTGTCGAGAAGAACGCATCATAACTTACGCCGTCGGAACCGAATCTCAGGTTATTGAGCCTGATCGCGTTAGGAGAAGATCCGATAACCTTTTCCTCAAAAGATGCCGGGATCTCGGAACTGGAATACTTATCAAGACCAAGATATACTCCGTCTATCCTGAGTTCTCCCTTACCTTCAAATGATATGTTGAGCCTGATCTCGTTCTTGCTCTTTATCATCTCATCCGAAGCAACGAAAACATTATGATAGTCCTTGAAAGAAGTCTTGCAGTCATCGACCACGAATCCGACATCCTTACAGCCTTCGGAAGAAAGCCATATCTTGACAGTCGGATCTTCAAGACCGCTTTGCATGAGCCATGCATCGATCCTCAAAAAGTCGTTCTTTGTAAATACCTCTTCTCCGCTGTCGGCGATCTTTTGTGAGAGAACATGGAGCCCGTCATTTATGCCCATGATCCTTGCGCATTTGCTGCCAAGTCCGCTCGGAGCACCTTCAACGGCTGATACTACGGTACCGTCACCATATGCATCCCACATTCCGTCCACATCGGAAAGTTCCCACATTCCGTCACTTTCTGATTCAGAGGTGATGGTAAAGGAACACGCAGGAACGAATGTATCCACAAAACAGATGTCACCTGCAAAGACAGTATCTTCGGCGATGACCCTGTCGACCTGAATACTAGAACATATCGATGTCTTATAGACAGTATTTCCTCTCATAAGAAGAAGGTATTCTCCTGTCGAAAAAATGCTGTCGATATCAACGTCAAGATTGATAAAAGAACCGTCGTAAAGGACTTTTGCTTCTCCGGAAGAAGATAAGACGATAAGTTCGCCGTTCTCAAAGATACAGATATCCTTCGTGTCACTCGGAGCTTCTGTAACCTTATATTCTTCGCTGTTTATCATGAGAATACTTCCGCCCTCGAGAAGAACACCCACTCCATCCGGAGAAGAAGCAGTTCTTTCTATTTTCCTTCCACTTAAGATCTCCTTAAGCTCGGAAACCTCACTATAGACTATTCCGTTTGTCGATCTGTAGACAGAACCGTCTGTAAGAAATACGAAGACAGAATCTTCGGTATTCTCGATATCTGCAATATCAGATGAGAACCTGTCGATCTCAGTGATCCCGTTATATGTACAAAGAAGAAGCCTTCCGTCTGAAAGCAGTATAAGTGCATCGTCATTTACGGAAGCGATCTTTGTGATCTCGACTTCACCTGACTTGATGGCATTTGAGTATGAGTCGTTTGTATCAAAAGATATCATCTCTGAAAAATTCTTGCCGTCATTCGAAAAAAGCACTTCACCCCTTGAAGTAACTGCAAACATATTTCTCGATGAAGCGCAAATATCTATGAAAGGATCATCGGCTTCCCTCTTCCTGGAAAGCTCCAGTGATTCTATGTCAGAAATGAGGAAACCCTGCCTGGTTATGCCTGTTGTAACATTGTTACAGGACACTAATTCAACGAAAGGATCCGATGTCCAGTACCAGTTTGCATCATCGACCTCTTCCATAGAAGAGAAATTGGCTGGGCTATAAGAAAGTATTCCCGCCTTAACGCCCAAAGCAGTATTTCCGTTCTCGTCGATCGTATAGATCCTAAGGTTGCTTCCGGCAAGTTTTTGAAGATCAAGGCTTCCGATCTCGCCGTCACTAATGTCCATCAGGACCTTATCACCGGTTACTCCTGCAATATGAAACGAATTAAAGGAATTATGGGATTCAAAAGAACCGTCCTTGATAAAATTCGTAAGAGGGATGGTATCAAGGTTTATTCCCGTTCCCTGCAAAGACTGGATCGGTCTGGCTTCATTTTGAACCCTTATGGTACAAAGCTCCGAACGGGAACCGAATATGCCGAGTGCCGCAAGGACAAGTAAAGAGAGCATCACGATAACGAGCACGACAGCCAGGGAGACAAACAGTCTCCTTTTCTTGAATCTGCCGTATCTTTGTCTTAATCTGCCCCTGATACTCATATGCTGATCATGCCTCTATTGTTTCTTTCTCTTCGCTCTCTTCCTGTTTCTTTTCGAGTTGCCTTTGCTTTTTGTATCTCGCATAAAAGATGAACAGAGCAACAAAACAAGGAATGATCATGGAAAATTGGAAAAGGTAACTATACGAATAGATGGCATTCATTGTATTCTCACTAACCGTAAACCATCCGTCTTCAAGGATCATGTGAATTATTGATCCGAAAAAGTTAAATATCATGTGAATAATATACGTATAGGCAATATTTCTCGTAAAACAATAAACACAGCCTATGATGATCCCCGACATAAATGCATATCCTATATGTATGGAGATCCCATGCATAACTCCGAAGATCACAGCTGAGATAATAACGGCAAGAGCACCATGATATTTCTTAAGCAAAGGTCCAAGGATAAGTCCTCTGAACAGAAGTTCCTCAGCCAAAGGAACTACAAATGCGACTCCAACGTAGTAAAATATCTTGTCGGCTTTGGAGACTTCTTCGACTTCAACCTCGGAATACCTGTCAACAGCCTCAGAGTATTTCTCGAGTTCCTGTTCGACTACTCCGCCCTTGGCGTGATCGGCGATGGTCGTTGCAGCGACCATATACGTGTGTACAAGTCCCAAAAGGCCAAAAGCTATCATAATGACCAGTATGACCTTGATCATCTCGGGCTTTTTATAATGAACGCCGGAATTTTTGTCAGAATAGAAGAATCTGCTCTGGGAAGAAAAAACAACCAGTCCTCCGATAGCGAGTACATTATAGAGCATTACAAAAGCGCCTTCATATTTCTGAGAATCGATCTTCAGGGCAAACATGAGAATCGCTGCCGCATACTGAGCCGCGAAAAAGATAGTTACAGCACTGGCTATCGAGACCAATGGAAAGAGATAATCTCCGATTCTTTTCTTTTTCTTTACTGTGATTCCTGACATCTACGCTCCAATACCCGTTACTTGCGGGAGTCAAAACCCGTATAGTAATCAGCCTCATTAGGATTACTGAAGAATACTGAACTTTTTGTATGCTGCTTTCCTGTCTTACCGGCCTCATAAAAACGCCTTACAAAAGCATCAAAGGCATCATTAAGTTCAGATCTGTCCTTGATCGAATAAAATAACTGTTCACCCTTATCAGTGAATTTTGTACGCATGATAACGAGCTCCGGCTTCTGGTGGTTACCGTCATCCGGCTCATAGTTGTACATAACAACGTATTCATGCTTCTCCATGAAGAAATTATCCACAACGGACAGATAATAATATTTCCCGTTAGAAGTATCGCAAATGACGATCAGATCGTCATTCGCGTTCTGCTTCTTGGTTATTACCGGTTTCTCCGGTTTGAGAAGACTTCTTAGTCTGTTACTCCTCTGACTCGTCTTCATCGTCGAAATACTCGTCGCAAAGTGAATCGTAATAGTCGTAGACAGGATCCTCGTCAGCCTCGTCCAAAGATGCGATCGTTATCTCACCGTCTTCGCCTTCGATCTCCTCGAAGATAACCATTTCAGGATCGTCTTCCATTGTAAGGAGAACACAGTAGTTCTTGTTGTTGAAATCGAACTTGTCGATATAAGCGAACTCGAACTCCTCGCCTGTCTCCTCATCCTTCAAAGTAATGATATTATCCATGTCATCGCAGCCAGAGCAGCCTTCGCACTCGCCGTTGCAATCCATCTTAAGATCTTTCTCGTTGTCCATAGATTAAAACCTCCGTTTTAAGAGTTGATTAACTAATTAATTATATCACATATAGCCTGTTTCTCATCGCTTGCTCTCAAGATATTCACGAAGGATTATCTCGGCAGCCACCTGATCTATTATCTTCTTTTGCTTCTTGGCCTTCATGTTATTGTCGTGAAGCATCCTTGAAGCAATGACCGTCGTGTATCTTTCGTCCCTGAAAACAGGCTTTATTCCGGATACTTCTTCGATAAGAGCCCCAAAAGCCTCCGCCTTCATCTCGGATTCGCTCTTGGTACCGTCTGTCTTCGACGGCTTACCGAGGACGATCTCTTTAACGTCGTTCTCTTTTATGATCTGCGCGATCCTTGCTACAGGCTTATCTACGTCTATTCCGTTCCAATTGACCGTCTCATACCCTGTTGCCGTTATCCTTAGGACATCCGATAGAGCAACACCTATGTGTCTCATTCCGAAGTCTATTCCCATTACTCTGCCTTGAACCATTATCTGATCTCCTTGTTTCTCTCGAAAAAAAGACCGATGCTTTGCATCGGCCGTTGTTATCGCGTTATATACTCAACTGAGCTTTGAGCAGTACTCCGAGATGATGACCTCCAAAAGCTCGTCACGCTCGATACGCTTGATGACTCCGCGCGCACCCTTATAGTTGGTGATATATGTCGGATCTCCGGAGATAAAGTAACCGACCAGCTGATTGATCGGATTGTATCCCTTCTCCTGAAGAGCCTGCAAAACATATGTCATCAATTCCCTGACATTAGCCGATTTGTCAGCCGAAAAATTAAATCTTGTTGTCTCGCTATTCGCCATATCATCCTCCGATTTTTCCCTTTTAATCATTGTATCACATTATTCATGATTGATAGCAAAAATTATTTAGAAAAAACCGATTCCACGAATAACTGAGCCCCTTCACTGCTTTTGCCTGTGCCTTTGACTATGGAGCAAAGATATCGAGATGCCTCTTCTTCGCTTCCGTCAAACCCGATACGTGAATATACATACTCATTTGTGTATCCCTTAAGGTACACTTTTCCGTCCTTGACTTCGGATGCTTCGACCATGACCTCGACATCCTTGCCGATAAATGACGCGGTGAATTCCTTCTCGAGTTCATCAGACAGGGATATCAGGCGGCCGGCACGCTCTCTTGCGATGTTTGTAGGCACCTGAGGCATTGCTGCGGCCTTCGTTCCTTTTCGAAGAGAATAAGGAAAAACATGGACCTTGTTAAACCCGGCTTTTCTTACGAACTCCAGTGTCTCGGAGAATTCATCCTCAGTCTCCTCCGGAAAACCGCAGATGATATCAGTCGTAAGAGACATATCGGGGAACAGCGAACGGAGCTTACCCGTTACTTCAAGAAATTCCGCCGTATCATAATGCCTGTTCATCCTCTTAAGCACAGTATCCGAGCCGCTCTGCAAAGAAAGATGGAAGTGTCTGCAAAGCTTATCCTGTGTCGAGAGAGCATTTAAGAACTCATCCGTAAGCGACTTAGGCTCCAGTGAGCCCAAAGAGATCCTGTCGATCCCTTCGATCTTTCCGATCTTGTCGATAAGCGAATAAAGCGACATGATGTCCTCGCCCCTATCCTTACCGTAAGAGCAAAGATGGATACCCGTGATACATACTTCGTGTATTCCCTTTGACGCAAGGTCTTTGACCTCACTTAGGATATTATCTTCTTCACGGCTTACGACCCTGCCCCTGGCATAGGGGATTATGCAGTAGGTGCAAAAGTTATTGCAGCCGTCCTCGATCTTGATATATGCCCTTGAAGCTTCAGGGGAAAGGACTGTTCCGAACTCGGCGTAACCGTCCTCTTCCGTGATATCGTCCCTTAAGCCTTTATGGATATGTTCCTTACCGGAACTTATGAACTCCTGAACTTTGGAGATGAGAAGGTGCTTATCCTTCGTACCGCACACGACATCCGCATCGACTTCGCCTTCGCTCATCTCGGTGCTGCAGCCCATTGCACAGATGACGGCCTTCGGACTTAATCTTGCCATCCTCCTAAGCTGCTGACGGCTCTTCCTGTCCGCTTCGCTGGTGACCGTGCATGTATTTACGACTACCACATCCGCATCCGAAGGTTCGGATATGATCTCGTATCCAGCCTCTATGAATGCCTGTCTGACGGCGTCTGTCTCATATTGGTTGACCCTGCAACCCAATGTATAAAAGTATACCTTCACAACAAGCTCTCCAATTCTATGTAAATCAAACAAAATAAATACTAATACAGCCGAAAATCTTTTGTCAAATTAAGATCGAATTATGATATCATCAAGTCACACTAATCAGGGGAGGTGCAACATGACAAAGCTCAAGATCAAGCTTGATACAATTAACGCAGTTAAGGAATTCGTATCTCTTACGAATCTTTGCCCTTATGATATCGATCTCGTTTCAGGCCGCTACGTAGTAGACGCCAAAAGCCTCATGGGTATCTTCAGCCTCGACCTTGCAAAGCCGATAGAGCTCGAGATATTCTCTGACAACTGTCAGGACTTTGTTGATAAGCTCCAGAAGTTTATCGTCGAGTGATCATCTTCTTCTCGAAGAACGTCCGCGAAGTTTTCTGCTTCGCTTGCTCTTCTTGCTCTTAACAGCCGGTTCCTCCTTGGAGTCGGCTTTTATGTTGCTCTCAACATCCTCATCGAAAACAAAATCAACGCGGTTGCAGTCCGTATCGACCGCAGCTACGACAATACCTACCTCCTGGCCGATCATGAGCTTTCTTCCCGATCTTCTTCCGACAGCCCTCAGGGATGTCTCATCGAAAAGATAGTGATCTCTCATCGTCCTGAACGGAACGAATCCCTCGCAGGAATTAGGAAGTTCAACGAATACTCCCGCACCGATTATGGAAGAGATCTTACCGACATAGTGCTGTCCAAGCCTTTCATGCATATACATTGCGACTTTGACCTGAACGGACTGTCTTTCAGCCTCCACGGAATTTCTCTCCATGTCGGAGCTGTGATCTGCAACACCTGCCACGAGACCAGCAAAATGTTTACGCTTATTCTCATCATGCAGATATGACTTAATGATCCTGTGAATATAAAGATCAGGATATCTTCTGATAGGGCTCGTAAAATGGCAATAGAATTCAGATGCAAGACCGAAGTGACCCAGATTATCAGGTGCATATCTAGCCTTTGCCATGGACCTTAGAAGGATCGTATCAAGAGACGGAAGGACTTTCTCATCCCTGATCGTTGCCATATAGTCGGTTATCGCCTTAGGCGTGATCTTTCCCCTGATCGTACCAAGAGCACCGAAGTTCTTGGCAACAGTACAAAATCTCGTGATCTTGAGCCTGTCAGGCTCTTCGTGCACACGGAATACAAACGGATAATTGAGCATCGCGAACTTCTTGGCGATGAACTCATTGGCACAGATCATAAACTCCTCGATCATACCGTGACAGTAATTTTTCGGATACGGCATGATGTCGGTCGGATTACCTTCATCATCAAGGATGACCTTGGTCTCGGGGATATCGAAGTTGATCGCACCCTTTTCTTTTCGATAAGACTTAAGGATATCTGTAAGACGCTTCATATCCCAAAGCATTCCGATGATATTGCCGTACTTCTCGGCATCACTCTTTTCAGGTCTGAACAAGATCTTGAAGCACTCGTTATAGCTCATCCTCATATCACTTTGGATGACACTTTCATATACCTCTCCGAAAAGCGTATTGCCCTCGCTGTCCACGACCATCTCAGCCGTAAGCGTCAGCCTCGGAAGGTTCGGATTAAGAGAACAAAGTCCGTTCGAAAGTTTAGGCGGAAGCATCGGGATTACCCTGTCAACAAGATAGACTGATGTTCCTCGAAGCATAGCCTCCTTATCAAGTTCCGTCTTCTCCCTGACATAATGCGAAACATCCGCTATGTGGACATAGAGCTTATACTTGTCATCTTCATACGGTTCGATAGAAATGGCATCATCA
This sequence comes from uncultured Clostridia bacterium, assembly GCA_947165785.1. Classification (GTDB taxonomy): domain Bacteria; phylum Bacillota; class Clostridia; order Saccharofermentanales; family Saccharofermentanaceae; genus Saccharofermentans. Next base: position 3,992 of record CAMVBS010000053.1, on the reverse strand, counting down.
AGGTCTTTTGCTTCCTCACCGTCGATCGTGATCGTGAGAAGACCCCTTAGATCCTTCCTACCCTTATTGAGCTCATATTCGATCTCTTCATCGGAAGGGCTTACAGGAAGATCCTTAACCTCGTCCATTACAAAATCCGGGAACGTTCTGCTCAGGCCGAACTGATGCATGACCGTAAGCATCTTAACGTCATTATTTCCGATATCGCCCAGGACTTCAGTGATCTTGCCCCTGTAGTTACCGTCCGTTGCACTCGGGTTCAACACCTCAGCTACAACGACCATATTGTACGGAGCGCCGTTCATATTGTTCCTGTCTATATTTACAAGTCCGAAATTCGTCTCTTTAAATGAAGGATCCGGTACGACAATACCGCCGTCACCGTTTTCCTTAAGCATTCCCACAACAGTATTCTTAACGGCAAGAGGACCTCTCGGCATTACTTCCGAGAAATTCTTGGGCCTGTCGTCTTCCATTGGCTTCATAACTGCGTTTCTCTGCTTCTGTCTCAAGCTCATGGCTGCCGCTGTTCTGCTGAAATGTTTTTTATTACCCATATCTTTATCCTATGCCCTTTTCTTTCATTATACTTCTTTTTCTCGAAAAAGATAAAAAAAGAGGCCCGGCTCCGCGGCACAACCGCTTCGAGCCGGACCCCATGAATTTCAGATCGATATATTACCAACCGCGAGCAACGCAGAGGTAAAGGAGAACGGAAACAACTGAGAAACCAAGCACTGCATAAAGAGTAAATCTCTTAAGCTTCTCTTCGAGCGTTCTGCCCTTCTGCTTGTTGTAGAAAGAATCAGTTGAAGCACCGCCTACAACACCCATACCATTATCATTACCTTCCTGAGCAAGGAAAAGGATGATAAGAGCGATTGCAAATATTATATCCAAACTTGAAAGCACGATAGCTGTAACGCTCATGAAATGCTTGCCTCCGTTTATTACTTCTTTTATAGCCAATAGATGATAACACAAGAAGTATTATGTTGCAAATTATTTTTTTGAGTTCCTGATAAGTTTCATGATCTCGCTTACTGCAAACGGGATAAACGAGAGCGGAACGATCACGAGCCAAGCCATAGGATTGAGGACCATGCTTCCGAAGATCGTGTTAACACCAGGAATGTAGATAACTGCAATGAGAAGAACGATCGCAAGGGCAACAGATATGTTCATAAACTTGTTGCTGAAAAGACCGATCTTGAATACCGAGGTGGATTCGGATCTTGCAGCAAAGGCTCTGAAGAGCTCAGCAAGGATCAATGTAGCAAAAGCAACCGTTCTTGCACCCTTAAGTATCTCAGCATCACCGGATGCATCAAAGAAGATGCCGCCACCCGTAACAAGAGCAGAGATAAATGCTGTTGCTACAGTAACAAAGATAGCGATAGCCTGACCTGCGATAGTAACCTTCATTGCCTTGTTGATGATAGGCTCATCCTTGGAACGCGGAGGAATCTTCATGATGTTAGGTTCACCCTTCTCCCTTCCGAGTGCCAAAGCAGGGAAACTGTCTGTGATGAGGTTAAGCCACAAGAGCTGAATAGCCGTCAAAGGAGCAGCGATACCCGGAATGACCGAATTCGGGATAAGTGAAAGAAGGAAGATAACAAGGATCTCACCTACATTACAGGAAAGAAGGAATGCAACGAACTTTCTGATGTTGCTGTAGATTACACGGCCTTCTTCAACTGCACTTACGATAGTAGCGAAGTTATCGTCCATCAAGATCATATCAGCTGAATTCTTGGCAACATCCGTACCTGTGATACCCATTGCAACGCCGATATCAGCAGACTTAAGTGCCATAGCATCGTTAACACCGTCACCCGTCATGGAAGCGATGTGGTTCTTTTTCTTAAGGCTCTCAACGATCCTTACCTTATGCTCAGGAGATACACGAGCATAAACATTTGTGTATTCACAAAGATCAAGGAGCTGCTCATCTGTTGTCTGATCGAGCTCGGATCCGCTCATGGCATTGATGCCTTCACCCATCATGTTAAGGTCTTCGGCAATCGCTACGGCAGTATCCTTGTAGTCACCTGTGATCATTACAGCACGGATACCTGCCTCGTGGCACACCTTGATAGCATCCTTAGCCTCTTCTCTTGCAGGGTCGATCATACCGATAAGACCGATGAATACCATATTGGTCTCATGCTCGAAATCAGCATTATCTGCGCTGTCGTGAGTTCTGTAACCGAAAGCAAGGACTCTTATTGCCTTGGAAGCGAAATCGTGATTTACCTTCTCGATACGCTTAAAGAACTCAGGAGTCATATCATTTTCCTTCTCACCGTCGAAGTACTTTGTACATCTCGAGAGAACAACGTCAGGAGCACCCTTTGTGAAAGAAATGATCTTACCTTCAACGATTCCGGGATGATATGTAGTCATCATCTTACGGTCAGAGTCGAACGGAAGCTCGTTCTTTCTCGGGAACTTATGATTAAGATCGGCACTTGCCATGGATGTCTTAAGACCAAGAGTCGTAAGAGAACCCTCAGTAGGGTCACCGATACATGTATATTTTCCGTTAGGATCTACGTTGATCGAAGCATCGTTACAAAGAACGGCAGCCTGGATAAGTCTTATCATGATCTTATTAGGCTCTTTCTCATTTCCTTCGACATCAAGGATCTTACCTTCAGGTCCGTAACCGTTACCCGTTACGTCGTAGATATCATTACCGTCATAGAGCTTTTTAACAGTCATCTGGTTCTGAGTAAGAGTGCCTGTCTTATCAGAGCAGATAACATCTACACAACCGAGTGTCTCAACTGCAAGGAGCTTACGTACTACCGCATTCTTGGAAGCCATCTTGGTCATACCGAGTGCAAGAACGATAGTAACTACTGCCGAAAGTCCCTCAGGGATTGCAGCAACAGCCAAAGAAACAGCTGTCATCAAAGCGTTGTCCCAACTCTGCTTCTGAACAAAGAGGTCAACAACGAATACGATAATACATACAACGATACATACGATAGCAAGTACTTTACCGAGGGAATTAAGATTCTTCTGAAGAGGTGTAACCTCATCCTCGATATTGGAAAGCTTATTGGCGATCTTACCAAGTTCGGTATCCTTACCTGTAGCAACTACGATACCTTTGCCTCGACCGTATGTTACGGCTGTACCCATATAAGCCATGTTAGAACGATCACCGATCGAGCAGTCTTCAGCAAGAGTAACCTCAGCATTCTTCTCGACAGGAACAGACTCACCTGTAAGGGATGCCTCATCGATCTTAAGTGAACCTGCGTAGAACAGTCTCAAGTCTGCAGAAACCGAATCACCTGCATCAAGATTAACGATATCGCCCGGAACTACCTTATCGGAATCGATCATAACGACCTTTCCGTCCCTTACGACCTTCGTCTGAGGTGCACTCATCTTCTTCAAAGCTGCGATAGCCTCATCAGCTTTACCTTCCTGATAGACACCGAGGATAGCATTGAGGATTACGATAGCAAGGATAACGATAACATCGATCCAACTTTCAAATCCGCCGCCTTCCCTGATCGCCATGACTGCTGAAAGAGCAGCTGCTGCGATAAGTATAATAACCATCGCATCGGCAAACTGTCCGAGGAAGCGTTTCCATAACGGAGTCTTTTGGGCTTCGCCTAAACTGTTAGGGCCAAACTTTCCTAAGAGTTCATCCGCCTTTGATGCTGACAGACCTTTTTCGATGTCAGTACCAAGTTCCTTGGTGATCTCCTCTGTTGACTTGGAGAATGCTTTTTCCATTTTTGTAACCATACCCTTCTCAAGTAAATATATTCAACGTTAAATAATATATTACATATGCGCGCGAAAAGAAAGATATCCATTTGCAGAAAGCGAACATATTCTTTACGTTTATCTCGCTGTTTTCGAGCAAAAAAAATCCTGATCTTCGAAAAGATCAGGATTGGTGCCCAGAGACGGAATCGAACCATCGACACGGGGATTTTCAGTCCCCTGCTCTACCGACTGAG
>CAMVBS010000052.1 GCA_947165785.1 uncultured Clostridia bacterium | reverse complement strand
GAGCGTACGTGCGTAGGTCTGCCCCGCATTCTCGAGAGCAGGAAGGATATAATCTCTGTTATCTTGTCGAATCGTAGTGCATTATTCACTCAGATAAAAAGACTCATATCAGAGTTCTCGCCGGAACCCAGGAAAGTTGCTACACCGCCAAGTTCAACACCGTCTATAAGTTCCTCCTGACGGATGCCCATGATGTCCATGGACATCTGACATGCAACTATGCGTACACCGTGATCTATAGCGCTTTGGATGAGTTCCTCAGGCGAAGAGATACCTTTTGACTTCATAAGTCTCCTGATCATCCCGGCTCCTGCACCGCCCATATTCATTCGTGAAAGACCGAGTTTCCTCGAGCCTCTCGGCATCATAAGGCCGAACATCTTCTCTATAAAGTTCTTGGCAACTTTTACCTTACCTGGTCTTCTTAAGACATTAAGGCCCCAGAACGTAAAGAACATCGTGACATTGCGTCCCATTGATGCTGCTCCGTTGGCGATGATAAATGCGGCGATAGTCTTATCAAGATCTCCGGAAAAGACGACGAAGGTCTTATCATTCTGTTCTTTAACCGTAGTAGTTACTTCCTTTTTGACCTTGGTTATCTGAACACTTATAACACCATTCTCCTTCGTAAGCGAATCAAGGTGATTTCCTGTTCGTTCACACCAGACAGCGATATCTGATGCGAATGCATCTTCTGTCGCTTCTACCTTGACGGTCTTTCCATACGGCATTGCCTTAAGGGTATCCGCTACCTTTACTATAGGGCCCGGGCACTTCATTCCCTTGGCATCGATAAACAAAAGGTCCGGATCTGTATCTGATGATACTTTTTCTGCTAAAGCCTTACTGCTGTCATCTTTTTCTTCTTTCAAAGATCTGTATGCGCTATACCCTCCGTCTAATGATGAAACATCATATCCTCTGTCCGCGAGGATCTCCGCGACCTGTTCACTCCAATCACCGACTCTGCAAAATACCACTACGGGCTTATCCTTTGGGATCTCGTCAAGTTTATCGAACCCGCCCGAGAAAGGGATATTTAATGCATCATCTATCCCGTTGACCAGAACTTCATCAGGCTCTCGAAGATCAACGAGAGTAACCTTACTACGATCGAGTTTGGAGAATGCCTCCGCTGATATATGTTTATAGTTATCTTCTTGACTCATTGTCATTTCTCTCCGTTATCTTTTAATTCACATGCCGGTTTAGAATAGTCGATCAGTTCCGTTATCGTAGGATGATCTCCGCAGACCGCGCAGTTTACATCCCTCTTGGGAAGCTTTACGGTGCGGAACTTATTAGTAAGCGCATCGTAAGTAAGCATCTTTCCCGTAAGAAGTTCCCCGGCACCTGTAATGAACTTGATCGCTTCCATAGCTTGAAGTGTACCTATGACTCCTGCCATCGCCCCGATCACACCTGCTTCACGGCAACTCGGAACTGACCCTTCCGGCGGCGGTTCATTAAAGACGCATCTGTAACAGATGGATTCTCCCGGTATTACGGTCATGAGCTGACCTTGAAATCGGAGTATACCTGCATGAGAAAAAGGGACCTTTTCCATTACACATGCATCATTTATCAGGAATTTAGTCGGGAAATTATCGGTCCCGTCCAGAACGAAATCATATTTTCTTATGATCTCGCGGATATTGCCGCTATAAAGATACTCACGATAAGTATTAACTTTGACATGAGGATTGATCGCCCTGATCTTTTGAGCTGCAGAATCGACCTTAGGTATGCCGATGTCATCCGTAGTATGGAGTACCTGTCTTTGAAGGTTGGAAAGATCCACAACATCTGCATCTGCTATTCCTATCTCACCCACACCCGCCGCGGCAAGGTATAGAGCCGCCGGTGATCCGAGACCTCCTGCACCGATGATGAGGATTTTAGCCTCCGAGAGTTTCTTTTGCCCCTTATACCCGACTTCCTTCAGGATAAGGTGTCTGGAATACCTTTCCAATTCTTCATTTGAAAGACCCATCTTCTGCTCCAATTTCTATGCAGCAGTTCTTCCGGCTGCAAAGATACATACATTTCCTATTTACCTACTAGTCCGATAGGTTAGAATAATCTATCATTTTTCGAGCATGATTTCAAGATTTACGAAGACTGTCCTTGCGGAAACGGGCCACTGCGGCAACAGTTTTCGAGGATAAGGATCAAAATTCGAACATATACTTGGAGCTGTTGGCCCTATTCGGATCTATGTACGTTTTCATGATCGGTTCAAGCTCCGGATCCGCATGGAATCTGAAATCGTAATCATCTGTAGTCTTGCCCTGTCTGCGATCATAAACGATATTGCCGTCTTCATCGATCGTGATCCTCTCATAAGCCTGGCAGTCATACATCTCTTTTATCGTTCCGTCACCCTTCTCGAAAGTGATCTTGTAAACGATGTACAAAGTGTTCCTGTCCTCTTCAGTCACGAGATACTTTCCGAGTATCTCGGGATCCTTGGATATATTCCAGATGTCATCCGAACCGAAGATGATCGCGCCATGGTCATCATAGCCTTGGCGTTCTTCTTCTATCAAGCCCCCATCCAGGAGCTTACCAAATTCCTTATCTGCCTTTAGGTCACTCGGAGTTATCCTGTAACCCGGGTTCCATGTGACCTCCTCTACGACAGGCTTTTTGCTCTGACGCCTGTTATCGGACAACTTAAGGGTCAGGACGGTAAAGAACAGTGCGACCATTAATGCAATGACCATATATATAACTGTCCTCTTGAGCATATTTGTCATACGTGCTCGTCTCATCTGAAGATCCCTGTCACGTTTTGCCTGATTCATCAAAGCCTGATCAGAATACTTCTTCTCCAATCCCAGAAGGCTCTTTGCAAGTGACAATCTTATATAGTCTTCGGCGTTTATTATCTGTTCATAGGCTATGTCATTGGCATCCTTCGGGATATCAAACGTGCTGCCGCAGAACTGGCACACGAGTTTCTCGCCCTCCTGCCTTAGTGGAGCATCACAATTTTTACAGTTAAGTGTTCTTAACTTCATTATGCTACGCCCCCTTCCTCTAACTCGATCTCATATGCGCCTGAAGGTATGATATCATCCTTGATCTGATCGATACTCTCATATCCTACCCAGTGAGCATCAAAATCCCCGTCCTGAACTCTCTTACAAGACTTAAGGTCACATTGGATATGATCTGTCTCATCTGATTCTATATTCTCGAAAAGAACGCAGGAATAAACCAAATGATTATCCTCGCCGTCATCAGATACGAAGTTATTCTCGTAAATGTTATAAAGGGAGATCTCTGTTCCTTCTTTTACCACATAACAGCCAACTGCTTCAGGAACACCGTCAAGATGCAGATCATCAATGGTAGTGGAACTTCTAAGTGATGTATCGTATGCTGCTCCTGCCGCGATGGTATTCTCGATGAAATTCTTGTCCTTCGCGATATCTTCACCTGAAAGATCTTCCAAACGCTCGATCCTGGCTTTCTCATTCTCATCCTCGAGCTTATTTCTCTGACGGCTGTCTCTGACAGAATTCGATATGAGGATAACTAATACAACAATAAAGACGATAGATGAAAGACCTGCCATGATTCCATACATGATAAGGGAGCCGAGCATCGTCATGCCCTGAGTCTTAACTATCTGCTTGATCTCCTGCTTTGTCTCATGCGTCTCGAACTTTCTGCGAAGTTCCTGATCCTTCTCAAGGATCGCTCTGTTACTTTCCATGAGAAGCCTGGTCCTGTCAGCTTCAGTTATGAGCTTTGCATACTCGACATCTGCCGCATCGTAATCAATGTTAAATGCGGAACCGCAGCTGGAACAGTAGAACTTATCCTGCTGCTGATATAGCTGACCGTCACACTGAGGACAATTAATGTTGGTAAGTCTCATTATCGTCTCCTCCCCTATTTCATAGCACCTGTAAAAAAATTATAACATAAGCGATTACGGGGGTCTTCTCAAAAACGGTCAATGGGTGTTTATTAATATTAACCGGTTTGGTCAATCGATCGATAAATGTAATAGCGGAGGAACAAATAATGAACGAGAAGTTCTATGCCCTGCCAAAGGATAAACAGGAAAGGATAATCAATGCGGGATATAAAGTTTTCGCGAGTAATACGTATAAGAAAAGTCCCGTAAACGAGATAGCTCTGGAAGCGGGGATCAGTAAGTCATTGCTGTTCTTTTACTTCAAGAATAAAAAGGAGTTATATCTTTTCCTTCTCAAGCAGGCTGAAGAACTGACAAGCAAGATGCTCATGGAGGAAGATGTCTATAAGGGCGATGATATCTTCGACATCATGTATAAGGGGCTTATGTCAAAGGCAAAGCTTATGAAAAGATATCCGAACATGAGCAGATTCTCGATCAAAGCTTATTACGAGAAAGACCCGGATCTGGCAAAGGATATTCAAAAGATAATCGCACCATATAAGAAAGTCGATACTTACACTGCTCTACCGCCACTGGACCCGACTAAGTTCAAGGACGGTATCGACCTTAACATGATGTATCAGGATCTGTTCCTGGCATCAGAAGGATATCTGTGGAGAATGGAACAGTCTGACAATATCGACGTGGATAAGATCGTAGAAGATTATAAGAAGATCATAGATTTCTGGAAGAGTATCTATCTTAAGTAAAGAGGAAAAAAGGATGAACGTAATAGAAACAAAAAGCCTTACCAAATCATACGGTAAGAACCGCGGTATCAACGGATTAAACCTGAAAGTTTCCGAAGGTGACTTCTTCGGATTCATAGGTCCGAACGGTGCCGGCAAATCAACAACGATAAGAACGCTCCTGGGACTTATAAGTCCTACGGGAGGAAGTGCAAAGGTGCTGGGATACGATATCGTAACCGAATCAAAGAAGATCCTTCAAAACATCGGGTACCTTCCTTCGGAGATCAACTTCTATAACGGAATGAAGGTAAAAGACGTTATTAAGTATTCAGCTGACCTTCGCAAAGCCAACTGTTCCGAGAAGGCCTTAAAGCTGGCAGAAAGGCTCGATCTCGACATGAACAAGAAAGTCAGCGAACTGTCCCTTGGAAACAGAAAGAAGGTCGGAATAGTATGTGCAGTTCAGCATAGTCCTTCCCTTCTTATCCTGGATGAGCCTACTTCAGGTCTTGACCCGCTCATGCAAAGGGAATTCTTCAGTATCCTTAACGAAGAAAACCAAAGAGGAGCTACGATATTTTTCTCATCGCACATCCTCTCGGAAGTCCAGACTTACTGCAGATCCGCCGCTTTCATAAAAGACGGCAAGATCATAATATCGGACAAGGTCGAGAAACTTGAAGAGACAGGCGCCAAGAAAGTCATGATAAAAACGGCAGAAGGCACGAATGAGTACATGTTCAAAGGAGACGTCAAAGATCTTCTTTCTGACCTGTCATCCAAAGATCTGCTGGATATTACCATCACGGAACCAAGCCTTGAAGATATCTTCATGAACTACTACGAATAAGAGGAAAAGATATGACGATTTTAAAACAAGAGATCAGATCTCAAAAACTTGCAATATTGATCTGGAGCCTTAGCATCGGCCTCATGATCGCACTGGTCGTACTTATGTACCCTGAAATGAAATCAGAGATGGACGGCGTCAATAAGCTGTTCTCATCAATGGGAAACTTCTCTTCAGCCTTCGGACTTGACCAGCTGAACTTCGGTTCGCTCATCGGCTTCTATGCCGTTGAAGGCGGTAACATCCTTGCGATAGGCGGCGCTTTCTTTGCTGCTATCACGGGAATAAATGCTCTGATGAAAGAGGAAAAAGACAGGACTGCCGAGTTTCTCATGACTCATCCTGTTACAAGATCACGCATCGTAACGGAAAAGCTCATAAGCGTTTATGCGATCATATTGATCCTTAATATCATAGTCCTTATCTGCTCAGTTGGTTCAGTCCTTATGATCGGCGAAGAGATCGAATGGAAGCTTCTTATCCTGTTCCATCTTGCATATCTTCTCATGCAGTTCGAGATCGCAGGATTGTGCTTCGGAATATCAGCTGTCCTTCGTAAGAACGGACTCGGAATAGGTATCGGCATTGCTTCTGTATTCTACTTTCTTAACATCGTAGCCAACATCTCGGAGGACGCGAAGATCCTTAAGTATTTCACACCGTTCGGCTACACGGAAGGCTCTGATATCATCTCGGACAAAGCACTTAAGACAGAGTACCTCATCCCGAGCATGGCAGTGATGGTCATAGGAATAGTTTTTGCATATATCTATTATCGAAAAAAAGATATCAACGCCTAAGTATCGATTACAAACCTGAACAAGATGAAGAGTTTATTTGGATTGTCAGCCAAGTAAACTCTTTCTCATTTTAGTGATCTTTACATCAGGATTATGCTTACGACAATGCTCGCAGATAAACTGAAGTTCAGTATCCGGATCATATCCGGTATAGGATATCGCAAGTCTTTTAAAGCTCTTTGTCCTGACCACGATCTTGTACATGAAGTAATCTTCTCTTCTACTACGGTACCAGGGATCATGTCTCATTCCGATCCTTCTGCTATGCCACGATTCAACGATACGAAAAGAATCAATATCTTCATAAGAGATGGCACACACACCTGCTGTAGATCCTATGAGCATATCAGGAGCAAGAAGAACTCCCAGGTTCTTTAAGACAACTGTATCCGGCGAATTTGCCTGTTCATCCACCCGGCTCCTCGTAAATCTCGTATCGCCGCACATCGGAAAATAGCTTTTTATAACAGCGAAAGTCCTGTCGACTGAGATACCGACACCGACAAAGACTACTCCCGTAATGCCAAATGACAGATGAAGGACATAATAGATCTCATCAAGACCTCTGAATAAATTGACGATGCCTACCCCCGACAACACGGCAAAAAAGGCTCCCATTACGAGTATTATGCTCATCATAATGCCGTTTTCATTAACGAACTTATCCAGGATCTCATTGGTATACCACTCACGCCTTTTCTTTGGCGGCGGAGGCGGAGCATCTTTAAGCCTTCTTCTTTTCTCTTCATACTCTCTTGCCTTCCTGAGTTTTTCCTGTTTTATCTTCTTGCGCTTCTTTGCCTCTTCTCTTTTCTTCCTGGATGCCTCGATATCCTTCTGACTCGGCTTAATGACAGGACCCTTCATATCTATTCACCTTATCCGCAAAAAAACTTGGTCCCCCATTTATGAAGGACCAAGTTGATTATACTCCGGTTTATGTATTAGTAAATTGATACAGTTAAAGTGATCTATTCGTAGTTATATTCGTATGTTGATGCAGAAATCACTTCACCTTTGATATAGACAGAGCTCGAGATCAGATTGCCCTCACTGTCATATTCATAGATATTCTTCTGATCACCGAACTCCTCACTGAGGATGTTACCGTTCTTATCGTATGTGTAATATGTAATCTGAATATCATCAGACTCCTTACCGCCTGCATACCAGTGGTTCTCTATTATGTTGCCGTTACTGTCAAACTTCTTGAGGAAATAGCTTGTGCTCTCCCCTTCTTCATTACCATAGTAACCGATAAAATCGAAGGTAGCCTGCGAATAATCAGGCGAATATTCGACTATCATCTCCCGGATCAAATTGCCACAATAGTAAGTGCTATGCTTTATAACATTATTGAACCTGTCATATTCAAATATCTCCTCATCAGTAACAACGCCGTAAGAATAAGTCTTCTTATCAAGGACATTTTTATTGTCGTCATATTCGTATTCGTAAAGTTCCTGATCTGTCAGTTCCCCACTCTCGTTATATTCTTCATAACTGATCCTGTCCCCGTAAGGATTGGATCTGTATACTTTTTTTCCACTCATGGGAATGATCCACGTCTCTACCTTGTATCCGAGTTCTTCATATTTATATTCCCATGAATCGATCAGATTGCCCTCACCGTCGTACTCGAACTTTGAGGTTATCCTGCCTTGTTCGTCATAAGTATACTCTTTATAGCCCTCGCTCACCTTTCCGTTATAGACCTCTTCTTCCTTTATGAGCAGTCCGTCCTCATAGTAGTAATTGGTCTGATATTCCTCGTCGGAATCACCCTTGCTGTAGTGAAATTCCTGAATAACATTACCGTCTTCGTATATAAGGGCTGATTCCACGTTTCCGTTCTCGTCATAGGATACTGACTTCGACAGCTCCTCAGGAACAGGTGTCGGCTGGAGCATCTCTTCGTAGTTATACGTGGATTCCGTTGTTATCGTTGAATCAACGTCTTTTTTTCTTGCATCCGGCTTAGTATCTGTCTTATGACAACCCGATAGCATAAGCACACATACAAGTCCGCATATCAGTTTTCGTTTCATCTTTCTATCCCTCCCGGGCGATCTATATGCCCATTACACTCGAAAACATCATTTAACGAAACAGTTATTGAACAGATTACAAAAAACATGGAACAGATTACACAGATGACCACCTCACTCCTCTACAGGAACATCTATTCCCAGTGATCCGCAAAACTCTGATGCGAAATTCCACTCACCGGTAGTTACCGCCTTTATGACCAGGACCTTATCTCCTTCCTGATAGACACCGTCAAACCCGTTGTCGCTCGTCCATATCTTATACGTGATATCATCCCGGGTCCTGATCTCATCTGACAGGCTGGAATGTTCAAACATAAAATCACGCAGGCCTTCCGCGTCGTCCTCATCGTCAAAGCAGATGTACCAGATATTTGTAAGAGCACTGTCACCGTCGGTCCTGGTATTGCTGTATATAAGGGTCAATTCCGAGACATCATACTCAGGAGTTATCCCAACATTAAAGCGGTCATCATAAAACTTCTGAGCCTCATCACCGGATGCATTTAAGAAGTAAGATCCACGTTCCATATTTTTTATCTTTTCTTCGAGTTCATCGTAACCGCATTCGACCGCCTCGAGTTTTTTGGCAGCATCACTTACTGCTTTACGTGTTATTACGGGACCTTTTTCCTCTTCAACGTCATCCCTGTATACAACTTTCTCACTTTTGCAGCCGAACATACAAAAAGATGAAGATACTATAAGGAGTGCGGCTGTAACTTGGGTAATTCTCTTTTTCATAGTTCTATCCTCCAAAGCCATTCTATCAACTTTCTTTTACAAAGGTCAACACTGCTATTCACTTTTTCGAAGAGAAAATACATATTTTGTTATAATGGTCATAAAGAGTACACATCTTTTTTCTAGACTCACGATGTACAAAGACAAAGGCATCGCGGAAAGGAGCCGAAAAAGATGAAAAAGCATTACTTAAGGTTTGGAGTTATCTATTGTGTACTGGCACTGCTTATCTTCCTGGCAGCCATATCTTTCTATACCAAGAAGAAGATCGACAAGATCAACGAGCATGTAGAATATTCTGTACTCAACAGCACGTCTACGCTTCCCGACACCTTTAAAAGTGAAAGAGATCTTCTGGCACAAACATTAAGCAACTGGGAATTCTACGGCGGAAGCGAAAATGACGATATAGGTTTTTACTCCTCCATCATAGATGCAAATGACGGATACAAAGTCATGTTGGAAACTCAGGATATCTATCGCGTCTATTATAGTGGCGAGTTCGAGCACGAGGTCTTAGAGAATTCCGATGAAGGATATGTTGATAAAGTAACACAGACTGCTCCCGGAGACATCCGATATCTGTTCACGACAGAGCCGCTGCATCTTACCATAGACGAGCAGATCGACCTGAGATTGGCTTCAGAAGTTACGATAACAGGTGCCAGATGCGATGATCTGTTCGTATACGGCGGCCAATTGACCTTTCCTTCAGACAAGAAAACAAGAACTGCCGATATCGCTACTCCGTCTGTTGTAAATGAAGCTGAGAGCATTTCCTATGAGGATTGGATCGTAAGGCTTGACGGGATAGACTCGAGCTGCATCATCGGTAATTCCAAGAAGAATAAGCTCTATGACAAAGCAAAAAATATGAGTGACACATATGTAAGCAGCTATAAAAACGGCGATGCATCATCAGACCTTAAGGTCAGCAAAGGAATATTCATTACCACTGTTTCAGCTATTAAAATGATAAACGACGGTGAATATCTGGTACCTTTTTATGTGGTAAAGATGCCGTTTCAGATCGCTCTCAGAGATAACCTCAAGGTCTATATCCTTTCCCTTCTGGCACTCATTATCGTCGAGGCTGTCATCATCTATGCAGTAAGGAAACTCTATCTTGATCAGAAGGCCTTCGAGCTTAGGAGCCAGAAACTTACCAAAGGCATAGCAAGCGACCTTAAAGGACCTTTGTCAGCGACAAAGACATATGTAAAAAACTGGGAAAATGTTGATGAAGCAAAGCGTATCGAATACTCCGAGAAGATCATGTCCGAAGTCGATCATATGTCCGGCATGGTCACAAAACTCCTTGAACTTTCCAAGATAAACGGCGGCAACATTAAGCTCAACCGCGAAGATGTAGACCTCCTTCTTCTTACCAAGAACATAAAGAATATAAATCAGGATTCCATCCTCGAGAAGAAGATCGATCTTACCATCAAGACAGATGATAACGCTGAAACTTATCCTATTTATGCGGATCTTGAGATGATGCACATCGTAATCAATAACTTTATGACAAATGCGATCAAGTACTGCGATCACACGATAACGGTCAAGTTGATAAGGACTTCCAAAAGGATCGAATTCAACATCACCAACGACGGTGCCAAGATCGAGAACTCAGATCTGAATAAAATCTGGGATCCATTATACTCATCACAAAAGAGCAATGACACGGAAGAAGCAACAGGCGGAGTCGGTCTTTCCGTAGTAAAGAGCATCCTCGAAGCTCACCGCGCAAGATACGGCTGCTTCAGCAATGCCAAGGGCACCACATTCTGGTTCTCAATGGATGCTTACGACAAGGCTTCTTCGGAATCCGAGATCTGAGAAAGGAGCAAGACATATGAAAAGTAAATATCTCAGATACGGACTTACGTTCTGCATCCTGGTACTTGCAGTATTCCTTGCGATCGCGGTCTTCTATACCAAAAGCGAGATCGATGACCTCAACAAAAGGATAGAATATAACGTATTTATCAGCAGCGGCGTCCTCTACCACTTTGACGGAACAAAGGATGAGCTGGCAAACGATCTGCAAGGAGCAGTCGAGCAATATTTCCAAAATGATTTCACGGAAGGCTCAGGTATTTATTCATCGATCATTGACGGTCAAAGCAGTCAGATCCTTGTTGATTCCTCAGATCTTAATATCTCCGGTGATCCAACCAATTCCTCGCTTAACGATGAAGCACATAAGAAAAGCGATGAGTATATTAAGGCCAATGGCCCATTTTCAGGCGGCAACGGATTATATAAGACAGACGATGGCATATTCAGAACGACCATAATGGATGTAAACAATTACAGGGATAACGGATATCTTGTAACTCACTGTACTGTCTTTGATCCGTTCATGATCGTGATCAGGAATAATGCATCAACATACCTTATTGGACTTGCAGCACTCATCCTGATCGAAGCAGCGATCCTTTTCTCATTTGCAATGCTCTATAAGAGCCAGAAAGACTTTGAGATACGTAATCAAAAACTTACGCGGGGTATCGCACACGAGCTTAAGACACCTCTCGCCGTTACCAAGGCAACCGTCGAGAACTGGGAATACCTGAACGATGATCAGCGTCGCGAATACTCCGGAAACATCGTATCCGAGGTCGATCATATGTCCGATATGGTCGACAGGCTCATCAAGGTCTCACAGATCAAGGGCGGAAACGTAAAGCCGAACCGTAAAAACGTGGATCTTCTTTCACTTACAAGAGAGATCAAAGCCAGGAATAACGAACTTATACGCGAGAGAAAGATCAACATGAGCATCAAAGCTGATGAGCCCTCATACGTGGTCTTTGCAGATCCTGATATGATGGAGATCGTCATCGGCAACTTTATGTCCAATGCGATAAAGTACTGCGATAAGAAGATCGAAGTAAGACTTGTAAGAAGCGGCAAAAAGATAACTTTCAGTATAGCCAATGATGGTGCTATGATAGAAAAGAAGGATCTTAATAAGATCTGGGATATCTTCTACACCACGGATAAGTCGAGGACCAACAGGATCAAGAACAGCGGAGTCGGCCTGTCCGTAGTAAAGAGTATCCTCGATGCTCATAAGGCAAGATACGGCTGCACCAGTGACGAGAACGAGACCGTTTTCAGGTTCACCATGGATCAGCCGGCAGGATAAGTTTTAGAAGGGTGTTCATATGTATCGGGTATTGCTTGCAGAGGATGAGAAAACTTTAAGAGAAGTCGTTGAAGTGTTTTTTCGAAAAAACGGATTTGAGATAGACGCCGTAGATAACGGCATCGACGCCTGCTCATGTGCCGACAGGGAAAAATACGACATAGTGATACTTGATATAATGATGCCGGGAAAAGACGGCAAGGAAGTCTGCAGATACATAAGGTCCAAATACGATGTACCGATAATCTTCCTGACTGCGTTAGGCGACGAATGTGATATCATCTCAGGCTACGAGATAGGAGCCGACGAGTACGTGACCAAGCCTTTTTCAACCAAGGTGCTCCTGATGAAGGTCAACGCCCTTATCAACAGATACCACGGTCTTCTCATCCAAAACGGCAGGATGATCATTGACGAGATCTCCATCGACCCTTCAAGGCATATGGTTACGGTAAATGACAAGCCTATAGATCTGGCACCTAAGGAATACGATCTTCTTATGCTATTTATCGACCACAAGAACATCGTCCTTACCCGCGATCAGATCCTGGATAACGTCTGGGGCGCAGACTTTGAAGGTTATGACAGGACTGTCGACACCCATATCAAGAAACTCAGAAAAGCCTTGGGAAAAGCGGGCCACCATATCGATACGGTGATCAAGACCGGCTACGTATGGAAATGATCAAAGGAGCTTACGCATCGGAACACACTCAAATGTGCCGCACTTCCCGCATCGTTTCTCAGTAAGTTCGTATCCGAGTTTCTTGTAAAAATCCACGGCCTCTACCCTGCTATCGATACGAATAGTCGAATACCCGAGTTCACTTATCCATTTCTCGGCTTCAGTGACAACCATCCTTCCAAGGTCTTTCCCCCTGTATTCAGGAAGGACTACGACACGACCAAGAGTAACTTCAGATACTCTCTCAGGATCGGATGGGATCTCATAAAACCTGCAAGTAGCAACAGGATAACCGTCATCAAGAAGAATGATATAGCGCGTGCCGTCACAGTCATGCTCATCAAATTCATCGCGAAGCGGGATATGATATTGTCTGTTCATACCCTCTATCCTGACAAAATAGGCACCTGCCCGCTGCCATTCTTCCTGTGCTCTCATTACTTCTATATTCATAATGCCGAATTCTCCGGATCAGCCTGCTGGATCTCTTTGATGAGAGTATCCTGCTTTTTGGCATCCTTGTATACTCTGTAGTAATAATATGCAGCACCAATGATGTAAGGGATGGTAAATGATCTGAACAGTTCAATCCAGCTGCGGGCTGAAACAGGACTGAACCTGCTGATGATAAATACCAGAAGCGCACATATTCCGAGAGCTGCAAAGTACTGAACGATGATCATAAAAAGAGGACTAAATCGTGTCAAAAGCTTATGAAGAGACAGGACAAATACGGATATGGCACAAAATGCGAACATAACAAGTACATTGGCATTATTTGTCTGTGTTCCTGCGATGATGTTTACAATAGCGCCTCCGACAGAGCATACGGCATAAGCGCAGCCAAGTTCAACAAGATAATCCTTGATAAATTCTCTCATTTTGATATCCTCCTCATTCTCTGAAGATATTCGTTAAAGCTCTTTTTATAGCTTCGATTGATGCAGATCTTCTCACCGTTATCAAATGAAGCATAGACCCTCATATTGATGTCAGGCTTAAGCTGGCGGATCTTATATATATTCACAAGATTGGATTTGGATACACGAACAAAACCATAGTTCCAAAGTTCTTCCTCACAAGCAGCAAGCGTTGTCATGAGCCTATATACCCCTGTCCTCGTATATGCGAAGAGCTTACGATCTATATGATCCAGATAATATATATCCTTCGGATCAAGTACGATCTCCTCCCCGTCATCCATATCTTCATCGGCAGGTCGTCCGGAAAGTGACGGACGTTCCGCGTTAACTGTATCGATAAGCTGCTTTATGACGGGACGCATGTTGGAATAATATATATCGACATGCTCCTCTTTAAGATCCTTGTCCTCGTTCAGATTAAGTTTCATTCCTATAAACACTCCTTTTTACCAGCACATATGATACCACATTCACCCTTCTCTTTTGATAAGACAACTATAACAGTTCCATGATCTTTATGAAGGAATATACGTACAAGTTACACATTCAGATGTCCAACCTGCAATCGGTAAAGTATTATGAAACCTATGAGCCGTAAAAGTTGATATTAGAGGTATAAGAACAATATCATCGGTTTACGAAAGGAAGTTTTTTATGAGATCGAGTATCAGAAATATCACCATAGTCTTATTGATCATGTCCATCCTTCTGTTGCAAGGATGCTCCATTTTTTCGAGAAAAAAAGATGATGACT
>CAMVBS010000051.1 GCA_947165785.1 uncultured Clostridia bacterium | reverse complement strand
CCGACGACTTCGTGGCCGCCCTGGATATTCAGGATTATCTCCAGGCTGTCCGTCAATAAAGGTTCGTCATCTACCAGAATTATCCTTGCCATCAACTGTCTCCTTTGTCACTCTCGGAAGATTGATCATGACCTTGAATCCGTCACTTCCGTCTATATTCATCATACCGCCCCAGGACGATATCTGATCTTCCATCTTGCGAAGTCCGAAGCCTTCATCAAGTTTTCTCTGCCTCTCTTCGAACGTGATCTCCCCGAATCCCTTACCGTTATCCTGGACCTTCACGGAGATGTGCTTCGTATCCATCGTGAATATTATAACGAACACCGTCGCATTTCCGTGCTTCATCCCGTTCGTCAGAAGTTCCGATATTGCTCCCGATATGAAAGAAGCGATCTGGATATCTATGCTTCCCTCATCATCTATATCTTCAAAGTTATGGAACACCTTTACGTCAGTATCCATCGCGAAGTTCGAAGTCATCTCGCCAAGCGACTTAAGATAATCCTTGACGTTTACACTGTCATCGACGGAATCCAGAGTCCTTACGACACTTCTTATCGAATCGATGCTCTCCTTTATCCTGTCATTTGCGACTGTCATCTTCTCCTTGGACATCTCCGTGTCGGAATCAGCAAGAAGCTTAGCCGCATCGAGCGTAACAGAAGCAGCCGAGAGCGTGTGGCCTACGGAATTATGTATATCCCTGCTTATCCTCTCTCTTTCCTTGAGCCTCGCATTCATCTCTTCCTGTGCCATCTTGTACGACAGTTCCTCGCGAAGCTTACGCTCGGTAAGCGATTCCAGCGCCGACATCTCCAAAGCCTTCTGATAGTTCCTGCTCATATCGGTGTACTTGGCTATGAGATGGACCAGGAGCATATATATTATCACGGCAAAAAGAAGTATCGCCTCATGTCTTACCATCGTGAGCATCTTGTCATGTGAGAAATAAGATCCGAGCGCCATGGCAGCCGTCGAGAACACTGAAGCCAAAGTGACCTTCAAAGGAGTGCTCTTCATCCCGGCCCCTTCGAAAACAGCCAGGAACACAAATCCCGCCCACCAGGCAAATCCCGACACTTCAATAAACCATAGTCCCAGAGTAAAGAGCGTGATCTTAAGCGTCGTACCTACAATATTCTTCTCCTCGAAAAAGCGAAGCATCGTAAGGACTATGAGCATCAAAGATACCCACACAAGAACCTTTATAAGTCCTCCGTCCCATATCGCCACCATGGACAAAAATACGGAAAGAACGATCGTAAATGTCCATCTTATAAGAGAGATGTCAGATGATACGTTTTGCATATCGCAATTATAGAACAACAAACACTAATGTTTCAAATCATCAAATTGCATTGAATATGTTTTCGAGAGTTGATACTATTAACATATAGATTTTTATATAAATTATTAATATATTTGGGGGATATTTATGCGCAGAACACGTTTTCTATCTTTAGTAATGGCAGCATCGTTGGCCGCTTCTTCATTTGTTTTTATTCCGAGTAGCAAAGTGTATGCAGATGAAATAAACATCTCTACCCAGTTTCCTGACGTCAAAGTTCAGGAGTGGGCGCTGGAAAAAGTTGACACCGACGGAAACGGCAAACTCTCCGATACAGAGATTTCTAATGTCAAGGATATATATATGTACAATAGGAGTATTTCTGATCTGTCCGGAATCGAGATTTTTACGAATCTTAAAAGTCTGTTTTGTTCCAATAACAATCTTACTTCTTTGAATGTTTCATATTTTAAGAATCTTGAGACACTTACCTGTGAAAGCAACCAGCTTACTAGTATTACTTTCGGAGACAATAACATAAAGCTCAAGGAAATCGACTGTATAGATAACCAACTGACAACTCTTACAACTTCTAAGCTTAAATCTTTACAGTCCTTGAAGTGTTCAAAGAACAAAATTTCTTCTCTTAATATGACAAACAATGTAGAGCTTCAACGCCTTGAATGTGATCACAACAATCTGTCAGGAAAAGTCAGCAGCCTCAAAATTCAAAACTGCGCAAACCTTAATCGTTTAAATATTGGATACAATAATTTCACCAATCTTGATCTCAAAAACTTGCCAAAACTGACATATCTGAATTGTGACAAAGACAAATTTACCGTTTTTAATGTTAACAATCTTACATCGCTTACTACTTTATTATGTGGCTACAACGATCTGAGTTCTTTGGATATCAGCAAACTCACTGAACTTGAGTTCCTTGACTGTCGCCAGAACATTTTTACTACGTTAGATGTAAGTAATAATACTAAACTTTGGTCCCTATATTGCCTTTACAACAAATTAGAAACACTGGATCTGAGCAAGAATACTGAGCTCAAAACTGTATACTTAGCTTTCGGAACTATAAAATCTTTGGATGTCAGTGCACTTACCAAATTAGACTATCTGGATTTTCGATACAATGAATTGTCATCCATTAATCTGTCTAAAAACACCGAACTTACCCATCTGTATTGTAGAGGAAATCATTTCACCTCGCTTGATCTAAGCAACAATGTAAATTTAAAATATTTAGATTGCTCCGAAAATCCTTTGGCTTCTTTGGGTATTGATAAAAACATAAATCTCGAAAGCATAGATTGCGAAAAAACCGAATTGACTTCTCTTGATATTTCCAAGTTTTCAAAACTGAAATCATTGGAATGTAACAACAACAGTATGACTAGTCTTATATTTGGCGAAAATCCGAATCTTACCAGAATTAAATGCCAAGACAACAAACTTTCGTCATTAAAGGTTCCTTCAACCGTCACTAAATTATTGTGTTATCACAATTCAATTTCAGAATTGGATATCAGTAAAAACGAACTTTTATTAAAGTTGACTTCCACAACCGATCCGAGCAAAGTCGCTGAAGGAATTGAGTATAAGGAAACTTTCGACAACCAGAACCTTGATCTTGTTATAGATGACGGAACCAAGTTCATCACGCCAACTCCGACACCAACACAGGTCCCGACTCCTTCACCATCGGAAGAATCCAGCGCTCAGATCCTTGCATTCGTCAACAGACTCTATCAGTATGTTCTCGGAAGAGATCCTGAGACAGAAGGTGCTCAGTATTGGACAAACGAGCTTTACAGCTTCAGAAAGACCGGTGCAGAAGTTGCACAGGGATTTATCTTCAGTAAAGAGTTCATCGACAAGAACACATCCAACAAGGATTTCGTAACTATCCTTTATAAGACATTCTTCGGCCGTGATCCTGAAACGGAAGGTTTTAACTACTGGGTAGGACAGCTTGATTCAGGTTCGATGTCTCGAGAAAGAGTTGCTAACGGTTTTATCTTCTCACAGGAGTGGGCAGATAAGTGTGCTGAGTACGGCATCCGTTCCGGTGGTGACATCAAGCCTTCAGGTGACATCAAACCTACTTCCCTCACCTATGGCTTCGTCGAGCGTATGTATAACAAAGCACTCGGCAGAGATTACGATACGGAAGGAAGAGCATATTGGGCTTCTCAGCTTGCTAACTACAACCTTACAGGTGAGCAGCTCGGCGTACAGTTCTTCTTGAGTGACGAGATGAACAAGAAGGGGCTTTCCAACGAAGAGTTCGTTAACCGTCTCTACCTCACATTCATGGATCGTGAAGGCGAGACAGACGGAGTTAACTACTGGGTAGGTCAGCTTAACGGCGGCGCTTCAAGATCAAGCGTAGTCTATGGCTTTACAAGAAGTGCAGAGTTCGTTGAGAAATGTATCAACGCGAGGATCATCCCTAACTAAAGTATTTTTTACAAATTGATTGAATTACCCCCCTATAGTTGATACTATTAGCGTATAGGCTTTATACAATGAGTTATCAATTATAGGGGGTATTTATGCGTAGAACACGTTTTCTATCTTTAGTTATGGCAGCCTCACTGGTTGCTTCATCGTTTCTTTTTATTCCCGGCAAAGATGTAAATGCAGCCGAGAAAAAAGTCACTGACCTGTTCCCTGACAAGAAAGTTCAGGAGTGGGCACTGAAAAAAGTTGACACCGATCATAACACCAAACTCTCTGATTCGGAGATCAACGCTGTCACGTCTATAAGCATCGGTAATTACAATGTTTCCGACTTGTCCGGCATTGAGATATTTACTAATCTAAAATCTCTTTATTGCTACAAAAACAACCTCACTTCATTGAATGTTTCATCTTTTCAGAATCTTGAGACACTTTCTTGCTACGACAACAAACTTACCAGTATCACATTTGGAGACAACAACCTGAAACTCAAGACCATTCACTGTTATGGCAACCAGCTGACAGGCCTGACCACTTCCAAACTTAAGGGTTTGGAGGAGTTAGATTGTTCGGGTAATAAGATAACCTCTCTCAATTTTACAAACAATCTCAAGCTCAAAAAGCTGATATGTTATTCGAACAGTCTGTCCGGAAATGTCAGCAGTCTCAAAATAAATAACTGCTCTAATCTCTATTATTTATCTATCTATGGTAACCAATTTACCAACTTCGATCTTCTTGGAAGTAAATTTACTAAACTGACATATCTGAATTGCGGTAGCAACAAATTTACCAGTTTGGATGTCAGCAGTTTTACATCTCTTACTTCTCTTATTTGCTATAGCAACAAAATCGGTACATTAGATGTTAGCAAACTGACTTCTCTTCAGACTCTGTCATGTTATTCCTGTAATCTTTTATCTTTGGATGTAAGCAAGAACACCAGTCTTACGTATTTGAAATGTAATTCAAACTACAACCTTTCCTCATTGGATCTGAGCAATAATACAGAACTCACATCTCTTTCGATCTACTATACCAACCTAAAATCCATTGATTTAAGCGGGCTTTCAAAACTGACGTACTTAGATTGCGAAGACAATTCTATGACATCCCTTGATGTATCGAAAAATACTGCTTTGGAAACACTTTATTGCTCCGGTAATACTCTGACTTCTCTCGATCTCAGCAAAAATGTCAATCTTGATACTCTCAGTTGCTACAGTAATCTTCTCACTAAACTGGATCTAAGTAAGAATACCAATTTGACTTGTCTTTATTGTTCTTCAAACAAATTGACAGCTCTTGACCTGTCTAATCTCATAAAACTTGAATATGTCGATTGTGATAATAACAGATTGACAAGTCTCACATTTGGAAACCATCCGGAAATCATAGAGATCGATTGCTCATATAATAGGCTCACCTCATTGAAAGTTCCTTCTGAAGTTAGCAGAGTCTACTGTTACTTTAACTCTATAAACGAATTGGATATCAGTGCAAATGAAAGACTTATCAAATTAATATCCACAACAGAACCGAAAAATGTCTCCTTGGGATTATCTTACTCAGCAAATATAGATAATTACAATATGGATATTACTATAGATGACGATACCAAGATCATTACATCCACACCTACTCCTACACCGACTCAGGCGCCAACCCAAGCACCGACTCAGGCGCCAACCCAAGCACCGACTAACATTGATCCGTCTGGAAACTCCGGTGAACAGATCCTTGGATTTGTCAACAGACTCTATCAGTATGTACTCGGAAGAGAGCCTGAAAAAGAGGGTGCTCAGTATTGGACAAACGAACTTTATAACTTCAGAAAGACAGGTGCAGAAGTTGCACAGGGCTTTATATTCAGTAAAGAGTTCATCGACAAGAATACATCCAACATGGATTTCGTAACCATCCTTTATAAGACATTCTTCGGTCGTGATCCTGAGTCAGAAGGTTTGAACTACTGGGTAGGTCAGCTCGATTCGGGTTCGATGTCTCGAGAAAGAGTTGCTAACGGTTTCATCTTCTCTCAGGAGTGGGCAGATAAGTGCGCCGAATACGGCATCCGTTCCGGTGGTGACATCAAGCCTTCAGGTGACATCAAACCTACTTCCCTCACTTATGGTTTCGTCGAGCGTATGTATAACAAAGCACTCGGCAGAGACTACGATTCAGAAGGTAGAGAATACTGGGCTTCTCAGCTCGCTAACTACAACCTCACAGGTGAGCAGCTTGGTGTACAATTCTTCTTGAGTGACGAGATGAACAAGAAGGGCATCAGTAACGAAGAATTCGTTAAACGCCTCTACCTCACATTTATGGACCGTGAAGGCGAGACAGACGGAGTAAATTATTGGGTAGGTCAGCTTAACGGCGGAGCTTCAAGATCAAGCGTAGTATATGGCTTTACAAGAAGTGCTGAGTTCGTTGAGAAGTGTATCAATGCGAGGATCATGCCTTACTAAATCCTTATAGAAAATGAATTGATTATATCTTCCCCCTGTGTTAATATCTTGCAATTACACCGGGGGGAAGATTTTTATATGAGTAAAGAAAAAAGAAGGAAATTATAGAACAACAAACACTAATGTTTCAAATCACAAAGCAAAACATTGAATTAAATCTCTACTCTTGATAACATCTTTATATTTATTGATAGGAATTATCATATGGGGGAGACACTATGTTCAAGAAAAGATTACTATCTCTGGCTCTTACTGCCGTTATCATCACATCCTCGATCATCTTTATCGCACCATCAGGTAAAGTACTTGCCGATGTCAGCATCGATTCTACATTCTCGGACATGTATGTAAGAGAATGGGCAAGGGATAATGTCGACACGAACGGTGACGGGAAACTCTCCACTTCAGAAATAGATAATGTATATGTAATAAATTTAAAGAAAAACAAAGACGGTATAGGTGTAGCAGATGCCTCAGGACTTGAGATCTTCAAGAATGTCCAAACTATCGATCTGTCCAACAACAGTATCCGAACACTTGATGTGAGTTCTTTTACATCACTTACTAATCTTAATTGCAGTTACAACTTTATAAAGTCACTTAAATTCTCTTCTTCTAATTCCAAACTTGAAACGATCAACTGCAGCCATAATAAACTTACTGAATTAGATGTAAGCAATCTTACAAATCTCAAAAATCTAAACTGTTCATTTAATGAGGACATGACATCTCTCAATGCCGCTAAATGTCCTAACCTCTCCTACTTGCAATGCTCTGATTGCAAGTTAAAGCAGGGCATGCAATTTTTTAACGTAAGTAATTCTCTTAACCTTTGGATAGTTGATATCTCCAATAACGAGTTTACAGGTATAGATTGGGGAGATAAAAGGACCAAGATGGTCAATTTTGACTGTTCCGGTAATCCTATAGAAGGAGATTCTCTTAAAGTCAATGGACTTACTGCTCTCGCTACTTTAAGATGCAATCATACTTCGATCACTTCGCTGGATGTCACTAATCTGAAAAAACTCAGTAATCTCCATATAAACTATACCAAACTAACGTCGTTACCTGATCTTACCGGCAATCCGGATCTTGAATATCTTGGTGCCTCAAAAACTCCTATCAAGTCTATGGATATCAGCAATCTGAAAAATCTTAAGATTCTTGAAGTAACCGATTCTGATATGGAAACGATCAAATTTGATAATCCGAATCTTTACTACTTAAATGTAACCGGCAATAAATTGACTTTTCTTGATACAAGTTTACTCCCTTCTCTGGTCTATCTTATCTGTGACAGTAATGAGCTGACTGATATTAAACCGGGAGAACAACCGAATCTGAGTGTGTTTAGCTGCAGATACAACGATCTGACAAACATAAAACCTGTCGCAAGTCTCACGAAACTTTTTTGCAACGGGAACAATATCTCCGAGATCGACATCAGCAGTTGTCCTAATTTTCTGGGACTTGTCACCTCTGTATCACCGGAAGAAAAAACGGATGCAAACGGACAAGTACGTTATGAATATAAGGAGAAACTTGGCGTTGATGCTAACCGTCTCCCATATGAGCTCACTATCGATAAAGGCACTAAGATCAAGACATCTGAAACTTCTTCATCAACAAACTCTAAGGATCCGGTAACTACCATTACCCCGTCCGGCGAATCAGGTCAGAAGATCCTCGGATTTGTATCCAGACTTTACACATGTGTTCTCGGAAGATCACCTGAACCTGACGGTGCCGCATACTGGTCATCTGAACTATATAATTTCCGTCAGACAGGAGCTCAGGTAGCTCAAGGCTTCATCTTCAGCCAAGAGTTCAAGGACAGAAACACATCGAATACCGATTTTGTTACCATCCTTTACAACACATTCTTTGATCGTACTCCTGAAACTGACGGACTTAACTACTGGGTTGGTCAGCTCGACTCCGGTTCCATGTCCCGCGAACGTGTTGCAATGGGATTTATATACTCTCAGGAATGGTCTGATACATGTGCTTCCTACGGGATCAGATCAGGCGGAGATATCGCTCCTTCAGGCGATATCAAACCTACGGATATGACCTACGGTTTTGTCGAGAGGCTTTATAACATAGCACTCGACAGGAAATATGATGAGGAAGGAAGACAGTACTGGGCTTCAAGACTTGCAAATTACACTCTCACGGGAGAACAGATCGGTATCGAATTCTTCCTAAGTGACGAGATGAATTCCAAGGGCCTTAGTAATGAAGAATTCGTTGACAGACTCTACCAAACTTTCATGGATCGCAGCGGTGATACAGACGGAATAAATTATTGGGTAGGTCAGCTTAACGGCGGAGCTTCAAGACGAAGCGTTGTACTCGGATTTACCCGAAGTGCGGAATTTGTCGAAAGATGCATAAAGGCAAGGATCATGCCATATTGAAACTTATATTTCAGATAAAAAGAACGTCTCATCATATTTTGATGAGGCGTTCTTCTTATTTATAATCTTTGTTTGATCAGCCGTTCTCCTGGTCATAAGCAGTTCTAACTGCTTTGGCAAGCTGATCTGCGCAGGATGTAGGTTTCATGCCGCAGAGGTTACCTGAGAAAGTATCCTCGATCTTATCGACCGTCCATCCCTCGACTGCCTTGGAGATAGCCTTAAGGTTTCCGTCGCAGCCTCCGTAGAATTTAATGTTGTGCACGATGTCCCCGTCGAGATCAAACTCGATAAGCTGGGAACACGTGTACTTTGTCTTGTACTCGTGATGTGCCATTATGTTTATTCCTTCCTGAAAAAATTATCCTTATTACTCTTCGACGTCAGATGACTCACTTACATCTTCCGAGTCGATGTCGATTGGTGCGCCGTACTCAGGCTGAGGCAGATCTGTTTCAACTGAAGATTCACTTGAGTCGATGTCGATTGGTGCGCCATATTCGGTCTGAGGCAGATCAGTCTCAACTGTGGTCTCTTCCGTTTCAGCAAGATCAGTTGTTGTCGTTGTTGATTCAACGGCATTCGGCGGACCATACACACATGCTGTCATATTGGCTGCCGCACAGAAAAGAGCTGCTGTTGCCAGAAAAGCTTTACTTTTTTTCACTGTCCCTCACCTCCGCGTAATTGTTTAGGAAATTATAACAAAAAACTGCACCCCGATAAAGGAGTGCAGATTTTACATAACAATTTGCCCAAAGTATTATTCTTTCACAGTGCCATTCCATCAATGACATTTATATTCAATAACATTTTCTTTGGCTTGTATATCAAATTCATTGTTTTTCACACCTAAAAAGCGAAACGTTTCGCGGAATTTACAAATTTGTCATCTTTTGTACAGATTACCTTCACCACAGAAAAAAGCTGCTCCGGGAAGGAACAGCTCAATTCCGATTGTTTTGTTTACTTAATGGAGAACTCAATAAATCTGTTTAATGTACCCGGAGGAGGAGTACCGGGATTGAAGATGAAAAAGATTTAAAGGATTCTGAATCACTTCCCATCGGTATCACCTCTTTCCTTGTTGTTTTATGTTTTGAGTATACCCCTACAAAAAATGAATTGTGTTATCAATATTTAAACGATCTGTAAATCAGTGATTATACCTTGCCTTAAGCCCGTAACCGGCTAATATCTCCACCGCATTTTCAAGGATCGAGAGGTCCGGCTCAGGCGTATCGGTAAGCGTATACGGCAGTCCCAGATCGTGCCATTTATACTCACCCAGCTTATGAAAAGGCAGAAGATCCACATACTCGACACACTTAAGATCCTTAAGTAAAGATCCGAGCGCCCTGAAGTTCTCCTCACTGTCCGTAAGGCCGGGTATTACCACATGTCTTATCCAGACCCGCTTTGAAGTCTTCTCGCAATATCTTAACGTATCCAGGGTATTATCTATCGGCCTTCCCGTTATCTTCTCGAAAACATCACCAAACGGAGACTTGATATCGAGGAGCAGCATATCCGTAAGATCGATGAGTTCACTTGTTTTCGAGACAGGAATAGAGCCTGCAGTATCAAGAGCAGTGTGTATATTGTTCGAGCGAAGCATAATAAGAAGCTCCTTAACGAAGTCATGCTGCAACATAGGTTCGCCGCCCGAGATCGTTACACCGCCCTTGGAATAAAAACCCTTGTATCGAAGTACATCTGCGACCACCTCTTCAGGAGAACGCTCCGTTCCGCCTTCCATGGTCCAGGTATCCGGGTTATGACAAAAAAGGCACCTTAGAGGGCACCCTTTTAAAAACAGCACATAACGAGTTCCGGGACCGTCAAGGGCCCCGAAAGTCTCGATAGAATGTACTATACCGTTATGCATATCAGATCTTTGTGTGGAAAGTCCTGGAGATGACCTCTTCCTGCTGCTCACGTGTAAGCTTGATGAAGTTTACTGCGTAGCCGGAAACACGGATCGTGAGCTGAGGATACTTCTCAGGGTGATCCATAGCGTCGATCAAAGTCTCTCTGTTAAGGACATTTACATTGATGTGATGACCTTCTTCAAGAATATAGTTATCAAGAAGACCTGCAAGGTTCTCCTCTCGTGACTTCTCATCGATACCGAGTGCCGTCGGAACGATGGAGAAGGTGTAAGAGATTCCGTCTTCAGCATACTCGTAAGGAAGCTTACTTACTGAGAGCATGGATGCGATGGAACCGTTTACGTCTCTTCCGTGCATCGGGTTAGCACCCGGAGCAAACGGCTGACCTGCCTTACGTCCGTCAGGTGTGGAACCTGTCTTCTTACCGTAAACGACATTGGATGTGATCGTAAGGATGGACATCGTATGACGTGCATTACGATATGAAGGAACCTTCTTGAGCTTATTGATAAATCTTCTCGTGATCTCGACAGCGAGGTCATCAACACGGGAATCGTTATTACCGAACTTAGGGAAATCTCCCTCGATCTCATAATCTACGCACAGACCATCCTCGTTACGGATAGGCTTAACCTTTGCATACTTGATGGCAGAAAGTGAATCAGCTACAACGGAAAGTCCTGCGATACCGCAAGCCATCGTTCTGTCGATGTCATCATCGTGAAGAGCCATCTGTATCTTCTCGTAGCAGTACTTGTCGTGCATATAGTGGATTACGTTAAGTGTATTTACATACAAAGCTGCAAGCCAGTCGAGGATAACGTCGTACTTACGCATTACATCCTCATAATCGAGGTATGTACCTCTGCAAGCGAGAAGCTCAGGTCCGATCTGAAGTCCGCTCTTCTCGTCACGTCCGCCGTTGATGGCATAAAGAAGTGCCTTGGCAAGGTTTGCACGAGCACCGAAGTACTGCATCTGCTTACCGATGACCATAGCGGATACACAGCATGCGATACCGTAGTCGTCACCGAATCTCTTTCTCATGATACGGTCTGACTCGTACTGGATGGAGCATGTCTTGATGGACATCATAGCGCAGTAACGCTTGAAGTTGTCAGGAAGGTGTGTACTCCAGAGAACCGTCATGTTCGGCTCAGGAGCAGGTCCTAAGTTAGTGAGCGTATGAAGGAATCTGTAACTCATCTTAGTTACCATATGACGTCCGTCAGCACCGATGCCTCCGATAGACTCGGTAACCCAGTTAGGATCACCTGAGAAGAGTTCGTCATAAGCAGGTGTACGAAGGAACCTGATGATACGAAGCTTCATGATGAAGTCGTCAACGATCTCCTGGATCTCGGATTCCGTGTAGCGTCCTTCCTCAAGGTCACGCTGTGCATAGATATCAAGGAAAGTGCTTACTCGTCCGAGGGACATTGCAGCACCGTTCTGCTCCTTAACTGCAGCGAGGTAACCGAAGTATACCCACTGGAAAGCTTCCTTTGTATCCTTTGCAGGCTTGGAGATGTCAAAACCGTAGGACTCGCCGAGCTTGATGAGCTTGCCGAGAGCCTTGATCTGCTCAGCGTGCTCTTCTCTCTGCCTGATGTAATCATCGCTCATGTAAGGATGATCAAAGTCGTCCTTTGTGGATTTCTTCTCCTCGATGAGCCTGTCTACACCGTAAAGTGCGATCCTTCTGTAGTCGCCGATGATACGTCCTCTTCCGTAAGCATCCGGAAGGCCCGTGATGATACCGCTCTTACGAGCTGCTCTCATGGCAGGTGTATATACATCGAAAACACCGTCGTTATGTGTCTTTCTGTACTTGAAGATATCCTCGATACGATCATCCATCTCATAGCCGTAAGCCTCGAATGAATTCCTGACCATTCTCATTCCGCCGAACGGCATTACCGCACGCTTGAGCGGAGCATCAGTCTGAAGGCCGACGATGATCTCGTTATCCTTATCAATATAACCCGGTGCATAAGCGTCGATATCCGAGATAGTCTTGGTATCAACATCAAGAACGCCACCCTTCTCGCGTTCCTTAGCCATAAGGTCAGAAAGCTTATTCCAAACCTTCAATGTCCTTTCTGTAGGCGAAGCAAGAAAACTCTCGTCTCCGTCATAAGGGGTATAGTTACGTACGATAAAGTCACGTACGTTAATGTGATTACTCCACTTACCTTCTACAAAATCCTTCATTTTTGACTTCCTCTCATACACACTTTTTGTTTTGCTTTATTCTATTCTCTCGAAATCGGACGGACCATGCTTACAAAGCGGACACTCATAATCTTCAGGGAGCTCGTCGCCCTCGTAGACATATCCGCAGATCTTGCAGACCCAGCCTTTTTTCTTCTCTTCATATGCACCCGGCTTCGGCTTTATGTGGTCGAAGTAGTACTGATATGTAACGGACTTGGCGTCAGACAATACCTTAGCCTCCGTTACCTCACCTACAAATACCGTGTGGGTCTCATACTCGATGGTATCAACGACCTTGGCGGAGATGACCGCATTCGTCGCCTTGGCATAATATGTAAGTCCGTTCGCCGTTCTGTTCTTCTTCTCATCTTCGGTGAACTTATCCTGTTCCCTTCCGGATGTGAAACCGAACTTCTTGAAGATACCGAAATCAGCATCCTCAGTAAGGACGGAAACGTTGAAAACGCCTGTCTCCCTAATGATCTGCTCGCTTAAGTTGTTCTTGTTAACAGCGATGGAGATCCTGCCCGGAGCTGCAGTTACCTGAGTGACCGTATTGATTATACATCCGTTATCGAATGTTCCCCACTTGGTAGTTAGCACAAAAAGACCGTAAGAAAGTGAGTAAAATGCTGCATCTTCTATATTGCCTGTCTGAACGCTTCCCTTTCCTTCATCCGAAGCGTCATTTGAAGACACTTCGATGTCACTGCACAAAGACTCGACAAGAGCATCGATCTGTGATTCCTGCTCACTCTTAAGGGCTGACTTTATCGTTACGCCTTCATCAATGATAGTGCAGTTCTTGAGCTTACTTAATTCCTCTCTCATGAGCTTGCCTGAAGTAGGCGCCCAGGAACCGTTCTCGACGATCGCGATCTTTCTGTTCTGCAGATTATGGGCAACTATGTCAGAGATGCATGCTTCCATTGAAACGAAGATGCCCGCATTGTATGTTGTTGAAGCAAATACGATGTGGCTGTACTCGAAAGCCGCGGATACGATATCCGAAGCAGGCTTAACGGAAACATCGAACATCGTGACCTTTATTCCCTTATCGGAGATCTTGCTTGCGATGATCTCGGCAGTATTCTCGGTATTGCCGTATACGGAAGCATAAACGACCATAACGCCTGTTACTTCAGGGGTATAGGAACTCCACTTATCGTACTTCTCGATAAAGTCGGAGATGTGTTTTCTCCATACAAAACCGTGCAAAGGACAGATCATGGAGATCTCGAGGGTCGAAGCCTTCTTAAGCACAGCCTGAACCTGAGGACCATACTTTCCAACGATATTCGTGTAATATCTTCTCGCTTCGTTAAGATAATCTTTCTCGAAGTCCACCGTATCGGCAAAGATCGCGCCGTTTAATGCGCCGAAGCTTCCGAATGCATCAGCGGAGAAAAGGATCTTATCCGTGATGTCATAGCTCATCATGACCTCAGGCCAGTGGACCATAGGTGCCATTACGAAGGTAAGCTCATGCTTTCCGAAGCTTAACTTATCGCCTTCCTTGACGATGACTGCCCTCGAGTCGATATCAAAGTCAAAGAACTGCTTGATCATTCCCAGGATCTTCTGATTGCAGACGATCTTTATGTCAGGGTATCTCAATACGAGTTCGGTAAGAGTTGCCGAGTGATCCGGCTCCATGTGATGGACTACGATATAGTCAAGAGTCCTGCCTCCGAGAGCGAACTCGATGTTTTCGAGAAAGACCTTGGAAACAGCCTTATCGACTGTATCAAAGAGTACCGTCTTTTCATCCTTCAAGAGATATGAGTTATATGAAACGCCGTCCGGGACTGAGTAGACACCCTCAAACATGGCAAGTCTTCTGTCGTTGCCGCCGACCCAGATCAGGTCAGAAGTTATGCTCTTACAACAATGCATTGATATATCCTCCTGATTTATAATCATTTTAAATT
>CAMVBS010000050.1 GCA_947165785.1 uncultured Clostridia bacterium | reverse complement strand
TCCGAAAGGTTCGATTCGGGAAGTTTGGAATAAGCAAGAGTACACGCCGTACACCCTGAACCTATACCGTAAAGTATAACATCAGTCGTTACCGATATCATCCTGACCTGAGCGATCGCTCCGATAACATCCTGCCATTCAAGATAACCGTATCCTGAGATATCGCCTTCAGACTCACCTGAATTACGAAGATCGAAAAGAAATACATTATAGTGATTATCGAGCAAGAGTTCGATAAGGTCTACCATGTTGACGCCGAACTGAAGTCTGTTCGAACCGGTGTCATGTACCAGTATCACCGTACTTATGGGGTCATCACATTTAAAGAACCAGCCTGAAAGGTTAGTCTGTTCATCAAAAGATTCAAAAGAACAAGTCGAATATGACGGAAGAACATTGGAAGGAATGTTGGATACATCATCACTTTCAACGCCCATAAGTTTATTAGATGAATATACCGTCAAAGCAATGAAGAAGATCAAAACTGCAGCGATCACACTCAGCACGAGAGCCAAACGCACAACAAGCCTGTTCAGGGATGAACCTGAGCTCCTCTTTCTTCCAAATGACTGATTTTCCATACATTACTCCTAAAAGATCAAAGGAAATCCTTTTTCTTGAGGATGATGAAAGATACGACCATGCTGATAACAGTTACCATAGTAAGCGCTATGAAAGGAAACGGATTTGCCGCGAATTCAGCGCCGTCCCAAGGAAATGGCATATTCTGTCCGAAGAAACTGGTAAACAGGTTCGGAACAGTAAGAACGATCGTAGCAGCAGCAAGGATCTTCATGATAACGTTCATGTTGTTGTTAATGATGGAAGCGTAAGCATCCATGGTACCGTTAACGATCGAAGCATAGATGTCAGCCATCTCATGAGCCTGTTTGTACTCGATGATAACATCCTCGAGAAGATCTTCATCTTCCTCATACTGCTTAACAAGACGTCCTCTCATAAGCTTTTCAAGAACTGCCTCATTGGATTTCAAGGATGTGGAGAAGTAGATCAATGATTTACCCCATTCAAGCATCTTATAAAGATCACTGTTACTGATGGACTTGGCAAGTCCCTTCTCGGCTTCCTCAAGACTCTTATCCATAAAACGGAGAAGTCTCAAGTAATCCTTCGCGATCGCGAAAAGGATCTGTATCGTAAATCTCGTCCTGTAGGCCAAAACGCAGTCCTTGACACGGTTATCGATAAACTGATCAAGGATAGGAACCTTACGAAGAGAAACAGTAAGTATATGCTTCTTGGAGATAATGATACCCAAAGGAGCCGTCTCATACTTGATAACGTTATTCTCATGTCTCGGATAAGGTATATCCACGATGACGAGAACATCTCCAGTATCATCATCAAAGTCGATACGAGGTCTCTCCTCTTCGTCCAAAGGGTAACGCAAGAACTCCTGAGGAATGTTCAAGGTCGATTCAACCTTTGCGATCTCTTCCTCAGTAGGAGCATACATATTGACCCAGGAATCTTCTGTTATTTCATCAATTCTCTCGACCTGACTTACGTGTCTTGTAGAAGATAAAGTTACATCCTTGGATTTATAGATTTCAAGCATTTTACTTACCTCCTCAGATCACAACGGTCTTTAGCCCTTGAGGGCAAATATTATTTTACCATCTGAAGGCAAGTTATTCTATACAAAAAATCAGATCTCAACCTCTACCGAGATTGTGTCAAATCCCGATTGGTTCAATGTTTCCACAGTTTGCTCATCGAAAACATACTTCGAAGGACCATAGATAACACTTGAGCAATCTGCAGGTCTTGAAATAACGATACACTCCTTATCCCCGTCGCCCTTGAGCTTATAAGTCACTGGATCATAGCATGATCTGCAGCCGTCCTTATGTGCTCCGATAGGACAGAAATGACTTTGCATCCACGGGATCGGACCGTTCGTATGTACAAGCAAGGTCAGATCACGGCTTACATCCTTAAGCATTTCCGAAGTCTCTGACGGCATGACCTCATATGAGATATAAGCTCCGTCAGCCTTACCGGAATACACATTCAAAGTCCTGCTGTTGAATGCATTAGTGCCGGCAGAAAGGAAGTGCTTGATACCTTCATACTTAACCTCAGCAAAAGGATTAGAGTCAATATATCCGTAAAACCTGTCACCGAGCTCTTCTCTTGTCTTCTCGAAAACATCTGAAACGAGTTTCTCGGTCGCATCATGACAGAAATCAGGCACAACGATCACGAGTTTTGAATCTTCCTGCTTTATGAATTCAAATATCTTACGGGCAAAACCGTTGACAGACAGGTCATATACGGAAAAACCATACATATCGCAATCACGCTTAAGATCACCTTCAGATCTCTTAAAAGAAGGAAAGATATGAAGTTTAAGATCAGAGCCTTCCTCATATTCCTTAACATCATCTTCTTGACCGAACATATCATATTCGGTCATATGAGTAGGCCTTTCAAAGCTATAGTCGATCTCGCTTTCAAGGTTATCGAGAACTCCTCTTCTAAGCTCATTCAGAAGACTGATCCTACACTTTAACGGCTTATCGTTTACGAAATAAACATTATCAATGACAAAAGGAGTATCACCGCTCTTACGAAGCTGTGCTTCTGCTCTTTCCCTGTCAACCGGATTACCTTCAAAGTCAGAAGGAATATCGACATCATAATATCCTGAAGTATAAAGATTAATGCCGTTTCTTACCTTGGCATTGACAGAAATGATATCGTCCTCGACCTCAACCGAGAGATCTACGTGAGTCTTACGAAGTTCATCCTTCTTGATCTCAACATCATGTCCCATGAGGAAGACCTGAACCTTGTTATCAGGAAGCCTGTCGATAACATCAGGGTGAAGACCCTTAACAGTAAGGGATTTCGGAGCTTCGTGGATCTTACCAATCGGGAATGAACAAAGCTCTATACTGCCCTGTCTTATGGAAAGATAATCTCCCTTTGAAGGAAGCGGAAGCGTCTCGTCATATGAAAAAGTAAGACATCCCTTCTTCTTGTCCTTAGACAGGAGATTACCAAGCTTAAGACCATATTTTCCGACATATTCACCGGAAAGGAACGAAGGATCCTTTTTCTCTGTAAGATATTGGGATGTAAAGCTTCCGCCACGGTTAAATGATACAAGAAGATCATTTTGAACGCTCTTTTCGAGATCACGATC
This sequence comes from uncultured Clostridia bacterium, assembly GCA_947165785.1. Taxonomy (GTDB): domain Bacteria; phylum Bacillota; class Clostridia; order Saccharofermentanales; family Saccharofermentanaceae; genus Saccharofermentans. The sequence goes on along the minus strand of CAMVBS010000050.1, from coordinate 11,677 downwards.
AAGAGTACCGTCATAATAAGCATCAATGAGTTTACGATATGCACGAACGGTATTAACAACATATCCTTCTTCTCTCATTCGCCCTTCGATCTTAAAAGATGTTACGCCGGCTTCGATAAGATCAGCTATGAAAGATACGGAACATCTGTCCTTCGGTGAAAGAAGATGTCCGCTCTTGATCTTCGTATTCTCGGCATACATATCATATTCCTGTCTGCACGGCTGGGCACAAAGGCCTCTGTTACCGCTTCGGGAACCGCTTTTATTCATGCTGCTGAAAAGACAGAGACCTGAGCAAGATACACATACTGCACCATGGATAAAGACTTCCGTCTCAAGATTATTTGCAGCGCATATCCTTGCTCTTCTCTTTATCTCATTAAGGGATAATTCTCTCGGAAGAACAACTCTGGTAAATCCCGCCTTAGAAAGCTCAACAAGTTCCGATGAAGAATAGACATTCATCTGAGTGCTTGCGATCAAAGGGATATCAGGATGATCCTTACGAAGTTTCATAGCAAGACCTATGTCCTGGATTATTATGCCGTCAACACCCGCTTCATAAGCTGAAACAGCTGAAGTTACTGCATCATCGAACTCATAATCATTAACGAGAGTATTTAAGGTAAGATAGACTTTGGAAGACCTTCTATGAGCGTACTTGGTACCCTCCTCAAGTTCATCCATGGTAAAATTATCGGCATTCATCCTGGCATTATAAGCGCCGACGCCCAAATATACGGCATCGGCACCTGAATCAACTGCAGACTTTAAGATCTTAAGAGATCCGGCAGGAGCCATCAGTTCAACTTTATTTCTTTTCATTTGTCTTTGCGTTTTCCTTTTCTTTTACCTCATCCGCAAGTTTTTCCATCGGAGTAGGTTCAACGGCCTTAGCTGATTTATTAATAAAATCCTGCTGCTGAAGATACATAAGCTCTGTCTTCATGTTGCTGTTCTTATCCTGAAGACCGATATATAGATCACAAAGATCTATCAATGCAAGGATTGCAGCTTTTGAATTAGTAAGTCCCGGATTAGTGCCCTTTGCCTCTTCGAGCATCTGATTGGCAAGATTTGCGATCCTGTGTACTCTAATCTCAGACATTGCTTCATCAGTTCCCAAAAGATATCTGTTTCCGCCGATCGTAACCGGAATACGTTCAGGCTTCTTTGGAGGAACGGGCTTAACGGCCTTCGCCTTTATCTTTTCTTCAAGAGTAGGCGTGGGTACAGGTTCCGTAACTGTCTTTGTAAGACCTTTATACCTCTGCTCATATGTTGCCATGAGCGGCATCTTCTTCTGATTCTTAGCCTTTGACTTTCCTACTGACTTAGAATCAGAATACTTTCCCAGGATACTCTCATAATTGTTTTTCATACTTTCCACCTTTTGATCACTTAAACTGCTGTACTACAAAGTACCTCAGATTTGTCTTGGAAGCATATGGATCAGAATCACTAAGTACGAATACGGCAACACCTACGCCGTTTCTGTTGGTACTAAGGATACTGTCATTATGTTTTGTAGAATTCTTCCACTGATCCATAAATAATTTAGCGGTACAATCGCCGTAACCGCCTGCGATATTCTCCGCACGTGAACCGGAACCTGATACGGCTGTATTAAACTTGCCGCCGTTAGGTCTGGTGTGAGAGAAAGAATATGCGATCTCACTTGCTCTTACGGTACAGCTCTTGTTAAGCGCGCTGACTACAGGAAGAACTGAACGGCCTTTCTCAGCTCTGTAGGCATTGGTAAGATCCATGATGCATTCAGCAAGATCTCTGTCGTAGTAACCTGTGAGATATATGGTACCGCCTGTCGTTTCAACTGCTACAGTAACAGTCTGGCGATCATTATAAACTGCATTAAATGAAGGAAGGTTAACGAGGATACCGTTGTTCTGACAATTATCCGAGAACTCCTTCGAATCAATAAATCCGTTATACAAAGTATCGAGCTTTGCAGAATTCGATTTACCTGACAATTGTGAGATCCAGTAATTTCTTCCGTCTGCTTCACCCTGTCTTCCGAGGAATACCTGATAGAAGATATCTACCTTCTGCTCATCAGAAAGAGATGCAAACTTCGAAGAGAACTCCGGACTATAGAAAAATCCCTGTGCACAGGTCTTCGCAGATCCTCTCATATATGTGAGAGTGTCGCACCAGTAGGTGACGCCGTCAGCATCACCTGTACGTCCGAGGATATCCTTATAAAGCGAGTTAACAAAATTGGTAACACCTGCTGATCTGGTAACACTTACAGAAGGCGTAACATTCGTTCCGCATACGACTCTGTAGTTCGCACAGACATTTGCCCACTCCTGTGAATAGATGAAGCCCTCAAGTACCCATCTTCTGGTCATGCCGTCATTAAGGACTTTACCCTTCCAGTAATTAAGACCTTCAGAATCGCCTTCACGATCAAAGAAGACTCTGTAAAGTACTGCCAGATACTGATCAAGACTATAACCCTTGTCATAATATTCATCGCAGGAAAAGAAAAACCTCGCGATGTTGGAAGCCGTCATCGAACCGGAGTTCAACTGATTCTTCCAGTAATTTAATCCGTCATTATCATAAGTTCTTCCCATTACAAGGTCGTAAAGCCTTGCAATAAAGCCGTCAACACCCTGAGGATAAGCAAACGGCGTAGTAATGGTATCCTCGATCATGTCCTTATCGTCATATGCTATTACTGAAGGACATATCGAAAAAACAATAACGATCGTAAGGATCAAAGAAATAGTACTAAGAAACTTTTTCATGCAAACCACTCCATAGATTACTTCCTTAATTATAACAAAAGGAGCTTGTGTAACTCAATAAAATCATCAGGTTTAAGAGCTTCCGCCCTTATATTTTCGCTTAGGTTCAGTTTTCTCAGTGCTTCCTTAAGTTCAATGTTTGTTTTTTTCGATGACAGATAGTCAGATAAAGAATTGTTAAGTGTCTTTCGCCTTTTCGAGAAAGATGCTTCGATAAGATCACAGAAGTCCTCTGTTATGACTATGTCCAAGTTCCTTGTCAGGGATATAACGGAAGAAAGAGTGTGCGGCATCGGATAGAAACAATTAGCCGGTACCGAGAACTCCTTTTTGACTATACCGAAGCAGGAACAGAGCACCGATAAAGGTCCGTACTGTTTGGTGCCAGGAGCTGCAATGATCCTTTGAACGGCTTCATCTTCGACCATGAAGACCATTTTCTGAGCCTTATCACACTCGACCATAAGTTTTTTCATGATAGGAGTCATGATGTAGTAAGGAATGTTACTTAAGATCACATCTTCCCCGTTATAGTAATCCTGACGCTCAAGCTTGAGAAAATCAGAATGGATAAAATGATCTCCGAAGCGCTCATTCAGATACTCGAAAAGGCCATGATCGATCTCAACGGCTTTATAAGAGGAAGTTATGTCCAGTACGCCTTCCGTTAAAGCACCAAGCCCGGGCCCTATCTCGAGGACAGAGCTTACGGGCTTGATGTCTGCAATACTTATTATTTCATCTATGACGTCGTCATCGCACAGAAAATTCTGTCCGAATCTGCTCTGAGCTTTAAGCTCGTTACTTGACAAGATATCAATGACTTCGCCTTTATTCATATTACCTTCAGCTTATCAAAGGAAATATGCGATACCGGACTCGAAGATCTTCTGATCCTTGTTGCCAGGGATGTTCTTGCAAAGATCCGGATCAAAACGCTCACTGTGACACATCTTACCAAATACTCTTCCGTCAGGAGAAAGGATACCTTCGATAGCACATACGGAACCGTTAGGGTTGAAGTTTGTACCGAGAGCAAGTTCTCCTTTATCGTCAACATAGCATGTAGCTACCTGACCATTCTTGATAAGATCAGCAACGAATGCATCGCTTGCAACAAAGCGGCCTTCACCGTGTGAAGCAGGTACATTATAGATCTCACCAGGCTTAACCATTGAAAGCCATGGGCTGTTGTTGCTTATGATCTTTGTCTTACAGTAAACATTCTGGTGACGACCGATGTTATTGAATGTAAGCGTAGGGCTCTCAGATGTAAGTTCCTTGATATCACCATAAGGAACAAGTCCGAGCTTGATGAGAGACTGGAATCCGTTACAGATACCGAGCATCAAGCCGTCACGGTTGAACAGGAGATCTCTTACTGCTTCAGTAACATACTGATTACGGAAAGCAGCTGCGAAGAACTTACCTGAACCTTCCGGCTCATCACCTGCGGAGAATCCGCCAGGAAGCATTACGATGTTGCTCTCACCGATCTTCTTAGCAAGCGTCTGCAAAGATTCGGTGATATCCTGCTGGTTCTTGTTTCTGATAACGAAGATATCAGCCTCACCGCCTGCTCTCTCAAAAGCTCTTGCAGAATCGATCTCACAGTTGGTACCCGGGAATACCGGAATGATGACCCTTGGCTTAGCTCCCTTAAGAACAGATGGAGCAGCCTTAAATGTCTTATCTGTAGTGTATTCCTTAACTTCGCATGGCATTGTTCCGTCTTCGGCAACTGTATGGAAGATAGGCTCGAGCTTACTCTCATAAGCATTCAAAGCCTCATCTACAGAAACAGAAACGCCCTTATACGTGATCATGCCTGTATCATTTGTCTTACCGAGGAACTTACCGCCGACCATCTCGACCTTATCAATAGCGTTTCCATCCTTATCGATAGCAAGGATGATAGTTCCCAAAGACTTACTGAAGAGATCCTTCTCATCGATATCGGAACTGAACTCGAAACCGAGCTTGTTACCTACGAGCATCTCAGCTGTTCTTGCAGCGATACCGCTGGACTTAACAACTGCAGCATTCTTAAGAAGACCTCTTGATGTAAGTTCCTTAACAGCCTTGATTACGCGGAGAGCGTGATCCTTCTTGTAGTAACCGTTCTCGTTTCTGCCGACCTTTACGTAATAAAGTGTCTGAGCAGTACCTGTCAATGTAGCAGTAATGAGCTTATCAGTTGTAGTCATACCGACAGCAAAGGATACGAGCGTCGGAGGTACGTGAATATCATTAAATGTTCCGGACATGGAATCCTTACCGCCAATAGAAGCAGTACCGAAATCAAGCTGTGCCTTATAAGAACCGAGGAGTGCCTGAAGCGGCTTACCCCAAGCCTGCTTGGAGCTCATTCTCTCGAAATACTCCTGGAATGTAAGTCTAGCCGTGAGAGGATCAACGCCCATACAAAGGAGTTTGAGCAAGCTCTCCAATACAGCATGATAAGAACCGCAATATGGATTCCACTCTGTGAAATAAGGATCAAAACCATATGTCATTACAGAACAGGACTTTGTTGTACCGTGATCGAGCGGAATCTTGCAAGCCATACCTTCCTCAGGTGATGTCTGATAATTACCGCCGTATGGCATGATAACGGAACCTGCACCGATCGTTGAGTCAAATCTCTGGATAAGACCCTTACGCGAGCATCCCTCAAGTGAATTAAGTGCTCCGAGAAGTGATTTCTTAAAATCACCTGAAACGTAAGATTTGTTCTCGGAATCGATATATGAACCCTCCGACGGCTTAGTAACAACAGCATCAGCATACTGGCTTGCACCGTTTGTATCGATGAAGCTTCTAGGAAGATCAACGATCGTATTGCCGTTCCATACCATCTTCATAACAGGCTCTTCTGTAACTTCGGCAACTACGATTGCTTCGAGGTTCTCCTGATCTGCAAATGCAAGGAACCTATCCTTGTCTTCCTTATGGATAACACAGGCCATTCTCTCCTGAGACTCGGAGATAGCGATCTCTGTACCGTCAAGGCCCTCATACTTCTTAGGAACGAGGTCAAGATTGATCTTAAGACCGTCAGCAAGTTCACCGATAGCAACGGAAACACCGCCTGCGCCAAAGTCATTACATCTTACGATGAGCTTTGTAACATCAGGATTTCTGAAAAGTCTCTGGATCTTTCTTTCTGTAGGAGGATTACCCTTCTGAACCTCAGCGCCGCATGTAAGAACTGACTTCTCATCATGTGCCTTGGATGAACCTGTAGCACCGCCGATACCGTCACGACCTGTTCTTCCGCCGAGAAGAACTACGATATCACCAGGGATCGGTCTTTCTCTTACGATATTTTCCGCAGGAGCAGCACCGATAACGGCACCGATCTCCATACGCTTAGCAACATAACCAGGATGGTAGATCTCATCTACCTGACCTGTTGCAAGACCGATCTGGTTACCATATGAACTGTAACCTGCAGCTGCTGTACGAACGATCTTCTTCTGTGAAAGCTTACCCTTCAATGTCATTGAAACCGGAACCGTAGGATCACCTGCACCAGTTACACGCATAGCCTGGTAAACATAGGAACGACCTGAAAGAGGATCACGGATAGCACCGCCAAGACATGTGGCAGCACCACCGAACGGCTCGATCTCTGTAGGATGGTTATGTGTCTCGTTCTTGAACATGAGGATGTAATCCTTCATCTCGCCGTCAACATCTATACGGATCTTGATGGAACAAGCATTGATCTCTTCAGACTCGTCAAGATCTGCGATCTTTCCGTCTTTCTTGAGCTTACGCATTGCCATTGTAGCAACATCCATGAGGCAAACAGGCTTCTTGGAGATACGCTCTCCGTAAACCTCTTCACGAGTAGCAAGATAATCCTTATATGTCTCTTTCATCTCGCTTGTAAGAGCATCATCACCCTCGAAAACGATGTCTTCGAGCTGTGTAAGGAATGTCGTATGACGGCAGTGGTCAGACCAGTATGTATCAAGAACCCTGATCTCAGTAACCGTAGGATCTCTGCCGATCTCTTTAAAGAAATCCTTTGTAAAGATGATATCTGCAGTGCTCATTGCAAGACCCATAGCGGATCTGAGCTCTTCGAGCTTCTCATCAGACATATCCTTAAAACCTTCGATAGTCTCGACTGTAGTTGGGATATCAAAAGTATCCTTCAATGTCTCAGGCTTAACCTCGGAAGCTTTTCTTGCTTCAACAGGGTTAATGAGATATTTATCGATCTCGCCTTTCTGATCATCTGTTAATGAACCATAGAAAACAACGATCTTAGCTGTCTTAACGAGTGGTCTTTCCTTCTGTGTAAGGAACTGAACACACTGTGCAGCGGAATCGGCTCTCTGATCATACTGACCAGGAAGTGCCTCGATACCGAGAACATAGCATGAATCGCTTGTGTCGATATTCTCATCGTAAACATTATCTACTGGCGGTTCAGAGAATACTACCTTCTTTGCCTCCTCGTATTCCTCATCAGTGATACCCGAAACATCGTATCTGTTGAATACCCTGACTGAAGTTAATGTTGAAATTCCAAGATCTGATTTAAGGTCTTTGAGAATTCCTTTAGCTTCTACCGCAAAAGGCAATTTCTTCTCGGAAAATATTCTTCGAACCTCTTGTGCCATTGATCTAATCCTCCGCAAATCTGTTTATTTTTTCATTCTACAATTATTCGATCGTTTTTTCCAAAAGTTTGGAATTATATTCGAGGAATCTCTTAAGTCCCTCTGAATCAAGAGAACCATGAGCAAGCTTAGCCTGATCGAAAACATGCTGAGCGAGTCTGTTGACCTCTTCATCCTTGGTACCGAGTTCCTTCATAGCCTCAAGCTTTGAAATGAGCTCGCTGTCGGTATTGATGACAAGGTCTTCCTTGATCGGGAACATGGAATCCAGATCCTTATACGGATCATCTTCACTTCCGGTCCTCATCTTCTCGAACTGCTCACGCATCTCAGCCATTCTTCTTGCTTCCTCTGTCTCTCTGATAAAGGCAGGCATTGTATCCTTACCAAGACCCATAACAGATACTTCAAGTTTATCATTACCCAAAGCAACTCTGAAAAGATCGGTAAGCTTATCTTTTACCTCTGTGTCACCTTCAGTACCTGAAAGCTCACTGTCGACTCTCTTGAACTTAAAGTTCTGATACTTGTACTCGAGGAAGGAAATGAAATTATTATCAAGTTCCTCATCAAGGATGATAACCTTAAATCCGTCTTTCTCAGCCATTGAGATATAAGCTGCCTGAGCGATAGGATCTGTCGTATATCTGATGGTATCCTTGCCTTCAGTAAGCTCGGACAGAGTAGCAAAACCGCCGCCGTTCAATTTGAAAAGACAGATATCCTTTGTCTTTTCATAGAACTTCTCGTCCTTCATCATTCCGTACTTAACAAATACGGAGATATCAGACCAGTACTTCTCGAAAGAAGCTCTGTCATTCTTGAATATCTCATTTAATTTATCGGAAACTTTCTTGATGATGTGAGAAGAAAGCTTCTTAACATATTCATCCTGCTGAAGAGCAGATCTTGAAACGTTCAAAGGAAGATCCGAACAGTCAAGACAACCCTTAAGAAGGAACAGAAAATCAGGAATGATCTCCTCGATATTATCAGCTACGAATACCTGATGGTTATAGATCTTGATCCTTCCTTCAAGACTTTGATAAACATTATCCGTCTTAGGGAAATAAAGGATACCCTGAAGATTAAACGGATAATCCATATTAAGGTGGATCCAGAAGAGAGGATCTCTCATATCAGGGAATACATTATGATAGAACTGCTTATACTCATCTTCCGTACATTCAGAAGGCTTCTTAGCCCACAAAGGTGACGGATCATTAAGAGCTTTAGGTGTGTTATCAGGAGCAACATACTCCTCACCCTTTTCTTCCTTCTCCTTACGTCTCTTTTCTTCTGCCTCGGCAGCCTTACGGTCAGCTTCAACATCAGTAAAATAGATCTCTGTAGGAACAAAGGAACAATACTTGCGAAGGATCTCACGGATCTTCGAACCGTTAAAGATCTCCTTTGCCTCATCAGAGAGTTTCAAAGTGATGATCGTACCTCTGGTCTGCTTGGATGATTCAGCGATCTCATATTCCATACCGTCTTCGGATTTCCAAAGAACAGGCTCTGCATCCTTGACAAAAGATCTGGTATCGATAGTAACTTCATCAGCAACCATAAAAGCAGAATAAAAACCAAGACCGAAGTGGCCTATGATACCTGCCTTATCAGTAGACTGTTCCTGATACTTCGTAACGAAATCCATAGCACCCGAAAAAGCGATCTGGTTGATATACTTATCGATCTCCTCTGCGGTCATACCGATTCCGTTATCTTCGAAAGCGATGGTCTTATTTACATCATCGTAGATAACATTGATAGAATACTTCTCATCCTCGGAAGCCTCTGCCTGACCGAGTTCTACAAGTCTTTTAAACTTGGCAACAGCATCACAGCAGTTGGAAACAAGCTCCCTTATGAAGATATCCTGATCTGAATAAAGCCACTGTCTTATTACCGGAAAGATGTTTTCCGTAGTAACCGTAACTTTACCTGTTTTTAAAGACATACTATACGCCTCCCTATATTAATCGTCTTTATGTTCGTTGTAATAAGCGTCTACAATAGATTGATACATCTTTTGAATCTTGATGACGAGTTCATTATTCACTGAATCGAACTTGTGATCATTGACCGAAGATATCGGAAGGATATCAAACGGAGTACTGGATACAAACAGCGCAACATCGTGTGAAGGATCACAGAGCTGCTCAAAAGTAAACATCTTGAACTTCAATTCAACTCCGACACTCTTAAGTGCTTCCAAAAGATATTTTCTGGTAATACCGATAAGGATGAAATCATTAGGAGCGGAATAGATCTGACCGTCAACAACAGCAAAGAAGTTGGATTTGGATCCTTCTGTAATATCACCGTGTTTATTCGCGAGCAATACCTCGTAAGGCAGTCCGAACGGTGTAGGCTCAGCAAATTTCTTGGCAACAGCTTCCTTATATTCTCCTCTGAACACCTTAACATGAGGAGCAACTCTCTCCCAGTCAAGGATATTGGTAGCGATTCCCTTCTCGAAGATCTCCTTCGTAGGAATATTGGCCTCGCAAAGGTGGAAAACCGTATGATCCCTGGTAAGGATGATACGCATATTTCCGTTATATTCTCCAAGGTCGAGAGCATTCAGATAGTTAAGCAGAGCAAACTTTATATACTTTGTATCTACATAAAAAGCTTCAGCTGACTTAACGGATCTGGAAAGTCGATCGAGGTGATCTTCCAAAAATAAAAGGACTCCTTTGTATATCCTTACTGTCTCATAATAGATCATGTCATAGCATGGTTCGAAATATTCTGCCGCATCAGGTGAATTCTTACTGATGAGCCTGCCGTCGATCATAAGGATGTCGGACAGATTGCATTCGATCATAGGATAAGCCATATACAAGTCCCCCTTATATAAATATACACAGGATAGATTCTATACTTAAAAACATATTTTTCAAAGGAAACTAAAAGAAAATCTTGCACAAAAAATATAAAGTTCTATATTAATAATAGTTGTTTTGAGACAAACATCCCGAAATGACCGAATTTAGTGTTGACGAATAATGTGCGCAGTGCTATTATGTGCAAAGTTATTCAGAAATTTGCATAATTATTCATTCATATGGAGGTGCCCCATGGCAAAAGAAAAGTTTTTATTGGCTTACTCAGGCGGCCTTGATACATCAATCATCATCCCTTGGCTTCTTGAGCACTATGACTGTGAAGTAGTTGCTTACTGCGGTGAAGTTGGTGTAGGTGTTGATCACGATTATCTTGAGAAGAAAGCTCTCAAGTGCGGTGCTATCAAGTGCATCATCGAAGATATCTCAGAGGAATTCGTTGCTGACTACGTATTCCCTACAATCAAGGCTAACGCTGTTTATGAGGGCAAATACCTCCTCGGTACATCCATGGCTCGTCCTGTTATCGCTAAGCACTTTGTTGAGGCTGCTCACGCTAACGGATGTACAACTATCGTTCACGGCTGCACAGGTAAGGGTAACGATCAGGTAAGATTCGAGCTCTCCATCAAGGCTTTGGATCCTGATATGAAGATCCTTGCTCCTTGGAGAATCTGGGACATCAAGTCCCGTGACGAGGAGATCGACTATGCTCAGGCACGCGGTATCGAAGTTCCTGTAACAAAGGAAAACAACTACTCCAAGGACGAGAACCTCTGGCACCTCTCTCACGAAGGTATGGATCTCGAAGATCCTGCTAACGAGCCTGACCTCGACAAGATCCTCGAGCTCATGGTTTCTCCTGAGAAGGCTCCTGATACACCTACATATGTTACTATCAAGTTCGAGAAGGGTGTTCCTGTAGAAGTTGACGGCCAGAAGCTTTCCCCTGCAAATCTTCTCAGATACTGCAACAAGGTTGCAGGTGCTAACGGCGTAGGTATCGCTGATATCGTTGAGAACCGTCTCGTTGGTATGAAGAGCCGTGGTGTATATGAGACACCTGGCGGAACACTTCTTTTCGCAGCTCACAGAGAGCTCGAGCTCTTGACTGTTGAGCGTGACACGATCCACTATAAGGACCTCGTAGCTCAGAAGTTCTCCGAGCTTGTATACTACGGTCAGTGGTTCCATCCTCTCCGTGAGGCACTTTCTGCTTTCGTTGATGAGACACAGAAAGTTGTTACAGGTGAAGTTAAGATGAAGCTCTATAAGGGCAACTGCACACCTGCAGGTACAAAGTCACCATTCTCCCTCTATGATCCTGAGATCGCTACATTCGAGGCTGATGACGTTTATAATCAGGCTGATGCAGGCGGATTCATCAACTGCTTCGGTCTCCCTATGAAGGTCA
>CAMVBS010000049.1 GCA_947165785.1 uncultured Clostridia bacterium | reverse complement strand
AAAAGGCTCTTTACGTTCTTCTGCTTGGAATAATAAACACCCGTTCCCGGGATACCTACCGTCGTAGTAGCTCTGCCGGAAGCGCTTATAGTCTGGCGAAGGCCCTTCTTACCGAAGCTCAGGCTCGGTCCGCCCTTACTCAGATTGATCTTTAATCCGTGTCCCAAAGAGATACTCTTTCTGAAATTTAAACCCATTATTCTCCCTCCTTGTTATCTGATGTGTCTATTATACTTGATATTTCTTCCTTTGCGTCATCATCTTCGGCCTGATCGTCAACTATGTCCGCCTCAGTAATTCCGAGTCTCTCTCTTTCCTTTTGGACGATCTCTTCCATGATCTGCTTATTGACTTCATCTATCTGAGACTCATCCGCAAATTCATCGAAAACACTGCTCTTCTCACGAAGGATCTCCATTATGTCCTCATCGACGGTCTTTGCCGACAGGAGCCTGTAGACCAGTACCGACTTGGACTGACCCATCCTGTAGCATCTGGATATGGCCTGATTCTCCGTTGACGGCTTCCACTGCGGCTCGCAGATTATTACCACGCTTGCGCACTGTATGTTAAGTCCGACACCGCCTGCGATGATCTGGCTTACGATGACGCTGCCGTCAGGAGCTTCGGCGAACTTGTCGATGATGTCCTGCCTCTCTTCGGACGGTATTGCACCTGTGATTATTCCGAAGCAGTCTTCTCCCAGCGCCTGAGCAACTTTTTCGATGATGCCGAGGAAAAATGAGAATACGACGACCTTGCGGCCGGATTCCTTGGCTTCGGCGCACAGCTCGAGAAGTCTTGTGATCTTGCTGGAGTCACTGATGTCCTCGACTTCGTAGGAGACTTTGCGGGTCTTCATGGTCGCATTCTTGGACATGAGAGCCTTGGCGTAGAGGGCATACTCTTTGGCCGTCAGGTCACACCACTCCTCGGATTCGATCTTCTCAGGAAGTTCCTTAAGTACATCCTCCCTGACACGCCTCAGATATACGGGCGCTATCTTTGCCCTGAACTCCGGGGCCTTTGAGACTGATTTCATTCCGTTAAGCTCGCCCGACAGGGACTCGCGGAGCATGCTTATGAGGAAGATCATCTCGTCGACCTTGTTTTCGAGAGGGGTACCGGTCATGAAAAGGCAGTATCCGCTTAGGGCCGCGAGCTTACGGAGAGCCTGCGTGCGCTGCGCCTGAGGGTTTTTGACATAATGAGCCTCATCTACCGTGAGCATGTCTATCTTCGGGCAGTTCTCGAGGTCGAGCCTTACGATCGTCTCATACGTCGTTATCATGACGCCGCCTTCTTCTTTGAACCTCTCGAAAAGGTTATTCCGGTCATCGCCGTGAACGGTTATCGTCTTGAGCTTACTGTGCTTTTCAACTTCTCTTGCCCAGTTGACCATGACAGAGACTGGACAGACGACGGCAAAATGAGTAAGTCCGCCTGCCGTAAGGTGCGCCATGGCCGCTATCGCCTGCATGGTCTTACCAAGACCCATCTCATCACCCAGAAGGACTCTTTGCTGACAAAGGATATATTTGGTACCGAATTCCTGATAGGAACGAAGCGTCGCGATCATCAGAGAAGTGTCGAGCTTAAACTCGTTGATCGCCTTGATGACGTCCTCCGGAAGGCCCATTACCTGCTCTTCGTCCTTGACGGCATTCTTGCCGAACAGCTTGTCCATGAGGGCAAAGAACGGAGCCGTGTTCGATGTGAACTGAGCCACAGCATTCGCGGAACTTACGTCCTTTACGGCTTCGGAATAAGATCCCAGGAGGACGTTGGTCCTCTCGACATAGCCTTCGTTCTTGAGCTTAAGGAGCGTGTTATAGGCATTGAGCCTCTCGTTCTTCGTCTGTTCGGAGTAGAACATCCACTTGATGCCGGCAACGTTTATGGCTGCTGCCTTATCGGCATTCTCGATTATCTGATAATGGCCGACTTTGTGAAGGGCCTCGATGTCATCGTCCAACGTCCCGAGCTTCATCAGGTAATAAAGTTCCGTGATAAAGCCCTCTACCGCAGGATCTTTGGTGTCATCCGCCGAGATCCTCAACGTAAAGTTCTTCTCGATCTTGTCTTTGCTGTCAGCTGCGTTTTGGACGATCTTCTGGGCCATCACATCACCGATGCCCTGAACCGACTTAAGTTCATCGGCCGACTTTCCAAGCACATCGGTAAGCTTTACAAGTCCTGCGGATCGAAGCGCCGTCACATTGATACCATCTGATTCGGTATTGAGCGATTCGATCGGGACTTCGGACAAAGACTTATCCACGCCGCGCTTACACAGTTCGGTGTAATAGGTCCTTACATCCCTTCTGTGCCTCGCAATCGTTGCTGCCGTCTCGCTCAGCCTCTTATCCGCATCCTGAAGTTCTTTTATAAGCGCCTGAACAACGCTTTTCTCGGGTCTTCCCATCATTCACCTACCGAAACTTTGCTATATACATGTTCGCCTTGATCCAGGCTACCGATTCTCCCTTGAACTTGAACTCGCTGACCTTGGTCTTGGAATCGAAGACCATCTCGTCGGCGATGAAGCTCTTTTTCTTTCCCCTGATACGGATCACGGAATTCTTGGGGAAGTATTCTTCCACGACATTCGTGAGCTCACAGTATTCGATCAGAGGGAAATCCATGAAGATACCCGAAGGGTGCTCTTCTCCCCTCTTGCGAAGCCTTCTTGTAATGAGCTTGAACTCGTTCTTATAAGGCTTTACCTCAACATGGACCGAATATCCGTCCGACATCGCCGTAAGAAGGAGATTCGGAACATCGGATATTATGCTTGAGGCATTCGGATTGCTGCCGACTTCCTTGGAAAGTGCCTCGTGAAGGACACGTATCTCCTCCATCTCAGCCTCGTCCGAAGCGACACGGTATTCCTTGAGCCTTCGTTCCATCGCATATTTGGCGATGTTTATGTACTTGAATGCCTCCGACGCATCGCGCTTATCTGAGACACCTCTGTTGCAGAACTTTCCCAGAAGGAGCGCAGCCTCGGCAAAATAGCTGGAGAATATCCCCCTGCAAAACTCCGTACACGTCTGCTCGAAAAGGCTGAGCACGATAGCCTTGGAAACCGGTTCGTTCTTTACGATGCCCTTGCCCTCACTCAGCATCTCGGCTACCTTCATCAGCGATTCAGCGTTGCCGTCAAAAGCACTTATCGTGTAATACTGAAAAGCCGTCGCATAATCGGGCTTGCTGTCAAAATAACCGTAGTACAGGTCTCCCAGAAGGTCTGCTGTACGGGGATCTTCGCCGTCGTTATAAAGGTCGAGGAAGAGCTTTTTTGCTGCTTCCACATCCTTTTTGAAACACACATTTCCGAAAAGGAGTGAGAATCCCTTGGCGCGAAGTCCTATAACGTCTCCCGTTTTCGAGAGGTCGTTTACGAATTTCTTGAAAAGGATGCGCCTTTCAAGAGGCGCCGAATTGATGTTCGAGGTGGTTCCGAGTCCCCTTAGGGATGAGCGCTTCATCATGGCGGTGAACTTACGCTTCGGGACCTCGAGATCTAAGTTGTCGTTATAGTATTTGATACTTCTCAGGCACTCGGAGAAGTTGATCTTCTCGTCGTCTCCGATCTTATCGAGATACTTCTCGTACTGGTCCTTGCACCACATGAAAAGGCAGTCGACCATGTCTTTCTCTTTGTTAAAGACGGTAAGGACTCCCGTTGACAGACGGTCATTATACGTGACTCCCAGCTCCTCGCGAAGTCCGATGAAAACATGCTCATACCAGTCCTCGCAGAAAATCTTGCGGGTAACCTTTGCAGCTTTCATGTTCTTTATCGCGATCTCGAGATCTTCCAAGGTCAGCTTATGCTCATCGAAAACAACATTGTTGCTGTTCTCAGTCATCTCGGCATAGGATATCTCGAATCGCACAAACGCGCGAAGGCTCAATTCGTCAACTATAAATGGATAATCCTCCATTAACGGGGCTCCTTTTGTACATTTTTTTACTTTATTTTAGTAAAAATAATAGTAAGATTGAAGTATCATTTTTTCGGGAGAAACTGTAATGAAGTCATCAACGGGACTTAAAGTCGTTATCATCGGCTGCGGTAAGGTCGGCGCCACCTTGACGGAACAATTGAGCGAAGAAGGTCATGATATAACCATCATCGACACAGATCCGCAGAAAGTTCAGGAACTGGCTAACCTCTACGATGTAATGGGCATTATCGGCAACGGCGCCAGTCTGGAATCACAAAATGATGCAGGCGTCGACAAAGCTGACGTACTGATCGCGGTTACGGGTTCCGACGAACTTAACCTTCTTTGCTGCATCATCGCCAAGCAATTCGGTAAATGTGCAGCCATAGCCCGTGTAAGGACTCCTGACTACAGTAAGGAATCCAATTATCTTCGTGAGAGACTCGGCCTTGCACTCATCATCAACCCTGATCTCGAGGCAGCAAGAGAGACCGCGAGGATCCTTTATCTTCCGACGGCTCTTGAAGTCAACTCATTTGCTCACGGTCAGGCCGAACTCATCAAGATAAAGATCCCTGACGACAATATCCTTGACGGAATGACGATCTCTCATCTCGGCATGAATATTACCAACGACATATTGATCTGCGCCGTCGAGCGCGATAACGAGATCACCATCCCTTCAGGAAGCTTCGAACTTCATAAGGGCGACATCATCTCCTTTGCAGCAACCCGTAAATCCGGAAAACAGTTCCTTTCCAAGATCGGTTTTGCGACAAGACAGGTAAAGAATACTCTCATCATCGGCGGAGGAAGATCCGCATATTATCTCGCAGGCGAGCTTTTGAGACGAGGCATCGAAGTAACGATCGTCGAGAGCGACAGGGCGCGCTGCGAACTTCTGTCGACCCTCCTTCCGAAGGCCGTTATCCTTAACGGCGACGGTATAAACCAGGACTTCCTTAAGGAAGCAGGTATCGAGGACTTCGACTCGGTAGTCCCTCTTACGGGTATCGACGAAGAGAACATCATGCTGACGCTTTACACCAAGCAGGTCTCCAACGCCAAGGTCATCACCAAGGTCAACAGGATCGGCTTTACCGAGGTAATAAACAACTTAAACCTCGGAAGTGTCATCTATCCTAAGTACATCACATCCGAAGCCATCATTGCATATGTCCGTGCGAAGAAGGCCTCCATCGGTAATATCGAGACTTTGTATCACCTTTTCGATAACAGGGTCGAGGCGATCGAATTCTCAGTAACGGACGCACCGAATGTAACGGGCAAGGCTCTCAAGGACCTAAAGCTCAAGGACAACCTTCTCATCGCCTTCATCTCGCATAACGGTGTAGCCAAGATCCCGTCAGGTCAGGATATGATCGAGGACGGCGATAACGTCATGATAGTTACGACCCACAAGGGTCTTACAGATATCAACGATATCCTGAGGTAAGAGATGAATACGAAGATCATCCGATACATCTGGGGTTACGTCTTAAGGATAGAAGCAGTCTTCATGCTCCTACCCTTCATCATAGGTCTTATAAGGCATGACGAGGGCTTCATGTGGTTCCTTATAGTTTCTGCGGGAGCTGCTCTCATCAGCATTCCTCTGGCATTCCGCAAGCCGACCGACACAGTCTTCTATCTTAAGGAAGGCTGCGTTGCTACCGCATCGAGCTGGATCATCATGAGTATCGTTGGTGCTCTGCCGTTTTACCTGTCGGGAGTCATTCCTTCATTTGCCGATGCGCTTTTCGAGACTGTATCGGGCTTTACGACGACAGGTGCGAGCATCCTTCCGGAAGTGGAATCCATGCCGATCTGCTACCTATTCTGGAGAAGCTTTACGCACTGGATCGGAGGTATGGGCGTTCTCGTATTCCTTCTTGCAGTAGTTCCGATGAGCGGCGGATCGCATATCAACCTCATGCGTGCGGAAAGCCCGGGACCTTCAGTCGGCAAGTTCGTTCCTAAGGTAAGGCACACCGCGAGGATACTTTACATCATCTATCTTTTCCTTACCGCTGTTGAGGTCATCCTTCTCATGTTCGGCGGCATGGACGCTCTTGACAGCATCATGACATCATTCGGTACTGCAGGTACCGGTGGATTCGGCATAAGAAATGACAGTTTCATGAGTTTCTCGCCGTATATCCAGTGGGTCGTTGCGATCTTCATGATCATGTTCGGTCTTAACTTTAATATCTATTACCTTCTCCTGTTCAGGCAGTTCAAGAAAGCCTTTATGATCGAGGAGATCCATTACTATCTGCTTATCATCGCAGGAGCCATCGCGATCATCTTCTTTAACGTAAAGGACCTCTTCGCAACACCTTCTGAGGCCATGACACACACGGTGTTCCAGGTTTCTTCCATCATATCGTCAACAGGTTATTCCTCTGCGGACTTTAACCTCTGGCCTGACGTATGTAAGGTCGTACTCGTTATCCTGATGTTCGTCGGAGCCTGCGCGGGATCAACGGGCGGCGGTATCAAAGTTACCCGTCTCGTGGTACTCATCAAGACGATCGGCAAGGAACTTAAGAACTACATCCACCCGAAGCGCGTAAGCAAGGTCAAGATGGACGGCAAGCCGGTAGAACACGAGGTCGTTCGTGCGATCAACGTCTACTTCATTACTTTCATGGTCATATTCTTTGTATCCGTCCTTCTTATCTCCATCGAAAACTACGATTTCGCGACCAACTTCTCGGCCGTCCTCGCGACCATGAACAACATCGGTCCGGGCTTGAACCTCGTAGGTCCGACATCGAATTTCTCGTTCTTTAACGATTTCTCCAAGTATGTCCTGATGTTCGACATGCTCGCAGGCCGTCTGGAGCTCTTCCCTCTTCTCATCCTGTTCCACCCGGGTCTTTATATCGACACGTTCAAGAGCAAGATGCACAGAAGGGCAAGATAATATTTCAAGGCTTTTTCCGCTCATATTAACTTTTTCGAAAAAACGAAAAAACGCCGTTTGCAATTGTGTGATACAATCCTTGTGTCGAGAGACTTCTCGATAAAGATTACCAGGAGGCAAGTTATGAAGAATCTACTTAATAAGATCATTGCTGTAGGTCTTATCCTTACAATGGGTCTTGCATTCGCAAGCTGCTCATCCAAGAAAGACCTCACAGTTCAAAAAGGTAAGCTCATCATGGCAACAAATGCTTATTTCCCGCCATATGAGTACTATGAAGGCGACAAGATCGTAGGGATCGACGCTGAGATCGCAAAGGCAGTAGCCGATAAGCTCGGTCTCGAGCTCGAGATCCAGGACGTTGAGTTCGACTCCATCATCGCAGGTGTTCAGAGCAACAAATACGATATCGGTATGGCAGGCATGACAGTTACGGACGAGCGTAAGCAGGCTGTTAACTTCTCATCCACATATGCTACAGGTATCCAGTCCATCATCGTAACAGAGGATTCAGCTATCACAGATATCGATTCTCTTCTCGAAGGTGACTACAAGGTAGGCGTTCAGCAGGGTACGACCGGTGACATCTACATGTCTTCATCCACTGAGGACGGCGGTGTAGGCGAAGAGCGCGTAGTCCGTTTCAACAAAGGTAACGATGCAGTCCTCGCACTCGCATCCGGCAAAGTTGACGCAGTCGTTATCGATAACGAGCCTGCAAAGTCCTTTGTAGAGGCTAACGAAGGCCTTAAGATCCTCGAGACTCCTTATGCTGTTGAGGACTATGCTATGTGCCTTAATAAGGACAACACAGAGCTTCTCGATCAGGTCAACACAGCCCTCAAGGAACTTACTGAAGACGGCACGATCCCAGCCATCATCGAGAAGTACATCCCTTCAGAAGGCTGATTGGACAGTTTCAACAAAAAAATACGAAAGGCGGAAAAAGGCTTTATTTCCGCCTTTTTTTTATTTAGAATAAGAGTCTCATAATAAAAGGAGAATTTAAGGGGGATTTCCCAATGATAAATATGCTATCGGCCGGCAGCAGGATCTGTCTCGCCCTTCCGACATGGGCTCAGAAGATCCATGACGACTTCGTTCTTAACTTTGTCAACGAAGACCGCTATATGTATCTCGTAAAGGGTCTTCTCATGACCTTGGAGATCACATTCCTGGCAGTCATTCTCGGTGTCATACTCGGTGTCATCGCCGCGATCATAAGATCGACTCACGATAAGACCATTAAGGACATGCGCCCGGGATTCGGCAAGGTCCTCCTTAAGATCCTTAACATCATCACGAACGTTTATCTTACCGTCATCAGAGGAACCCCTGTAGTAGTTCAGCTCATGATCACTTACTACATCATCTTTGCTTCTTCGACGAATCAGGTCCTCGTAGCAGTTCTCGCATTCGGCTT
The DNA here is from genome assembly GCA_947165785.1 of uncultured Clostridia bacterium. Classification (GTDB taxonomy): domain Bacteria; phylum Bacillota; class Clostridia; order Saccharofermentanales; family Saccharofermentanaceae; genus Saccharofermentans. The sequence goes on along the minus strand of CAMVBS010000049.1, from coordinate 6,627 downwards.
TAACTCGGGAGCCTATGTTGCGGAGATCATAAGATCCGGTATCATGAGCATCGACAACGGTCAGTTCGAAGCAGGCCGTTCACTGGGTTTCAACTATATCCAGACTATGGTCTATATCATAATCCCGCAGGCATTTAAGAATGTCCTTCCTGCACTTGCTAACGAATTTATCGTTCTCATCAAGGAAACATCCGTTTCAGGTTACGTAGGTATCATGGACCTGACACGAGGCGGCGACGTAATAAGGAGCCGTACATTCTCTGCATTCATGCCTCTTCTGGCTGTTGCAGGGATCTACCTCATAATCGTCATCTTCTTCAGTAAACTCGTATCCGTACTCGAGAGGAGGTTAAGAAACAGTGAGCGCTGATAACAATGAAGTCCTTATCTCAGTAAAGGATCTGTGCAAACACTATAATATGGGCGCCATCAAGGCTCTCGACGGTATCACGACAGATATCAGGAAAGGTGAAGTCCTCGTTATCATAGGACCTTCAGGTTCCGGTAAATCGACTTTCCTTCGTTCCCTCAACCTTCTTGAAAGACCAACTTCAGGAACCATCACATTCGAAGGCATTGATATCACTTCTCCGTCCACCGACATCAACAAGCTGCGACAGAAGATGGGAATGGTATTCCAGCATTTCAATCTCTTCCCTCATCTGTCCATCATCGAAAACATGACGCTCGCACCAACTAAGCTTCTCAAGATGTCAAAGGAAGACGCGGAAAAGAAAGCTCGCGAGCTCCTTGCCAAGGTCGCATTGGAAGACCGTGCCAAGGCTTATCCTAGCCAGCTCTCAGGCGGTCAGAAACAGCGTATCGCCATCGTTCGTGCGCTTTGCATGTCTCCCGATGTTCTCCTTTTCGATGAGCCGACATCGGCTCTCGATCCTGAGATGGTAGGCGAGGTCCTTGATGTTATGAAAGATCTTGCCAAGTCAGGAATGACGATGGCAGTCGTCACTCACGAGATGGGATTTGCCCGCGAAGTAGCTACAAGAGTGATCTTCATGGATGACGGCAAGATCATTGAGGAGGGAACTCCGGACGAGATCTTCACGAATCCTACGAACGAGCGTTTGAAGACCTTCCTTGCCAAAGTTTTGTGATCTTGTCTTCAACGGGTTTGAACAGCATCGGATAGATGCCGATGGCAACGAATACGATCACCGCATAGCGGAGTGTTCTGAAAAGGAATGACGGCATATCCTGAGCGTGTAGGAACTCGTCGGAAAGTGGAAGTTTCAGAACAACATTTAAGACAAGATAGACAAGAAATCCACCCACTATTCTCAGTATGCAGAAAAGCGGGTTTCTTGTATTCTTGAAATCAACGAATCTCTTCTCGAATGGCATGGATAAAAACAGCCCGATCATGATCCCGAGGCTGGTGAAATAGTCTTCGGTTCTGCAGTAGAAGATGCCTGCGGCGCTGATAAGAAAGATGATCAGATAGAGTATCCATCTGCGCTTGAGTTTTTTCTGAAGGACTGTAAGACCGATACCGACAACAGCGCCGAGTCCCCACCCCACGAGAACATCCGTAGGATAATGCATACCGAGCATTATCCTAGACAGTCCGACGATAAGTGGAAGTATGACGGCAAGGATCTTGAAGATCTTATGCCTGAACATAAAAGGAAGCGTTGTATAGACACAGGCGCTGTTGGTCGAATGGGTACTCGGAAAGGAGTAACCCTGCGCACTTATGTCGGAAGCATCGGCGTTATCGTTGATGGGCTTAAGACACTTGATGTTATCGTGAACCATGTAAGGTCTTTTACGGAGTACAACGTTCTTAAGAAGGATACTGGCACATATTCCGGTCACGATATTTACTCCGATGATCTTGCCGTATTCCTTGTTCCAGCACCAGTATATGAAGCCGAGAATGGCAATGAGGATCATTTCTTCACCGAACAGGGTAAAGAATCTCGCGAGCGTGCCTCCGAATTCTCCCAGGGTCCTTTGAAGCCACTCCATTATGCGGGGCTCAAACCAGTAATAGAATGTTTTGCCGTCCATCAGTACTCCAATTAAGAAACGGGAAATTCATTATCGAACTTCCCGTCTTTGATCTTATCCGTTGTATTTTTCCTGCCATCCTTCAAGGAGTGACGGATCTTCGAAGTAGTTGATCTTCATCGCCGCCTTGACCTCTGACAGAGTCTGTGCCGCTTCTTTCTTAGCTGCATCCGTTCCCTTCTTGAGGATATCGTAAACGCCCTTGATGTTCTTCTCGTATTCGGCACGGCGTGCTCTGATAGGAGCAAGCTCATCTTCGAGTACGTTTATGAGAAGTCTCTTGACCTTAACGTCTCCGAGACCGCCTCTTTGATAGTGATCCTTCATTTCCTGGAGGTTCTTATAATCAGGGCAGTACTTCTCGAAGTGCTCATCCTTGCAGAATGCATCGAGGTACGTGAATACCGTGTTGCCCTCGAGTGAACCCGGATCGCTGACCTTAAGGTGGTTAGGGTCTGTGAACATGCTCATGACCTTCTTGGAGACCTCCTCAGGTGTATCGGAAAGATAGATGCAGTTGCCGAGTGACTTACTCATCTTAGCCTTGCCGTCTGTACCCGGAAGTCTGGAGCATACGGAGTTATTAGGAAGAAGTGCATCAGGCTCAACGAGGACTTCGCCGTATGTTGAATTGAACTTACGGACGATCTCACGTGCCTGCTCGATCATAGGGAGCTGATCCTCACCTACAGGAACAGTAGTAGCCTTAAATGCCGTGATATCAGATGCCTGACTGATAGGATAGTTCAGGAAACCTACCGGGATGCTGGTCTCGAAGTTACGAAGCTGGATCTCGGTCTTAACTGTAGGATTTCTCTCGAGTCTTGAAAGTGTAACGAGGTTCATGTAGTAGAACGTAAGCTCTGTAAGTTCTGTTACCTCTGACTGGATGAAGATGTTTACCTTCTCAGGATCAAGTCCTGCAGAAAGGTAGTCCAGTGCGACCTCGATTATGTTGTCTCTGATCTTGCCCGGGTTATCGAAGTTATCGGTAAGAGCCTGAGCATCTGCGATCATGATAAATATCTTGTCAAATTCGCCGGAATTCTGAAGTTCAACTCTTCTTCTGAGAGAACCTACGTAGTGTCCCAGGTGAAGTCTGCCTGTAGGACGGTCTCCGGTGAGGATTATCTTTGCCATTTATAATTTCCTCCGTTACAAAAACACTTTGTACATTCTATCAGATTCGGAGCGATAAATAAATTATTCCTTTATCGTAAGTTCCACTTCACTTTTTCGAGAGGCAGGAAAGGTTTCCTGTCCACTACATATTGTGGTCTTGTACAAAATATCACCTATATATGACATATTTAAAAAATTATTTGATTTTTGGGGTGGAACGGTAGTATTATATTCATACTTTTCGATATATGCGAAAAGGGGGGTTATATATTTTAAGATTAAAATTGCTTTCATTATCGCTTGTGAGCAGTCTTGTCTTCTTCACGTTCGGTACGCCTGTAGCGGCAGCCATCGATCGCGAGACTAAGGAAGAGCGCGAGGCAAGGTATAAGATGATGTGGGAGTACGCAACTGACGCGGAGCGTTACTATATGCCTACGGAAGTCAAGGCATATGCGTGCGGCCTTTCCACCAATGACTTCATCTTCTTTGCACGTGTAGTCGAAGGCGAAGGCGCCGACAGCGATGAGAACATCACAGACAAGGTACTTGTTGCCTGCTCGGTACTTAACCGAGTCAATTGTAAGAGCTGGCCTACCAAGACGGTTATCTCCACTTTGAAGCGTCCGGGACAGTTTACGGTCGTCGACAGAGAGACCGGTGAATGTAATCTTGCCAGGTCCAAGGATTCCGAATGGGCTATCGTTATCGCGTACAGGATGGTAGAAGCCGGAGAAGTAGATTGTCACATGGTCTACTATAATTCCATCGGTTTTACAGGTTATTCCCGTGCATTCACGAATTACGCATACTGCGGCGGTAACTATTTCTCGGTAATCCCTTGCGACTGTGAGTATTGCACAGCCAAGATGCCTGACTGGAAAGAAGAGGATGTCGAGATGGTAGATTTCGAGATCTTAAGACCTGAAGGCATCGAGCCGAATTATATCTGACGGCATTCTTACAAAACTGTAATTTGATTAGATATAGAATCAGATGCTATCCTCCTAGTAAGCACTGATGGTGCTTATGGGAGGATTTTATATGAGAATAATGAGGTTTTTCAGGACCTTGATCTCAGCTACGCTGATTTCAACGGTCTTATTTTCGAGCATCATCTTTACGGGCTGCGGTAAGACATCAAAAGGCACCGTAAAGATCATTCAGGAAGACGATACCTGGTATGATTCAGTGAGTTTTGATGTGGATCCCGGGATCGAACTCGACGCTTCGGAAGAGATGGACTGTGCGGCTTTAACAATCCTGGATGACACCGTATACGGCATTTACACTAAGATAGACTATGATGATCTGTCAGGCGGAAGTATCCTTATCGGTTACGATCTCGAAGGAAACAAGATCATCGATACGCCTATCGTATCCGATGTAGATGATCAATACGACAGGATAACCATTTCATCAATGTTCGGAACCAAAGATAATGCCATAGTCCTGGCTGAATGCGTACCTGAGATCGGAACATTTGCCATTGATATCTGTTTTGGTAAGCTCGATCTTGATACGGGAAAGATCACTGATCTTCATACCGTTAAGGAATTGTATTATACGGAGATCTGGTTCGATTATCTGGTAAGCACGGAAGACTACGGCATCTTCGTCTGCCAGAAGGTCAATTCCACAGACAGTAATCATCTGCTCAAGATCTTCAAGGGTGAGGAATTCATCTGTACTACGGAGCTGGAGAAATACTTTGCCGATACTCCGATCCGGGAGATAAAGAACGTGTATTTAACTGAAAAGGATACTCTTCGCTTCACGACAAATTCATTAGGCGGTAAGATCATTATCTTCGATGTAGACCTCAATACGGGAGAAGTCAAGAATGACAAGACATTTGATCCTTATAGCGAGATCGTGGAAGAAGACGCTTCCGATACTCCGGAATTTGACGATACATTAAGGACAAGTATCGAAGGCGATTTCTATTCCATATCACCATATAGTAATTCGATAATGAAATACAATATGGATGATGACACATTTACGGATGTCATCTCACTTAACGACTTTAACTTTGATTACGGCTGCATCTCGCCTTCACAGGACACTTACGTCTATTCACATACGGAAGATCGAACGATACTTTTATCGAACAGTGTAAGCAGTTTTTTCGACAGGTATTCGATTACGGTCCTTAAGAAAGCAGATAAGAATCCTAATGCAGGTAAACAGATCATCGATTATTGCGTCGGTGAAGGGTTCGGGATAGATGAGTTCACGGGGGATGCCATAGTTGCATTTAATGAATCAAGTGATAAGTACTACCTCAGATCAATGCCTGACGGCGGGGACCTCTATCTGACTCTTAACTCTGAAGACATGCCGGATATCGTTTTTAACTGCAGCAACATACGATTCTTCAGAGACGAATTCCTGATCGACATCTCGGATTATCTGAGCGAAGATAACAAGGCGCTGATCTTTGACAACATCTATGAGGCAGCCAAGTATAACGGTAAGATCTATTCATTCCCGATATCATTCACGACAAACGGCATAATGACCAAAGCCAAGAATGTAGATGAGGGCAAGATGGGATTTACCTTTGATGAGTACACGGCTTTTGTTTCAGACGTCTGTAACGGCACGGATCCTTTTGCAGCGTCATTCAACAATACCAGAATGGACTTTATCAGGAACTGCTTTAATATGACACCATGCATAGAGACGAACAAAGCGGATTTTGACCGTGAGGATTTCCGTAATTTCTGCCAATATGCCAAAGATAACTTTGCTGAGAATGTCAGTATGCCAAGCGAAGAAATGGAGATCTACGTCAAGGACGAAGCACCTAAGCCTGCAGCTGTTTTTACCAACGTATTCAGTTACAAGGAATATATCGGCGGAAGCCGGGGGATCATGACAGCGGTCCTCCTTGGTACTCCGTCAGAAGGAGCTGAAGGTCCTTATGCTACCTTCGATCAGTCCATCTCCGCAGTTAAGGGAACAGAGTGTGAAGAAGGCATCAGGGATTTCCTGAACTTTACCGTCAAATGCGATTTTGCAACACCGGGTTCATACAGCAACAACATAAATATGGATTATTGCAGGAAATGCGCAGAGTACGAAGGTAAGGAAATGAATACCTATGCAAGTAATCTTATGTCACACAACGGTTTCACGATGGATAATCTGGTCGACATGGGTCTGGGCATTTCCAACGAACAGCTGATCGATAACTATATCGGATCCATCAAGAACACCTCGTCCTTCAGATATACTGACATGGAGATCGATATGGTAATAACTGAAGAGCTCGGAGGCTACTTCTCAGGAGACAGGTCGATAGACGAGACTATCTCCTACATCAATGACAGAGTACAGAAGATCCTGTCCGAGAGATCCTGATATCTTTCTGTATGATCATCGAAAAGGGGGTGTCTCAAAACTAAATTGAGACACCCCCTATCATTTGTCACATTAAATCCATCCTCTTACGGACGTAATCTTCTATGA
>CAMVBS010000048.1 GCA_947165785.1 uncultured Clostridia bacterium | reverse complement strand
ATGATCTCTGTTCCCGGAAGATCCTTAAATCCTTCGAGAGCAGCCTTACCTGTATCACCTGATGTAGCAGTGAGGATACAGATCTTCTTGGACTCACCTGTCTTACGGATGGAAGCTGTCATGAGGTGTGGCAAAAGCTGGAGAGCGACATCCTTAAATGCTGCCGTAGGACCATGCCACAGTTCAAGGATATATTCCCTGTCGTTATACTGATTGAGCTGGACAAGAGGAACGACCTTTTCTTCCCACTTCTCAGGATCATATGCTGCTCTTGTATATTCAAGGAGCTCGTCTTCCGTGAAGTCTTCAAGGAACTTGGAAATGACGCGTGCGGAGATCTGGAAGAACTCCATGTTCATCATCTCTTCGATCTCGTCTTTGGAAATTGAAGGAATGGATTCAGGAACAAAAAGTCCGCCGTCAGGAGCGATACCCTTTACGATAGCTTCACTCGCGGAAAACTTGCCGTCAAATCCTCTTGTACTGATGTATTTCATGATAACCTCCAAACGAAGTTGTTTATAGTTGGTATTTTACAGCATAAACGCCCATTTGCCATCGAAGATGCGATTGCTTTTTTGCCTACAATTAAAGTCGGTCAAAAGGCTTATGTTATGCACTCGATATAATCAGGCCTGCTCTGCTTCAGTAGCCTCGGTCTCGCCCTCACCTTCAACTGTCTCGGAAGCGGTCTCTGCCGTCTCACCTTCCGCAGTCTCTGCCGTTTCTTCTGCTTCAGTAGCAAAAGACGGCTCGAGAGAAGATTCCGTAGTTGCTTCCGTTGTAGCCTCGGTTGTTGTCTCTGTCTCCTTGGAAGTTGAAGCCTCAGCCTCTGTAGTAGTCTCATCGCTCTTGGCGTCGAGATCGATATCGTACTTCTTGATATAGTCATCAAGGATCGCCTTAACTTCAGGGTCATCCTTGTTCTCACCGAGTTTCTGAGTCAGATACTCCAGACGCTTATTCGTATCATCCGCCTTCTTTACCTTGCCGATGGCAGGTACCAGGAGGAAATATATAAGACAGATAACGGCTGCAAGGATCAGTACTCCTACGATTATCCTTACCGTCATCTTTACGCGGTCCTGCGGTGTTGACGGGATATCTACCATGATATCGTCATCAGGAAGTTCACCGTTGGAGGAAGCAGCGCGCATCATTATCTCGCGCCTCTCCTTATCTGATGCCATCTGAGCCTTGGCAGGATTACGTGATGCCCTCATAAGGATCGGAGCCTGCATTCCGCGTCTGTCGCCTACTGCGCCCATCTCGGATACCATCGAGCCCTTCTCCTGCCTTGCACCTGATACGGTCTGTTGCGGGATCGGGTTCTTCGCGTCCTCACGGACCATGCGAAGTGCCTCCTGAGCGATCTGAAGGTTGATCTCAGTACTGAGGATATTGTTGATCGCAAACTCGAGACTCTCTTCAGCTCTCTTAAACTGATATTCACGTGCAAGACAAAGTCCGAAAACAAGTGCCGCATCACCCCACGAAGGGTACTTTGCGATAAGCGGTTTCAGGAAGATCTGAGCGACATCCGTTCCGTCCCCCTGTGCATTTACCAGCGCGCGATTGTACTGACCTACTATGTGGGCCTTCTCGTCTGCGGATACCTTGAAAAGGATGAGATCCTCTTCGGTTATCGCAGCTATTGACATAGCCAGCTGTCTGTAATCGTTCATGAGCCTTGCTCCTTCAATATTTCCTTAAGTCTTCCCCTTACTTCGCCTACCAGATAGAGCGATCCGGTAACAAGTAAAGGCTTACCGTCTTTGAGCGTTCTCAGAAGTGCGCTCTGCGCAGCTGTCTTCGCATCGTCAAAGGCCGTTGTTTCAACCTGTTCATTATACACAAGTTTAAGTCTATCACAAAGCTCGGAGCCCTTCATGCTCCTTTTGTTATCGACCGTTGTCGCATAGACTTCCGTGATCTCGATACCCGAAGACCTCAAGATCTTGAGCATGTTCGGGACATCCTTATCAGCCATTACGCCCATGAGAAGCCTCAGCCCCGTAGTCTTGAGCTTACCTGCGCATATCCTGGTCAGGGCATCGGACAAACTCTTAAGGCCCTGGGGATTATGACCGCCATCCATGATGACGAGCGGATCGTTACTTAAGAACTCAACTCGTCCTTTCCATCTGGAAAGTCTGATCCCTTCCTTTATATCCTTCTCTTTTATCTTAAGAAATCTCGCACAGTCCGCAGCCAGGACGATGTTATTTACCTGATGAGCTCCAAGAAGCGTAGTTTCTATACCGTCCTCAAAACCGTCACAGGTAAACCTCATTGGTCCTTCCTTGGTATAGAAGGTGCGCTTGTTCGAAGGAGAACTGAACTTGAGCTTGGCGCCTCTTTCCTTTGCTTCCTTAATGAGCACTTCTCTTACTTCGTCCTGCTGAGACTTTGTAAGGATCATATTCTTTGGCTCGAAAACGATCGCTTCAACGCCCGGTTTGAAGATACCCGCTTTCTCGGCTGCGATCTTTCCGACCGTATCTCCCAGGATCTCCGTATGATCAAGGCCGATCGCCGTTATCACGGTAAGGAGCGGCTTATCAACTACATTGGTGGAATCGAGCCTGCCGCCAAGACCGGTCTCGAGGACAGCAACGTCCACGTTCTGCTCTTTATAGTAGAGAAATGCCACAGCGGTTATGATCTCGAACTCTGTCGGGTTCTCGTATCCCTGCGAAGTCATCTCGTCTATTGCCTTTGAGGCCATGTCGAGATAACGGTCAAGGCTTTCCTTGTCGATCTCACCGGTGGAATCATCTTCAACGAATCTCAGAAGGTCTTCTCTGCCGTCAAGGATACGGATCCTCTCCGTGAATCGCTCAAGAAACGGCGAAGTAAAGATGCCGACTTTTTTGCCGCTCTGGGCGAGTATCGAAGATAAGACAGTTACCACGGAACCTTTGCCGTTGGTGCCTGCCACGTGGATGACCTTTAGATCCTTATGCGGGTTTCCAAGAAGATCCAGAAGTTTCAGCATGCGGTCAAGGCCGAGGTTAATTCCGAACTTCAAAGCTTTTTCGAGAAGATCAGGTGTTTTCATTCTCATTTCCTTCTTTATGTCTTTTGAATATGAAAAGTTTGCTCAGGATGTAATTCACGATGACAAGGATCACGGAATTCACGAGCTTTATTATGAACAGATAGGTGACGTCGTAGCCAAAAAGAGAGAACATCACCGTGTCTTTGGGAATTCCCATGACGTTTTCGCAAAGCATGACAAAGAGCGCGAACGTGCCGAGCTCAAAGATGAAGAAAGTAGCTACTCTGGAGGCCGTAAAGGCAAAGAATTCAACCAGAGGGTTTCCGTTCGATCTGAAGACAAAGAGCCTGTTCGTGACGAATGCGCAGATCACGGCCAAAAGCCAGGCGATCGTCTGGTTCAGGAGAAGATAGAGGTCGAAATCCCACTTGATGAAAGTGACGTTCTTTTCTGCCTTGACGAAGTAATCGAATATCGCAAAACTCAAAAGATTAACGACAGTCGTAAGACCGCCGCAGATGAGATACATTATGACTTCGCGGCTCTTTTGCTGCTTGGGCGTAAGATCGTCCCCGCCCTTGATTATCTTGATAAGTTCCATGTCATACCCTTCTTGGTCTCGGATTTACTCTTTCCTTACGGAATCTCCTGACCACATAAACAATGATGATTATAAGCAAAGCTTCAACGATGGCAATAATGAGACAGATGTGGAAAAGAACATTGTAGATCTTGTCAGTCTTGTTATCATCACCCTCGTATTTGCTGAAGGACTGCGTGTCCTGATGGTATTCGTAAAAACCCTTACTTCCGTTCTCGATCTCGAGATAAAAGATGACGGTTCCGGATGCGTTCACGAAGCCCTTATATTCTCTGCCCTCGATCCATACCTTGACCGACATAAAGCCCTTCGGAGCCGTGACACCCTTAGGAAGGTTCTTCACCGTGAAGAGCGAACTTCTAAGGAAGATCGAATTCTCGGCACTGTAATTCGTGACTTTATTGGACTTCGGATTATATACTCTGAAATCAGTATTTCCTTCTTCATCGAGAACATAGATGAGCACCTGCGTAAGGCCGTCGCTTACAAAGCACGGGACCTCATAACCGTTGATCGTCATGGTGGTCTCCGTAAAGCCTGATGGGATATTTACATCGTCAGGTCTCGAAACAAAAGTAAAGAGCTTATCCTTACTGTCAAAAAAGGCTGCAGTTCCCGATGAGACCTGAGAAGGCCTGTTTACCACGATCCTGTACTGTGTCTTCGTAACACCGTCCTGAGCCGTTACATCTATGGTTATGTTGTTGTCACCGAACTTAAGATCGGTATCAGACACCTCATACTGCGCGAAAAGATTACCCGGCTCACAATCTATCTGGATCTTGCCGGTGTCCTTATTGACCGAATACATATAATCGTAGGAATCGCTCTTAAAATCCGCGACAGGCGAATTGTTGATCTTGATGGAATAAAGGGCAGCATTCTTTGAGACATCAGAAGTTACATCCATAACGAAGGTACTGTCTCCCTTGCCTTCGACCGTCTCTTCGTTGCTGTTTATGAACTCAATGCCCTCACCGAAAGTAAAGTTCAGAGTGCTGAATGCAGAAGTCTTAACTCTGAACCTCAATGTACAAAGACATGTCGGTCCCGAAGAACTGAATGAAGGATCTTCAAAATCCTCATCTTCTTCACCGTCTTCGGCGTTGAAATGTTCATTGATATAATCTTCAGCGGTCTGATCGCTGCCGCTTATCGATACTTCACCCAGGTTATCGTCATTATTGACCGATACCGAGAAAGTATCCGGAAGATCCGTAGATGCTTCAGCTGACATGAAGATCAGGGAAACAGGGTCATAATCCAGTTTTACGTTATTAAAACTTAAGATATTCGGCATCCTTCCTGCCATTACACGAACTTCGAGGATATCGCCCAAATTAACGCTTCCCGTGTTACTCTCGAGATAGACATCGATGCTTACGACTGCATCGACCCTGCGCGAAGGGACAACAAAAACTGCAAGTATGACAACAGCCATGATGATCGCCAGTGTCTTACGCATTTTGATCCCTCCACTTCATTAGTTTAACGTCTCATTATATCACGTATCACGGATCAGGTAGAAATCCGTACGCAGGAGGCATGTTCGTGTAAACAGGGATCACGAAGATAAACGACTGATCGAGCATTCCGATAGACGCATAACTGTCAAAATATCTGAGTCCCTCAGAATAAGCCATGGAGATATTCTGAGCGTACTGATGCTCATATAATCCGTCATCATTATTGACCACATCGAACTTCTGGAAATAAAGAGTATCCTGACCTGCTGCCGTATATCTTGATGCGATCCAAAGGGCGCCGCCTGTTATCGCATCCTCAACATTGTCCCACGGAAGGAGAAGATCTGCTTCCTCAGGGGTAATGGTCTTGCCGTCAGGGTCCTTGCCCCACATCGCATACTTGGCACCATTGATCCTCGCGCCGTCAGGGATGCTCGGATCAGGATTTGAGCCGATGTTATAGAAGTTATAATATCCTTCGTATCCGGACAATGTTCCGTGACACAGCGGTGATTCTCCGCTGTAGCCCATCTCCTGCAAGATCCTGCTCGCAAGGAAATACGGAGATACATTGGCTTTCTGTCCTGCGTTATAGATTATCGTTGCGTAATCGATATCGGCATTATCCATGAAGCTTCCGCTGATCATGGACTTAACACCTTCGATCGTCTGAGCCGAAGGGTCGAATGACAGCATCTCGAACTGGAATATATCGTCAGGTGACAGGAAGTTACGAGGATCAAGGAAATAATTGACTACGTCATACTTCGCCGTCTTCCATCCTCCGTTATCGTAGACCTGGCTGCCGCTTACGCACCATCCCGGATGAGAGTAGCTGTTGGCAAGGCTCCTGTCGACATTATCCTCATTATCGAGAACCGTGTAATAATCAAGTTCCGTATTAAACGGTCTGAAGATGTATCCCGGATGCATGCAGTGGAGCATCCAAAGTCCGCTGTAATATGACTCAGGGAACTGCTTCAATGTCGATGTTGAAAATCCGTCCTTATCATCACCGTTAAGGATGTAGATCGTATAAGTTCTCGTGTATCCCATGAATGAATCGATATTGATCTCGATCGTGTTCTCACCGGGAACAAGAGCGATGCTCTGGCCAAGTTCCGCTTCACTCGTTCCTATGGCGGATCTCGAAGTTACCGAGACATCTGCAGCATAACCTTCAAGAGGTGTGGCATCAATAGCGATGGTGCTCGGGGTTCCGTTACAGTAGAAACCGTAGAACTGATCCTTGCTGTCGAATATCGGACAGATATCAAGAATATCTCCCGTACTGAAATCCTTGATCGAACAGTTATCAAGGAAGCCGTTTATAGGAAGGAATGTAACCTCTCCGACGGTCTTTGTGAAATCGTTACCGTTTACGTCTCTGATCTCGATCTCCCTGTCCTTGATGGAAGGATCGGTTCCGATAAGCGGAGTAGCATAAGGAAGATCGAAGGTATTATCCGGCACGGCATAGTAGTTCCCGTCATACCTGACTACGTTAGGAGTCTGGACCATCTTATAAGTGATCGCTTCCTTGGATGGGTTTTCTTCAAGTTCACCATAGCCGAGCGATCTCTCGACGAGGACATAGTAAACGCTCGTAAGTCCGTCTATTCCCGTATCTTCTTCTATCGTCGGGATATCCTGAGCTTTGCCTCGAAGCGTCTCATACTCGGAATCATCCATATCGTTGGATCCGATCTTATTACCGTAGATATCGTAAAGACTTACCGCGATATCATCAGAGAGGTCAACGAAGTTAACATAGCAGTCACCTTCGTCCACAAAGAGTGCATACCAGGAATCGTCGGAATTCGCGGATATGGAGCCGATAGAGATTCCGTCATTCTCGATCTGCATGCAATGCGGTATCAGGACATCACCGCCTGCTGCCACAAAACCTCTTCCGTCTGATGAGCGGAGAAGGATCTTTACTTCATGATAGCCTTCTTCAACTCCCGAAGTATCCCAGGAGACCTTGAAGTTATTGCTGTTTTCATCATCGTATTTGATCGTTGCCTGATAGATCACACCGTCAACGTAAAAGTCGGTCCTTACGTCCTTTCCGTCGATGTCACAGACACCTTCGACCTGACGGATACCGATCGTGTATCCGCTGTCGCTGTCCATTGGCTTAGTGATCTCACAGGACTTGATCCTGCTACCGGTCTTGTCCTCGAGCTCATTGGTAAAAGCATATGAAGGATCTGCTTCGGAAGCAAATTCGTTGATAACGTATTTTCGAGAAAAATCCTTAAGCTCAGCTTCGATGTCAGATGCCTTGGAATCGTCACCGAAGACAGCATAGGAGAGGTCTTGAGCAAATGCCGCATCATCCTTGCTGTTAAGAAGATAAAGAGATCCCGTAAAGGAAGCTGCAACATAATCGCCTACGCTAAGTGAACCCGTGTCGATCTTGCGGACTATGTCGTCTGTCGAAGCTCCCGTTCCCGTGATCTCGATGGTCCTGGATATTATCTCCTCGCCCTCGCTTCCGAGTCGCTCGACTGACGAAGGCTTGAGCAGGACAACAAATACAAGGGCCGCTGCCATGGCAACGACCAAAGTTATTAGTGATGCTAATAGATAACCTATGCTGTTATGTTTCTTCAATTTCGATAACCTTCTTATTTACTGATCTCATCCAATGTCATTCCGTATGCAGGAACGAATCTGTCCATATAGTACCGGACTTCAGGCAGGTCGATAGCCATGATGGTCTTACCTATCTCCTCCTTGGCACTGACGAACTCCTTATTCCCGAAGTTCTCCTCAGATACGCATTTAAGATATGCGGAGATCCTGTCTGCTGCCTTAACGATCTTATGGATGAGCTTGGACTCGTCATCATTAAGATCAGGGGCCAGAAGTTCCAGATATTCATCCTGCATGAAGTCAGGAAGAAGTCCCGACAAAGTCTGAGCAGCCTCCTGCTCTACTTCCTTATATGCACTTTTAATTATGTCATTTTTATACTTGATAGGTGTAGGCAGATCTCCGGTAATTATCTCCGTGCAATCATGATACAGGGCATAAGCCTGAACCTTATACGGGTCAAGTTCCTTGACACCCTTAAGGTGATTATGGATACAGGTAAGTGCGTGTGCGATAAGTGCCACGTCGAAGCTGTGCTCCTTGATGTTCTCAGTCCTGCTGTTCCTCATAAGGCCCCAGCGGTTGATATACTGCATGCGATCTACCATCGCGAAAAATCCGTATTGTTCTTCCATTTGTCCTCCGTCATATCCTGAACAACTGCTCAAAGCACTTTGTACAGAATGAATCCGTCATTCCCGAAATATAGTCTGCAACCTTTCTTAAGTTCGTGGCATCCTTGTCAGGGTGCTCGTTAAGGAAGATAGCGAAATCTCTTATTACCTTAGAAGTCGAGTTCATGGATTTCTCCACGTCCTCGGAAGCATCCATAAACGCATCGAACAATGCCTCTATGGTAGTAGTTACAGTCTTCTCAAATGTCATTATCTTCTTTGACATATAGATCTGCTCGACGTTCTTGTTCAAGAACTCATTCATGGCATCGAATGTCGCATCGCTCATCCTGATCTCATCCTTATCAAGGGAGTTGTGGATGATATCGCCGACCAGCGTATTTATGACCTGAGCATTCGTGTTTCCGAGCCTGTTCTTGACTTCGGAAGGCAGGTAGTCATTATTGATAAATCCTGCTCTCAGGGCATCTTCCATATCACGTCCGACATAAGCGATCTTATCGGCAAAACGAACTACGCACCCTTCAAGTGTCGCAGGTGCAGTTCTGTCCTTCCTGCCTTTATTGACGATCGCCTCGGTCTTTTTGTCCCTGAAAGGCTTAAGGCAACGCTCGTCATACGTCTCACCGCAGTGCGATACGATACCGTCCCTTACCTCAAAGCTCAAGTTGAGTCCGTACTTTCCGGGATAATGTTCCTCCAAAACATCAAGAACCCTGAGGCTCTGCTGTTCATGCTCGAAAAAGGCATTCTCGTCAACACTTCTCATACACCTGTCAAGGACTCTCTCTCCGGAGTGCCCGAACGGAGCATGTCCGACGTCATGACCCATGGCAATAGCCTGGATAAGATCTGTATTAAGGTTCAATGCGCGTCCAATGATGGTCGCGATATAGTTAACGTAGATAACGTGCTCGATCCTCGAACAGATGTGATCGTTCAAAGGATTAAAGAAGACCTGCGTCTTGTGACGGAGTCGTCTGAAAGACTGGGAAAAGATTATCCTTCCCATATCCCTCTCAAAAGGTGTCCTTATAAAACAGGGTTCTTCTTCAAGAAGCCTTCCGCGGCTCGACGATGTCTTAAAAGCAAAAGGAGATAAGTTCTTCTCCCTGTTCTCACGGAGCATCGCGAGATAAGCCGTATCCTTCTCGTTCTTTATAACGAGCGGTTCAAATGTTACACCGCTGAACTCATCCTTGAACATATCGAACAAACTGTTTTCAGACATAAGCACCCCTTTACTCTGCCTTCTTAAGTCCTGCTGACTTTGCAAGCATATTCTTCTTCATTCCGTCGAAGTCTATGGTAACGAGGCAATCACCTGCTACCTGTTCCGCCTTTATTATAATACCTTCTCCGAATCTGTTGTGAACTACTTTAAGTCCTACTACCATCTCGGAAGGAGCAAGGCCGTCAGGTGTCTCCTTCTTACGTCCGAAGCCGTTGGCCATCATGGATGAGATCTGCTTTGCAGAATCGACCCTGATCTTAGGCCTCGGGGCTTCGACAGGCTTAACAGCTTCCCTCTTAGTGCCCATCTTATAAAGAAGTTCCGGCGGGATCTCCTTCAGGAATCTCGACGGTGCATTGCACTGGGTCTGACCGAAGAGCATCCTGTTACGGGTAAGAGTGATGAAAAGGTTACGCTTGGCTCTCGTAATTGCTACGTACATAAGTCGTCTTTCCTCTTCAAGATCGCTCTCAGTTGACAGACACTTATAACTCGGGAAAACACCTTCTTCAGCGCCGACGATGAATACGGCATTGAATTCCAGACCCTTGGCGCTGTGGATGGACATGAGCTTAACGTTATTGTCTGACTCTTCATCATCATCGCCAGATGCATACAACGCGGCAGTCTCAAGGTAGGCATTCAAGAGTCCCTCAAGCGTATCGATATTCTTGGTCTCCCCCTCAAGATACGGATCATTTTGTATCTCGATATTGAGGATATCGTTATCCGCTTCCGTCTTCTTAAGTTCTGTCTCATCGAAGCTTTCAGATCTTCTGGTCTTCTCGAATTCCACAGCTTCGGTAAGGAGCTCTTTTAAGTTCTCGACTCGATCTATAAGTTCGCCCTTGCTCTCTCTTTGAGCAATGATATCGTCAACGATACCCGACTTATTCTCAACAAAGTCGATATATTCGGAGAAACTCTTCTCGTTCTTATAAAGTTCCTGTCTCATCATATCGATGAGGGCATAGAAATTATTAAGCTTACCTGCCGCCCTTTGAAGTTCAGGGAAATCATAAGCGTCCCTGCAGATCGTAAGACAATCCGTGCCCATGTTCATGGCAAGTTCCCTTACCACATCCACTGTCGCATCGCCGATGCCTCGCTTCGGAACATTGATGATCCTCTCAAAAGCAAGATTATCCTGACCGTCTGCGATGACTCTCAGGTAGGCAAATACATCCTTGATCTCTTTACGGTCGTAGAATCGCATACCGCCGTAGATCTTAAACGGAATACCGTGTTCTCTGAGCGAAGACTCCAACGTACGTGACAAAGCATTCATCCTGTACAGGACTGCGATATCGGAATACTGGCATTTACCGCTCTTAACGAGCTTAATGATCGTATCGGCCGTGAACATCGCTTCTACGAGCTGGGTATCAGCGTTCATAAGTATGATCTGCGATCCCTTTTCCCCGTCGGTACGAAGTTTCTTGTCCTTTCTGCTCCGGTTATTGGATATTACCTTATTGGCTGCCTCAAGGATCGTCGAAGTTGATCTGTAGTTCTGTTCGAGCTTAACTACCTTTGCACCCTTAAAGTCCTTCTCAAAACTTAAGATCATCCTTACATCAGCACCACGGAACGAGTATATGGACTGATCATCGTCACCTACAACGCAGATATTCTTATGCGCATCCGACAACAGCTTGATCGCCATGTACTGTGCTCTGTTCGTATCCTGATACTCGTCTACCATTATGTACTTAAACTTATTCTGATAGAAAGAAAGCACTTCAGGATCATTCCTCAGGAGCTTGACCATATAGATCAGGATATCATCAAAGTCCATGCTGTTATTCTCAAGAAGTCTCTCCTGATAACGTCTGTAGACCTTGGCAGCATTTGCGTAATAGACATCCTTGCCGGCGTATTTCTCGTATTCGTCGACACCTATCATGTCATTCTTCTGCTTGGAGATCTCGAACTGGAAATTCCTAGGTTTATAAAGTTTCTCAGGGATCTCGAGTTCAGCCATGACCTGCTTTATGAGTTTGATCTGATCGTCGGTATCAACGATGGTAAATGCTGACGTGAATCCGATGCTCTCAGCATGTCTTCTGAGTATCCTCGCAAAGATAGAGTGGAAAGTACCGCTCCAGATATATCTCGAGGTGTCTCCTACAAGTTTATTGATACGTTCCTTCATCTCGTTTGCCGCTTTGTTGGTAAACGTGATCGCAAGGATGGAGCCTGGAGCTATATGATGTTTCTTCATCATATATGCTATACGGTAGGTAATGACTCGTGTCTTACCTGAACCTGCGCCTGCAAGGATAAGAAGCGGTCCGTCAAGATGCATTACCGCTTCCTTCTGCTCGGGATTAAGTCCTTCGAGGAGCTCATCTCCGTCATCTTCAACTATGTTGTTATAGGTTTCTTCCAGATCCGCTATAAGGTCGAATCCGTCACTGAATTCATTATCAAATGCGCCCAAAACTATTCTCCTGATACACACAAACTTTCTGTCGCATCATTATACCACAAACAAACGAAAGTTTGTTTGTTTTCGAGAAGAAAGAAAAGATTATTTTCAGTCCAATGTGACCTCACCGTTACCGCTGATGTCGATAGTCTCTCCGAGGTATGTAGGATCAGGCTTTACGATGCACCAGATGATGTCCTTGGGCCTTGCGAGAGTCTCCCTGAAAGTCCATACAGGCTGACGGGCAAAAGAACGCTCTGTAGCCATAGTTCCAACTGAGTCTATCCCGAGCTGCTTGGCATCATAAAGAGCCCTGTAAAGATGGTATTTCTGTGTTACGACCACTGCCGAATCGATACCGAAGATGTTCTTAGCCCGATACATGGTCTCATATGTCGAAAACCCTGCGTGATCCATGAAGATATCCTCAGACGGAACTCCTCTGTCGATGGCATACTGACGCATTGCATTTACTTCGTCATAATCGGTCTGTCCGTGATCTCCGCTCATCAGAATCTTAGGCGCTGCGCCATTCTCATAAAGCTTTATAGCCACATCGAGACGATCAGACAGCAAGAGAGTAGGTTGTCCGCCCTGAACACCGCATCCGAGAACGATTATGCATTCATAAGTCTTGCCGTCATTACTGTCCTTAAGACTTCTCATCCTACCCTTGGAACCGAGGCAGACGATCAAATTGCTCACAAGATATGTCAATAGTCCGAGGCATATGAGAACAGCAAGACATTTAAGTATCTTTTTGGGTATATGCAGTGATCTTTTCATTGTTCTTCCTTCTTGTTTTTCTATCCGTGATATTTTACCACAAACAAAAAGCCGAACTTCGGTTGAAGTCCGGCTGGAAGTTACAACTGACGATCAGTTAATTATTTTACGAGATCTTCTGTCTCCTGAGCGATTGCGAGCTCCTCATTTGTAGGGATGATCGCAACAGTTACCTTGGAGTTATCGGAAGAGATAACAGCCTCGGAACGTACGCCGTTGTTCTTGGAAGGATCGATCTCTACGCCCATGAAGCCCAAGCCTTCGCAAGCTGCTGCACGGATGTAGTCTGTGTTCTCACCGATACCTGCTGTGAAGACGATAACGTCAACACCGCCCATAGCTGCTGCATAAGAACCGATGATCTTACGAGCCTGGTATTCGAACATCTCGAGTGCGAGAGTAGCTCTCTCGTTACCCTCACGTGAAGCCTTCTCGAGGTCACGGAAGTCGGAAGATACGCCGGAAAGCCCCTCAACACCGCTCTTCTTGTTCATGAGAGTATCAACCTCATCAGGTGTGAGATTCTCATTCTTCATGAGGAAAGGAACGATAGCAGGATCGATATCGCCGCATCTTGTACCCATGCAGATACCTGCAAGAGGAGTAAGGCCCATGGAAGTATCAACGCACTTGCCGTGGTCTACTGCAGCAAAGGAAGAACCGTTACCGAGGTGGCATGTGATGATCTTAAGATCCTCGTACTTCTTGCCAAGGAACTCAGCAGCACGATGTGATACATATCTGTGGCTTGTTCCATGGAAACCGTAACGACGGATGTCGTACTTCTCGGAAAGCTCATATGGAAGAGCATATGTGTAAGCCTTAGGCGGCATTGTCATGTGGAATGCTGTATCAAATACTGCAACTTGTGGTGTGCCGGCAGGAAGTACAGACTCACAAGCTTCGATACCTGTAAGGTTAGCAGGGTTATGGAGAGGTCCGAGAGGGAAACAATCTCTGATAACCTTCTTAACATCATCATTAACGATAACGGACTTGCTGTAGTACTTACCGCCATGGAGGACTCTGTGGCCAACAGCCTTGATCTCGCTGATGTCGGAAAGAACACCGTGATCCTTATCTACGAGAGCTGCAAGGATCATCTTAACTGCTACCTTGTGATCAGGCATTGCTTCTGTGGAGATGTAATCTTCCTTGCCCGGTGCCTTATATGTGAGCTTACCGTCGATACCGATACGCTCTGCGTTACCCTTTGCAAGAACATCACCTGTGGATGTCTCGAAAAGCTGGAATTTGCAGGAAGAACTTCCGCAGTTGATAACTAAAATCTTCATGTTGTTGTTACTCCTTTTCGAAAAAGATCAGCCCTGAGCCTGAACTGCTGTGATAGCGATAACGCCTACGATATCCTTAGCAGAGCAGCCACGGGAAAGATCGTTAACAGGCTTAGCGATACCCTGACACATAGGGCCGTAAGCTTCTGCCTTACCGAGTCTCTGAACGAGCTTGTAACCGATATTACCTGCATCAAGATCAGGGAAGATAAGAACGTTAGCCTTACCTGCTACCTTGGAATCAGGAGCCTTGGAAGCACCGATGGAAGGAACCATAGCTGCATCAGCCTGGAGCTCACCGTCGATAGCAAACTGTGGATATTCTTCCTTAGCGATCTTTGTAGCCTCAACAACCTTTGTAACGTCGTCGTGCTTAGCTGAACCCATGGAAGAGTGTGAAAGAAGAGCAACGATAGGCTCTTTGCCAACGAGCTGCTTAAAGGATGCAGCAGAAGAACCTGCGATAGCAGCAAGCTCCTCAGGATTAGGATTCTGAACGAGACCGCAGTCACCGAATACGAATACGCCGTCCTCACCGAACTCACAGTTAGGAACTACCATTACGAAGAAAGCAGAAACGAGCTTTGTGCCCGGAGCTGTCTTGATGATCTGGAGTGAAGGACGAAGTGTGTTAGCTGTAGAGTGGCAAGCACCGGAAACGATACCGTCACCGTCGCCCATCTTGACCATCATACAAGCGTAGTACATATAGTCACCGAGAAGTGTCTTAGTAGCTTCTTCCTTTGTCATACCCTTAGCCTTACGGAGTTCAACGAAAGCATCGATGTATGCCTCTGTCTTCTCGTATGTGTGTGGGTTGATGATAGTTGCCTTGGAAATATCAAGACCTTCGCTGTTCGCCTTAACTTCCTCATCTGTTCCGATGATGATAAGATCTGCGATATCCTCTGCAAGGATCTCTGCAGCAGCTTCAAATGTTCTTCTGTCCATGGACTCAGGAAGGATGACTGTCTTCTTGTCTGCCTTAGCCTTAGCCTTGATCTCGTCAATAAAAGCCATTTTAAGTACCTCTCTTGCGTTTTTTATTTTTGACGCGCAGTTACGCGTATAAATCACGCAAAATAGTATACTCTTGCAAGGTTGTATTTTCAAATATAAATATAATATATAAAAAGCACCTCCCGATAACGGAAGGTGCCGAAATGAACTATTAAGTAATCATCATCTGTC
>CAMVBS010000047.1 GCA_947165785.1 uncultured Clostridia bacterium | reverse complement strand
GATTACAAACATCATCTAATGTTACAGAAATATTAAACTTTTTTTGTATTTTCTCTTGCAAATGCCGAAGATTACTAATAAAATGTACACATGTGGAGGAAACGGGAGTAAAAAACCCGTTTTGGGGAGAAAAGGGGAGCAAAACCCAAGTTCTCCCAATTGAATAAAACAGGAGTCAGAAGTGGCACGCGATATCAAAAAGATCGATGCAAAGGGTAGGTTCTTCATTCCGTCCAAGCTTAAAGATAAGTTTGGTGCAGGTTTGGTTGCGACCATCAGCCTTGATCAGGGATATCTTTGTGTCTACACGGTGGAGGATTTTGAGAAGATCAAGGATCAGTTCAGGAAGAACAATTCCATGGATCCTGTGATCAGAGCCTTGGCAAGAGCATTGATCGGTGAGTCATTGGAACTCGTTCCCGATTCACAGGGCAGAGTAAGCCTTACAAGTGAATTGTGGGAAAGGATCGGAGCCAAGCCGGGTGATGAGATCTGTATCTTTGACGTTTTGGATAAGATCGAGATCTGCACAAAGAGCTTCTACGAAGGAAACCGTGTGGATATAAGCGAGCTTGTCGGTCTGGATACGAAGTATTATGTCGAAGGTCTCTGATTTTACACATATTCCCGTTTTATTTAATGAATGCATGGATGCTCTGTGCATCAAGCCTTCAGGCGTTTATGTCGATTGCACGGCAGGCGGCGGAGGCCATAGTATGGGCATCCTTGAAAGACTTGGGTCCGATGGTCTTTTGATCTCGCTCGATAAGGACGACGATGCACTTGCTACATGTCGTAAGAAAGCAGAGGGAAAAGATAACTGGATCATAGTCAAATCCGATTTTTCGGGGTTTGCTGAGGTTCTCGAAGGACTGAAACTTGATAAGGTTGACGGAATACTTGCTGATCTCGGTGTCTCATCACATCAGATCGATACCGATGAGAGAGGCTTTTCATATGCGAAGGACGGTCCTTTGGATATGAGAATGGATAAGACCCAGCCGCTTGACGCATCGGTCGTTGTGAATACCTATAGCGAGGCAGAACTTACCAAGATATTCCGTTTATACGGCGAAGAGAGATTTGCGGGCAGGATCGCAGCGGGGATCTGCAGGGACAGGCAAAAAAAGCCGTTCACGAGAACCGTTGAACTTGCACAAAAGATCGCTTCCTATGTTCCGGGTAAAGCGAGAAACGAAGACCAACATCCTGCAAGAAGATGTTTTCAGGCGATAAGGATCGAGGTCAACCACGAACTGGAGTCGGTGGAAAAACTCCTTGAAGTGGGTCCCAAGCTTTTGAAGGACGGGGGAAGGATGGCGGTCATCTCTTTCCATTCTCTGGAGGACAGGATCGTAAAAGAGAAATTCAGAGAACATGCTTCGCCTTGTACCTGTCCTAAGAACTTTCCGGTATGTGTATGCGGAAAGGTAAGCCTGGGAAAGGTAATAACCAATAAGCCTATAACGGCTTGCGAAGAGGAAATAAAGAATAACTCGAGAGCGCATTGCTGTAAGCTCCGTGTTTTCGAAAAGATAGGATGAGTGTTGTAGTTGGAGGGTAACGTGAGTAAGAAAGCAGAAATGCATCAGGAATATGATCTTGGTTTTGTGGAGGCCATCCTGGCAGATGAAAAGCCGGAGTATCATTACAAGGACGGTAAGATGACCCTTGTTGATAAAGATTATTATTCCGAGAACGAAGTAATGGAACTTACTTCTGATTTTAACAGGAATCATAAAGCCGGAATGGATAAGGAAACTTCAGAGACAAGAAAGAAGCTTGCCAAGAGAAACAGAAAGAGGACTTTGCAGACGATGTTTGCTGTAAGTCTCATCATCCTGGTCGGAATCTTTTTCGCACTTCTTTTGTATCCTCAGGCAGAACTCTCGGAATTAAGCCGCGACAATTCGGATAAGAAAGACGAGATCTACATGCTCAAGAAAGAGATCCTTGATGCAAAGGCAGAGAACGGCGGAGTTACGGATATAGACAGCATCAGAGCACAGGCTATGGCTCTCGGTATGCAGGATCCTAACTCCAATCAGGTCGTAAACATCCCTATGCCTGGTTCTGACAGACTTGTAACAGTTGCAGCAAGCGATTCTGACGGAATCGATGATGATGCTCTCACAGCTGCCAGAAAGAATCTTGTTCAGTATTATCATAACGAAGGGTCGCAGAAATAATGACATCTGAAAACGATAGAAGGATCGAACCAAAGGTCGAGCAGAAAAAAGAATACGTAGAAAGATATAATGACAGGTCTTCGAAGGTGCTTCTTTGCATCAGCTGGGGCCTTTTAACTATCTTCGGACTTTATCTCATCTTCAACCTTTATAAGATCACAGTCGTTGAATATGATGTTCATGCAAAGGCGGCAGGTGAGACCCAGTGGCAGTTCATAACCAATACAGCAAGCAGGGGTCTTATATACGATGCGGCAGGAAACAAGCTTGCGTCAAATATCTATAACTACACCATAGTCTGTACTCCGAAAAACGTAGTAAGTAATCCTGATGACAAGAAAAAGAAAGTCACCAGAGATCAGATCATAGATGAGTTCGTTGCTGTGCTCGGGATCGACAGGGAAAAGGTTGAAAGTGCCATCCCTGTAGACCCTGAAGATACTTCAGATCCTCTCGTTAAAGTCATGGGTATGGATATCTGCAAGAACGTATCCCGTGAACAGATGGAGGAACTTTCCAAGTATCTTAAGGAACATGGCGTAGGCGGAATATCCTTTGTTTCCGTTCCTCAGCGTTACTACGATAACGAGAGGTTTGCTTCCCAGGTAATCGGATTTGCCGTTAATGACGGTGTAGCACTTACGGGTCAGTACGGAGTTGAAGCATACTATAACGATGTCCTCTCGGGAACTGACGGTTACAGATATGCAGAGGTAGATAACAGGACCGGAGGTGTTCTCCGTTATGCCGAAGGTATCGAGAAAAAACCTGTTAACGGCTATAGCCTCTGGCTTACCATTGATCCGACGATCCAGCACATAGCTGAAGAAGCGTGCAGGGAGGCTTATGAGCAGTATGCGCCGAGACAGGGAATCTCCTGCATAGTCATGGATCCTTATACAGGTGAAGTCCTTGCAATGGTCTCTCTTCCTGATTATGACCTTAACGATCCGCGTGGAATCCCGTATGGTCAGGATGAACTTGTGTGGAATTCGATGGATGAAGAAGAACAGATCCAGTACATCATGGGTAATGTATGGCGTAACAGATGTATCTCGGATACGTATGAGCCTGGTTCGACATTTAAGGCTCTTACGACTGCGATCGCTTTCGAGGAAAACCTTTACAAGGAGACTGACATGTTCAGCGATGCTCCTATCCAGGTTTCCGATGTAGATACGATCTCCTGCTGGATGCAGAAGTCTTACGGTTATAACCACGGAACGGAAACCCTTGCCGAGGGCTTCCAGCAGTCGTGTAACCCTATATTCGTTCAGATGGCTCAGAAGATCGGTGTAACAAAGTATTATGAGTACGTTCACGCATTCGGATTTTATGAGCCGACAGGTATCGATCTTCCTGCTGAAGGAACAGGTATCTTCCACACCAATCCGAGCAAGATCGATATGGCATGTCTTTCGTTCGGTGAGTCTGCGACGGTTACTCCTATCCAGCTCCTTAATTCATATTGTGCGATCATCAACGGAGGAGATCTTATGGTTCCTCATGTTGTTAAATACATCAAGGATTCGGAAGGCAATATCATAGATGAGATAGAGCCTGAGGTTATAAGAACAATCTTTTCTGATGATACAAGTGCGAGAGTCCGTGATCTCATGGCACAGGTTGTTAAAGACGGTACAGGTACGGCAGGTCAGGTTCCGGGCTACTCGGTAGCAGGTAAGACTTCCACGTCAACTATCGATGTTGGCGAAGAAAAAGGTATGCACGTTCTTTCATTCTCGTGCTTTGCACCTGCCGATGATCCTAAGATCGCTGTCCTCGTGGTACTTAACAAGCCTGAAGACAGAAGCGTCGGTTCATCGGCTCCTGCAAAGGTATCTGCTAAGATCGTTGAAGGAACTCTTACATACATGGGCGTTCCGAGAGTATTCAATGCAGATGAGTACGATAAGATGACGATCAAGTATTATGTTCAGGCAGTATCGGGACTTGGTGCAGCGCAGGCCAGTTCCAAGATCGGTGCCAATGGTATATCTTCCATCTACGGTACGCCTGATATGACACCTGATACCATCGTCGGATTTACTTATCCGGGCATCGATAAGACTTTGTACAGTACAGGCGTAGTAATACTTTATCCTGAAGATGCTACTGACGAAGATATGCTCCATACTACGGTTCCTGCTCTGAACGGTAAGAATGCCGTTGAATGCATGCAGGCGCTGCGCGACATGAACCTTAACTGTGAGATAGATCCTAACTGTGACATAACCGGAATCTGCGTTGAGCAGTCCCATGCTCCGGGAGAGCAGGTCCTTGCAGGCGAGATCATAACGGTCACGCTCGTGGACCCTTCCAAGAAATCAGAAGAAGAAAAAAAGGATGATGAGGAAGGAAGCGTGGGTTCTGAGGACGGCGTCGTTAACAACGACGATGCTCAAAACGAGGAAGAAGGATGATCGCAATTTTGGAGATAATATAGAAATGCGTTTTCGCAGATTTATATTATAATATTTAGAGTTTTGTGTATTTGTGTTTGGGGGACTTAAGAGAAAATGGCTATGCTGCTTTCTACAATACTTAACGGAGTTGACTACAGGCTCATCAAGGGAAAACTTGGTGTGAGAGTTGCTTCCATTGAGAATGATTCGCGTAAAGTGACATCAGGAAGCCTGTTTGTTGCCATCAAAGGCCAGCAAAGTGACGGTCATGATTATATATTCAGAGCTTGTGAGCAGGGTGCTTCGTGTGTCGTAGTAGATAGGACCATGAACAGGTTTACTGACGAAGAACTGATCGAGAATTCAAAGGATTATGAGACAACGATAATCGAGATGGCTGACACGAGAGTTGCAGTTGCCATAATCTGTGCTCAGTTTTACGGCCATCCTGAAGACAGGCTCGATCTTGTCGGCGTGACAGGAACCAAGGGTAAGACCACGACTACTTTCATGATCAATGAGATCCTTTCAAGGGATAACAACAAGACAGGTCTTATCGGAACCGTTTGCAATATCGTAAACGGCGAGAAGCATAAGTCTGCAAGGACTACTCCTGAATCGCTCGATATCTACAGACTCCTTAATGATATGGCCGTCAAAAAGACGGACAGCTGCGTTATGGAGGTCTCTTCTCACGGACTTAAGTTCAACAGGGTACACGGCCTTCGTTTTGACGTCGGTTGCTTTACCAACTTTTTCGAAGATCATATAGGCCCGAATGATCATCCTGATCTCGATGACTATTTCCAAAGTAAGCTTAGGCTTTTTGATAATTCCAGGATCGCAGTCATAAACAGTGACTGTGCTGAAGCTGATCGTGTTTTCGAGTATGCCTCGAAAAAGTGTACGGTCTATACATACGGCCTTTCTTCCAGAAGTGACTGCTATGCCGAAGACATAAGGGTCTCTGTAAGGAACGGCAAGGTCGGAAGTGAGTTTAAGCTCATAAGCCCGTGGTATGAAGGCGAAGTATTCGTATCTCTTCCGGGCGAGTTCAATGTTTACAATGCTCTTTGCGCCATCTGCACCGCAGGTGTGCTCAAGATCGATTTCGACGTAGTAAGAGAAGCACTTTCCGAAGTGTTTGTTCCGGGAAGGATGCAGCCTGTTCCGAACAAGCTCGGTGTCAGTATCCTTGTAGACTACGCTCATAATGCAGGAAGCCTTCAAAGTGCGCTCGAGTCCATTAGACCGTACTGTGAAGGAAAGATAATATCGGTATTCGGCTGCGGAGGAAACAGGAGTAAGGTCAGAAGACCTGAGATGGGTGAAGTTTCCGGAAGATATTCCGACCTCACCATCATTACTTCGGATAACCCGAGAGACGAGAAACCGGATGATATCATCAATGATATCGTGGAAGGAATGAAGAAGACTGAAGGCAAGTTCGAGATCGAACCTGACAGGAGACAGGCGATAAAAAAGGCGGTTAAGCTCGCACATCCGGGCGATACTATCCTTATCGCCGGAAAAGGTCATGAAGACTATCAGGAATTCGAGAATGGACATAAGATCTATTTTGAGGATGCAGTGGTTGCTTCGGAAGTTATCACTGAGATGGAGGAGAACTTGTGAAGCAGATGTTTTCGCTTGAAGAGATAATCTCTGCCGTTAACGGCAGACTAGTTATAGGATCGGACCGTGATATGGGTGAGCCTGTTGTTGTTACGGGCGTATCCAAGGACACCAGGACCATAGAGCCGGGTCAGATGTATGTTGCTTTGGTAGGCGACAATTTTGACGGCCATTCATTTTGTTCCATGGCTCTCGAGAAGGGTGCATCACTTCTTCTTGTGAGTGACATAAGCTACATTCCGACAAAGAGCCTTGCGATCCTTGTAGATGATACGAAGGTCGCTTTGGGAAAACTTGCAAGCCACTACAGATTTAAGATCGGTGCGAAAGTTATCGCGGTTACCGGTTCTGTCGGAAAGACATCTACCAGAGAGATGATCGCAGCAGGTCTTAAGGAAGAGTTTAAGGTATATTCGACCAAGGCAAATCTCAATAATGACATCGGACTTCCAATGACGATCCTTTCAGCTCCCATGGATACGGAAGTGCTCGTTCTCGAGATGGGCATGAGGGGCAGAGGAGAGATATCCTATCTTACGAATGTTGCATGTCCTGACATAGCAGTCATCACAAACGTCGGATACTCTCATATCGAGCGTCTCGGTTCTCAGAAAGAGATCCTTCTTTCCAAGTTCGAGATCACTGAAGGTCTTGTAGCAGGCGGTGTCCTTGCAGTAAACGGCGATGATTCGTTCCTTACGGATTATTCGCTCGAGAATGTCTCGATCGCTAATCTCATCGCATCCGCCAATATCACTAAGGATGCTTCGGTCAATAATTTTGGAATATGCGTTAAGGCCGAGAACATAAAGATCGGACCAAACCTTACTTCATTTGACGTTAAGATCATGACATCGAAGTCTACTCAGATCATCACTGATGTCAGAGTAAATGCTTCAGGTGTTCATCATGTAAGAAACGCGATGTTCGCATTTATCTGTGCGGCAGCTCTTAACGAAGACTTCGAGAAGGTAAAGGCAGGCATCGGTTCTTATGAGGCGATGGCAGGAAGAGGAGCTGTCCTTGAAGGCAGCAAGATCACTGTCATCGATGATGCGTATAATGCTGCACCTGAGTCCATGGAGACGGCTTTTGCGAATCTCGATCTCATTGGCAAGGGAAGAAAAATCGCAGTCGTCGGAGGCATGCTCGAACTCGGTGATTTTGCTCCGATGCTCCACGAGAAAGTCGGGAAGGCGGCAGGCTCCTATGACTTTGATAAGATCTTCATTATGGGAGATAACAAGGATGACTTCGTAAAGGGCCTCGTATGTGAGAAAAATGACGCAGTATACGAAGTTTTCGAAGATATTTCCGATTTGGAGAAAAGTTTGAGAGAATATATAAATGACGGCGATACGATCCTTTTCAAGGCATCGAATGCTTTTGGATTTCAAAAGCTCGCCAATAAGATATTTGAGGAAATGAACTGAAGTGGCAAAGAGAAGACCTGACAGAAGACCCAACGGACCTGATAAGGCTCGCGTATCGGATATCGGAGAGATGAAAAGATCCGAGTCTCATGACGCTGACCTTCACGATCAGCTGACAGGTATCTCGGAAGAAGAGGAAAAGCAGGAAACTGAAAGACCTGTCATGCGTACACCGTCTAATCCGGCGGCCGTAAGGGAAGCTCGTCCCAAGTTTAAATGGAGAGACCCTGAGTGGCAGTCTAATATCCCGCTCGTTTTGTTCCTGTTCTTTATCGTTGCTTACGGACTCATCGTCCTTTATTCGGTCTCTGCACCGGTAGGTTACGTTAACTCCAAACTTACGAGTTCCGCGTTTTACGTTTTCTCACAGCTTAAATTTACGATAGTAGGCATCATCCTTTGCATCATTGTAAATTTCATGCCTATCGATTTTTTCAAGAATAAGTTCATCATGGTCGCCGCCTATGGCCTTAGTGCGGGACTTATCATCGTAACGGCTCTTTTCGGTCAGGAGAAACAGGGCGCAAGACGTTGGCTTACGTTCGGAGGTACGGACTTTCAGACTTCGGAGGTCTTTAAGATCTGTCTTGTCATCGTTCTTGCGATCTACAGGGTCATGGTCCTGAAACTTCAAAAGAAGGGCAAGCTCCGTGCCAGAGATCCTAAGAATCAGTATCTCGCCGACGCGTTTTTTGAGTTTATCCTTCCTGTCGGAGCGATCCTTTTTATTGACACTCTTATCCTCGTTCAGCCGCACCTGTCATGCTTCCTGATCGTAGGTGTGGTAACTTTTGTATGCTTCCTTGTTTCGGGCATCAGGCTTCGCTCCTGGATCATCGGAATGGGCTTTTATATCCTTGTCGGTATCCTTGCCGCATGTGTCGTATTTGCAGTTCCCAGCCTTCGCGAAAAAGCGACTGACAAGATCCAGAAGAACTTCGCTCACGTTTTCAAGCGAGTCGAGATCTACAACCAGGATGAGGAAGAAGAATTGACTGATCAGGAAAAAGACGAATCCCTCCAGGTCAACAGAGCTAAGGACGCTATCGGTTCAGGCGGTGTCATGGGCCAGGGACTCGGCAACTCGAGATATAAGTATTCATACGTTTCCGAGGCACATAACGACTACATCTTCTCCATCTACGTTGAGGAGACGGGAATGGTCGGCGGAACGCTTCTCATATTGATATACCTGCTGTTCCTTTACATGGGATTCCGAGTGGCACTTCGAGCCAAGGATGTATTTTGCAGGATAATCGCCATAGGTTACACATTCCTCATTGCTCTTGAGGCTATGTGGAACATCGGCGTTGAACTTACGGTCTTGCCGTCAACCGGTATCACATTGCCTTTCTTCAGTTACGGCGGTACAGCTCAGATCCTTCTCCTTTCAGGTTATGCTATGATACTTTGCGTGGCCAGGAGCGGAGTCGTACCTAAGACCAAAAAGGGAGGAAATTAATGGCACACAGATTTATAGCGGTAGGCGGCGGTACGTCAGGACATATCAATCCTGCTTTAACCATTGCCGATGCTCTTAAGAAATATTACGGTGATAAAGGCGAAGAATGCGAAGTTATCTTCGTCGGACGTAAAGAAGGCCTTGAAGGAGAACTTGTTCCGAAGGCCGGATATGAGTTTAGGAATATTACTGCCAAACCTTTCCCTATGAAGCCGAGCATGAAGATGATCAAGGCTTTGAAAGCTTTCAGAGAAGGTAGAAGACAGTGTGATGAGATAATCGAGGAATATAAGCCTGATGCGGTATTCGGAACAGGCGGATACGTCTGTGCTCCTCTCATCTTTGCTGCTGAGAAGAGAAACATTCCCGTTATCCTTCATGAAGCAAATGCATTCCCTGGAAGAGCAAACAAGATGCTCGGTAAAAAAGCTGATCTGGTACTGACCGGTTTTCCGAATCAGGAGAGCATTTTTTCGAAGGCAGGGAAGGTAGTCTTTACGGGTAACCCGATAAGAAACAGCATCAAGAACGTTGATCGTGATGAATCAAGGAAAAAGCTCGGACTTAAAGATGAGGACAGACTTATCTTTGCGATGGGCGGAAGCCTTGGTGCAAAGACCATAAACGATTTTATCGTTGACATAGCTTCAGACGAGGATTTTAAAAATGTCAGATTCGTTCTTGGAAGCGGCAAACAGCAGGGCGGAGGCGTTGAAGACAAGACCATCCCTGATAATCTTACGGTAAAGACATATATCGAAGATCCTCAGACATACTTAAGTGCTGCAGATGTCTCGATAACACGAGCAGGTGCCGTTACTTGTGCAGAGACTGCAGCGATAGGATCTTGCTCCGTTTTGATCCCTTATCCGTTCGCGGCACATGATCATCAGACATATAACGCCAAAGCATTCGTTGATGTTGACGGCGCAATACTGGTACCTGATGCAGACGTAAAAGATAAGCTCAAAGATGTTCTTTTGCGCCTTTTGAACGATCCTCAGCACCGTGAGAACATGAGGGTCAATGCTAAAAAACTTGCAGTCCTTGACTGTGATGAACGTATAGCCAAGGCTATAGCAGAACTTTTGGAAAGCAAAAAGAAATGATCGACGACGACGAACTTAAAAGACTTTTCGACGATAGCGACGACGGTAAGGAAGAGGCCAAAGAGGAACTTCCTAAGGAAAGTGCGCCTGAAAAAGAAGAAAAGGCTAAAGTTTTCGATCATATGAATGAAGATAAAAAAGACGATCAGCCGGAGAAGAAAGACAAGGAAGAAAAGAAAGACAAGCCCAAGTCAAAGCCGGTAAAAAAGGAGACTCCTTCCAAGGAGGAATCAAAGAGATCTCAGCCTAAAGAAGAACTTGTAAAGGAGCCTCAAAAGAAGAAGGAAGAGCCTAAGGAGAAGACTTCAAAGCCAAAGCCTGCTCCAAAGGAAAAGACAACCGAACCTCTTCAGGTCAGACTTCAAAAGATAGCGGACGATCTAAGGAACAAACTTGAAAGATTAAGAGCGGAAAGAAAAGAGAATGCATCCGATATCCCGCTTAAGGAAAGAGAGTATCTTCCGAATTTCCCTTTAAGCTTCAGAGGGACTCTTTTCATACTCCTTTTCCTGTCTGTTGTTCTTCTGGTGTGGTCATTCATGTTCCAGCCTTTCTTCAGAGTGCAGAATATCGAGATCGAAGGAAATATCGTCCTTTCCGAAGACAGGCTCATTGAAGATTCCGGAATCGAATACGGTTCACATCTGTTTAAGGGCATAAGCGGAGATCCGCTGGATATCATCAAGCTCGACTACGGACGTATCGAAGACAAGATGATAAAGGAAGATCCGTACATAAAGGATATCCAGATATCAGTAAGATTTCCTTCAACAATCAAGATGAAGGTTGAGGAGAGAAACAAGGTGGCATACATAAGGATGCCTGACGGATATGCTGCTATCGACGATGAAGGAACCGTGATCGAACTTGTTACACTTGATAAGGATGACTTAAGCCACGCAGTGATCTGCGGCCTTGAAGTATCAGGCGCCGTTAAGGGACAAAAGATCGATATCAAGGATGAAGAAGACTACGAGAAGGCTCTTATCGTGCTGGGTGCGATCATAACAGCCGACATGAACGGCGGAAAAGACGAATATCAGATGTTCAGGAACGTTAAGGAAGTCAGGATCATCCCGGGCGGTAATATCTTCCTTACTGTCGTTCTTCCTACCGACAGTGAACTGCAGGTCAAGCTCAAGGACGTAACGAATATCAATGAGGATATGTCCTGGCTTCGTTATGCGATCATCAAAGATGCATTCAAAGACCTGGAAGATGGTGCTTTCGACATGACGGGAGACACATATATCTATCGAAAATACGAAAAGTAAGGATATTGGAAAATTTCTTTAACATTCTTGAAATATAACGCGTATTTTGTATTGAAGGTGTACTATATTTAGGGTACAATTCAAATTGTTGTACTATATGTTGATATAAATAAGAATATTAACACTGTTAAATATATGACTGGAGGACAAAGATATGTCAGAGAATAAGCGTGGTTTCGTACTGGACGACGAGGCATTTGCTACTATTAAAGTAATCGGAGTCGGCGGCGGCGGATGTAATGCGGTTGACCGAATGATCGATAGCGGAGTCCAGGGTATAGAATTCATTTCCATCAATACTGACAATCAGGCTCTTGCCAGATCCAAAGCACAGGTAAGGATACAGATCGGTGAGAAGGTAACAAGAGGCCTCGGATGCGGTGCAGATCCTAGTGTTGGTGAGAAGTCCGCTGAAGAATCAAAAGATGAGATCGCAGAGGCAATCAAGAATACCGATATGCTCTTCATCACAGCCGGCATGGGCGGTGGTACAGGTACAGGTGCTGCTCCGGTAGTAGCTCAGATCGCTCAGGAACTCGGTATCCTCACTGTTGCAGTAGTAACAAGACCATTCACATTTGAGGGACCTAGAAGAGGAGCTAACGCAGAGCGCGGAATCAGAGAACTCGAGAAGTATGTTGATTCCCTTATCATCGTTGGTAACGATAAGCTCCTCGAAGTAGTTGACGAAGATACATCCATCGAGGATGCATTCAACATGGCAGATCAGGTATTGAAGTTCGGTGTCGCTGGTATCTCCGACCTCGTTGCTATCCCTGGTCTCATCAACCTCGACCTTGCAGACGTACGTCGTATCATGACTAAGGCAGGTATCTGCCACATGGGTATCGGCCGTGCTTCCGGTGAGGGACGTGCTGCTAATGCCGTTAAGCAGGCTATCAACTCACCTCTCCTTGATACAACTATCGAGGGCGCAGGCGGAGTTATCGTTAACTTCACAGGTGGACGTAATATGAAACTTCAGGAGATTGATCAGGCTGCAAGCGTAGTTCGTGAAGCAGTTTCCGAGGATGCTGATATCATCGTCGGTGCGGTTATCGATGCTTCTTTGGATGACGAGATCATGATCACAGTCATCGCTTCAGGATTTGAGAATACTGTAAATGCTTCTGCAGGTCACAGAGCTTCCACATCCGTACTTTCCAGAAATAATCCTACTCTCGTAACAGAGCAGGCAGCTGCTAAGCAGCAGAGAAATAATGCAACAAGAACAAGCTATCAGCCTGAGCCACAGCCACAGCCACAGGTTGCACCTGCACCTAAGGCAGCTGCTCCGGGATTCCTCTTCGGTGATGATTCCGTTAACAGAAAGCAGCAGGAAGCACCTAAGGCAGCAGCTCCTGTAAGTGAGGTTGATACAGGTTCCGTTGTACGTCCTCAGCCTGCAGCAGTTGAGCCGGTACCACAGCCGACTCCTGTAGCTACGCAGCAGGTTCCGCCTTATGGTGCAAACGTAAGACCACAGACTCCTGTTCATCCGACACAGCAGGGCGGAAGGCCACAGCCTAACATCGCTCCTCAGCCGGCAGCTCCTGCAGGTGACGCTCCTCAGGCAGCTAAGACAGCTAAGCCTTGGTTCATGTTCGGTAAGGATAACAACCAATAAGGACGGTAAGTATCTATGAGATGCCCACGTTGTGGCGAGATTGAAGATAAAGTTATTGATACCAGAACGGTAGATTCAAACACTGTCATCAGAAGAAGACGAGAGTGTCTGGGCTGCGGGCATCGATTTACCACTGTTGAACGACTTGAAGGAATTCAGCTGATGGTAATAAAGAAGGATGGAACGAGACAACCTTTTTCGAGAGAAAAGATAATGAATGGTCTCGTATCCGCCTGTTCCAAACGACCGGTATCCAATGAAGATCTTATGAGACTCGTCAACGAAGTCGAACAGAAACTTCAAAGCAAGCATAATCTTGAGATCCCTACCGAGGCTATCGGTGAGATGATCATGGAAGAACTTAAACGTTTGGATAAAGTTGCTTATGTAAGATTTGCGTCGGTGTATAGAGATTTCACAAGCGTTGATTCATTTGCTCAGGAGATCTCCAAGATCAACGACAAAGAACAATAACAGAAAAAGGAGAGGGAAGTTATGAAAAAGGTTTTGTTGGTAGACGATGATGCTTCGATCATTGAGATGAACAAGCTCTATTTTGAGAGAGAAGGCTATGCCGTTTCTGTATGTATGCAGGGTGACAAAGTAATGGGCTCTTTCAATGCTTCTTCTCCTGATCTTATCATTCTTGATCTTATGCTTCCGGGCATGGACGGTACTGATGTCTGCAGAGAGATCCGTAAGGTATCAGATGTTCCGATCATCATGCTTACTGCAAAGACAGATACTTTCGATAAGGTCATCGGTCTTGAGCTCGGAGCTGACGATTATGTTGCTAAGCCGTTCGAGCCTAAGGAACTTCTTGCTAGAGCAAAGGCTGTATTAAGAAGATATGGTAAGTCTGAAGTTTCTGCTTCCTCTGATTCCAATGACGCAAATGCAGATTCTTCTGAAGTAGTTACATATCCGGGTTTCATGGTAGACAAGGCTCGTTATATCGTTACTATCGACGGTAAAGAGATCTATCTGCCTCCTAAGGAACTTGAACTTCTCTTCTTCCTTGCTTCTAATCCTAACAGGGTATTTACGAGAGAACAGCTTCTCGAGAACGTTTGGGGTTATGATTTTTACGGAGAGTCAAGAACTGTAGATGTACATGTTAAGAGGATCAGAGAGAAGATCGAGAGTCCTGACCGTGTAGACAGCTGGTGCATCAAGACAGTTTGGAGCGTAGGCTACAAGTTCGAGACTAAATCTTAATCACTATGGCAAAGTCTGTAAGGAAAACTTCGGCGAGTTTCTCGACCATCATAACTTTGATATTAGTCATTAGCACAGTAATCATTTTTACTGTGCTTCTTTTTCTGTCTTATGAAAGCATCCTTACAAAAAATGAACGTAATGCAAGGGATACTGTTGTAAGGACAAGTAATGTGCTCGCGAGAGCTTTTACGGATACGATAATAACTTCGGATGATCCGGAGACCGTCACGGATAAGACATATGCCATTTTTACCAGGTTTATGACCGTTAATGCTGAGAACTATCCTGGTGGTGTCTATCTTTGTACTGAGGATGGATACATCATAAGTTCATATCGTCCTGATGAAGATTTTTCCATGACGGATGTTACTATTGCCAATGCTGGGAATGCCGTGTCATCCCAGTATTCCGAGGGAAAGACATTCATTTCCTGTGCATCTAAACTTGAAAACTACAAGATATATATCGTATGTGAGATAACAGTCGACAGAGATTCCGCTTTGCAGGAATTCGAATCTGTTATCCTTTTACCTGCCATGATATGTATCCTTATCGCGATCATTCTTTTCGTATTTGCGATCCAGCTTACATTCTCTCCTGTAAGAGAGATGTCAAAGACGATAAAGAAAGTATCTGAAGGCGATTATTCCGTAAGAGTAGATAAGAGATATACGGATAAATCTGATCTTCGTAATGTAACCTCAGCAGGTGACATCGTTACCATGGCAGAGACTTTAAATGAAATGATAGATAAACTCGAGAATGCAGAGAACGACAGACAGATATTTATCTCGAGTATTGCTCATGACATAAGGACACCGCTTACATCTATAAACGGATTCGTAACCGCTATCATGGACGGTACTATCCCGCCTGAGAATATGGATAAATATCTTGCGCTCATTAAGCAGGAGATCAACAGGATAAGAGAACTTGTAGTGTCCATGAC
>CAMVBS010000046.1 GCA_947165785.1 uncultured Clostridia bacterium | reverse complement strand
CGGAAATAAAAGCCTGTGGCACATTGATCTTTACGGATTGTATTACCTGGGCGTTTCTGAGTTTGAAAGATGGCGAGATAGTAGAGGATGACAAGTATGATACGATCCGCTTGTTGAGTATTCATAAGACGGATTATGTTAACTCTGAGACAAAACGCAAGTGGCCGGGCTATAAGATTGTCGGAGCTAAATATGAAGAGGGTGAAGAGCCTGAAGATTATAAAGAAGGAACAGTCGGGTCTGATGGCTGGTATAAACTTAGAGACCAAATATGGGATCTGGTAAGTAAGAAATTATCTGATCAATCAAAGTGATATGTTTTGATCAACAATGGCGTTTCATCATTGAGGTGGGACGCTTTTTATTTGGAGATGGCTTAACGTTATCTTTAACTTTTTCGATGATTTCTTAAAGATGTGTTGACGATGAATTAAAGCTTGCCTCGTAAGATGTAATCACAAAACACAAAACAAACACTTTGGGAGGACAAGAAAATGATCAACACATTGAACACAGTAAAGGGACTTTTTAACACAAGCAAGGCATTCAGAGCAGTAGTCTATACAGTGCTTGGAATCGCAACTTTCGCAGCAGCTTTCAAGTGCGGTGTGCACTTCGGCGAGTTTGTTTACGTATTGTTCCACTGATAGACATAAAACAGGAAATGATCGGACCGGAGGCAAGATGTCTCCGGTTTTTTATGCGCTCAATTCGGGACGGCGGAAATTGTTAAGGTGAATATATATAAGGATATTAAATCAATATTGCCTATCTTCAGATAATGAGGAATAATATCAGCAGACGTATAAAGCCATTGATTGCGTGTTTACAGAATTGTTTAGAGGGTTATGTATGAATGCAAAGAAAAACGGTTTAGGAAAACCTAATGTAAATAATAAAGCACCAGAACAAGATCTATTAAATGATGGTATTGGACAAAACAATGAGCTGAGATTAAAAGTTGCTGAATTATATCTAGATGAATGGAAAAATCGTGATGGAGTATACCACAAGTTTTTTACAACTTTCTATTTTTGTGCAGTAGTAGTAAGTCTTTTTCCTTATTTGGATTTGGGAAAAGGTTCTATTGATATAGATAAAAGACTGTTTTTATTATGTGGCTCCTTTATCGCACTTGTCACATCTATATTGTTATCTATAATGTCAAAAAGGCAGGTTGATGTATATTACGATTACAGGAATGAAATCCATAAAATGAAAAATGAGCCAATGGAATCTGAATCAAAAAAGAAATACAAACTATCTAAATTTATACCTTGGATAAGTTTTTCAGCTATATTCATCATGAATCTGATTCTTTTTTTTGCGGTTAAATAATCAACTATAATATTGACTAATTTTTTCGCTTTTCAGACTCGGTGTAAATTCCGTTGAGTGAAGATAATCTTTGTAAGTTGTCATCAGATAATTGCAAGTTATTCCAAGAGCGTTTGCTGCGGCAGGCGCTCTTTTTATAATGCAGGAAAAGGAGGGCGAGGGTTATGCATAAGAATCTGATCAAGCTGATGGTGTTATTGTATGTGGTTTTATTCGTTGTCGGATTTGTTTGGCTGTCGTTTGAGCGGACTGATATCAAGCCGGTGAGTTTCCGCGTAAATTATCCGGGCGCAGGTATTTATGCATATCGGAAGGGAGACAGATATTTTGTCGAGCGTTGGGAAGATGATGCGAGCACAACGTATGAAATAACGGCGCAGAGGTTTAAACTGACTTCGGATCGGCTCAGGAATATGATCGATATGGGAAGATCCAATGAATTGGATGAGGATGTTAATGAGGATATGATCGATTATCCGATGGTAACTTTGGAATATAAGGTTTTCGGGAAGAAAAAATATTATGTGGAAGACTACGCCGGTGTTAACAGGGCGATGAAATATGTTTATATCGATTGGGAAGAGGGGAGGAATCTCGGTGATCTGTATGATATCTGTGAGAGATACGATGCCGACTATCTGTGTGTGGATTATCCTCCGAAAAGAGTGCTGGATTGCGTTGGGACATATTATTCTTCGAGTTTCCTATGTGGCAGATACGAATATAGCGATTCCAGGACTTATAAGGCTTTGCACGACGCCTTTGGAAGATCAAACAGCAGCTTTGGCGTAAAGAACCACGGGAAGACAACTATGGTGAAATATCAAATGAACGAAGGAAAACCGATTGTTGATTATGTGACTGTATCAAACCGTGATCCTATAGCAAGGGTACTGATGATACAGCAGATACGCGCTACTATCCTGACTAATGGGAAGGCTCCGATGTTTAATGGTGCAGGTAAGATATGCCACGTGATATTCCTGAATCTGATTGGGACTCCGTTATTTGCAGCGGGGGTGATACTGGTGACAAGGAAGGATTATCACGAAGTGTGATAATAACTAGGGGATAATGTCTGGGGATCGTAATCTGTGGATTAACATTATCTTTATACTTTTTAGTTTTTTTCTTAAACTCATATTGACGATATATTTATCTGTCCCCGATAAGATGTAACCATAAAACAAAACACAAAAACACAAACATCTTTGGAGGATAAGAAAATGACAAACACAACAACTACAACAGAGAACAAGGTAACAGCTAAGCAGGCACTTTTTGATGCGATCTTTGTATCAGTTATCTGTGTATTGAGCCTCGTATTGGGCGTATATCTTGCAGGAACGATCGCTCCTCTCGCGGGCATTCTGGTATTCATGTCATTCTGCATCTATACATTGTTCAAGAGGTACAATAACGCAAGAAGAGAAGAAGCAGTCTGATCTTCCGGTTACGATCTGTAGGATATTCAAGGGCGTCTGCTGCGGCAGGCGCTCTTTATATGTTGAAGAAAATGGACTGAATCGTTTGATCAGGCTGATGAAGTTATCACGAAACGTGATAACGGATTGGGAATCTTATCACAGAACGTGAGAATTACATCAAGAGGTTGCTTGATTATCACGAAACGTGATAACGGATTGGGAATCTTATCACAGAACGTGAGAATTGCATCAAGAGGTTGCTTGATTATCACGAAACGTGAGTGACTTGGCTCGTGCTCTATCACGAAACGTGATAATCATAAGTAGACCATTCCGGTTGTTCATGGATCAAGATCTAACATTATCTATATACTTTCTTAAACTCACATTGACGATATATTAATCTGTCCCCAATAAGATGTAACCATAAAACAAAACACAAAAACACAAACATCTTTTTGGAGGATATGAAAATGACAAACAAAACAACAACTACAACAGAGAACAAGGCCCCATCCGCGAATAAGGCAAACAGATACTTTGAGGATCTGAAGAAAGAGACCAGCGCATTGAAGTTATTCCTTCCGATCTTTATCGGGATGCTGGCAGTAACCGAGATAGAGGGTCCTATACTTTTATATCTGATCAAGGTCTTCTGGAAACATCAGACATTTGTCTTTCCGAATCCTTTGTATGGACTTATAGTATCTTTCATCTTAAGCGTTGTGCTTGCTCTTATCATAAGCATTAACCACCGTTCCGAGCAGAGGTGATCTGCCGGTTGCGATCTATAGGAAATTTGAGGGGCGTTTGCTGCGGCAGGCGCTTTTTTGCATAGATAGTTAACGAAGACCGGAGGTCAGAAGTCAGATTATAATGTAACTTCTGATTTGCTGCTGTTCCAGATTTTCAAATCAGAATATAAGCTAATTGGTGCTTGATTTTTGCTGGCAATTTTGAATTCATTCTTTCGTTCCAATAAGGATCTGTTAAGTATTTAATAGTTCTTCCGTAAAAGCTTTTATCTCATCACTGTTTTCGAAGGCTTACTGAACATAAGAAGCCATACGCCGAAGAGAAGCTTTGTTAATGCATCAGCGATGAGGAAGATGAGCGTGAGAGCAGGGAAGACATATCCGCATACAGCAAATGCACCGCAAAGTAACCCGAGGAAGATCATTGACTTACCGTGAACAAAGTAAAAGCCTGAGAAGTGAAGAGCTGTCGCGAGGTTAACGCCAAGCCAGATCATCCTCCAGTTCATTGGAGGAATGAACGGTCCTGCAATGCAGAACATCATGATGAACATGAAAGCAATCGAGACATAGATCATCTGTATCTGGAACTTTGATGCTTTGCCTTCGGAGAGTTTTGCTCTTACTTTTCTGTTGATGTTCGCGATGTAAAAACTTACGTAATAGCCGATAAGGAAAATGATCGGATTAATAAGGAACTTACCACCGAATATCAAAGATATCCCGAGTACCGCGCCTACCAGGATGAGCCAAAGGCCGCATGAGCGCTTGTTATTGAATTCCAAAACCTTTTTATCTGTGTTAACTGCTGCTACTGACATTTCATTTATCTCCTTATACCTTTCATGAGTCTATTATCCGATGAAAAGACCGGGAACGTCAGTGTGCAGCGTCACGATATGAAAATGACATTTGTCATGACGTGCTCCGGGGGTATTGAATTATGATCCGATGATCTGTGGTATTATGCTGTTAAACATCTATGAAAATGGGGATCTTTGATGGAGAACGAGCGATATCGTTGCATTCCATGTCGCATTTGAAAAGATCCACCCGTTTTATGATGGGAACGGAAGAGTAGGAAGACTTATCATGTTCAAGGAATGTCTGCGACACGGCATTGTTCCATTCATTGTCAATGACAAGGATAAGATGTTTTATTCCATGGGATTATCCGAGTGGCAGATTCAGGGAAAGAAAGACAGATTGCTCGGTGTATGCTCTCTTATGCAGGATGACATGTCGGCTGTATTTGATCACTTTAAGATCATGCACGATAAGGATTCTTTCAAGCCGGTTCCCTGATCTTACAGTATGCATATTTGAATACATTGATCAGGGATGCAAAATAACCCGCTTTGGGAAGAAACCCAAAAGACGACTGATATTATTGAACGCATCGGTAAAAGCACAGACACAAACCCAAAAGTGGAAATAATACGAAAAAATCCCTCGTCAACTTAATGGCCGGCGAGGGATATTACAATAAAACACTTAACGTTTATGAGTTATCATTTCTTAACAATAACTATGTTCATGTTTACCTGAGGATCCTTACTACACGAAAGGGTAAACTTAATACTTACTGATCGATATGTTCATTTTAACTTGCGGACTTGATGACAGACTATGTGTGAATTTGATCTCAGGATTATCTACATAAGCTCCGACTTTGATCGAATATGATGATGTTCCTTTCTTCAACTTTGTCTGACCGATCTGTTTACCGTTGTCATACAAAGTGACAGTAACCTCTCCGCCCTGGTAATCGGGAATGGTTATATTTACGGATTCAACATATCCGAATGGTTTGAAATTTTTTATCGATTTACCATTGCTTAATGTCGATAATCCGTTGGCTCCCGAACCTACATTAACCTGTTGTTCACACTTGTTGAGCCCGACAACAGTATGCACGTAAGTATTAGTTCCCTTGGAATTAAAGAGATAAAAGTCATATGAATTATCTATAGTAACTCGAACGTTATTTGTCTCACTCCAAGAATCACCATTTACACTTATATTTCCGTTTTGGGTTTTTTCAGTGTTTATCTCGATCGTTGACTCCTTGATCAGATTTTCCGGACTCACGTCCACGCAGTTTTTGAATGTAAGATGTGGTTTGACGGTTATGGCTTTCTTCATATCGTAATGAACTTTTAGATGTTCGCAGTCAAAACAAGAATCAAATAAGATATTTGCGCTTCCGTCTAATTCTAAATAGTGAGCTGGCCTGTTTGCTGTCGTTCCCATCTTACAGGATCTGAATATAACATTCGGGAAGCCTTCGGTTACACAATTGGATCTTAGGAGAGTTGCATTCCAGTCCTTTTCTCCTGTTTTCATTTCAAAATGTGCAGCTTCGCACAGGAGGTGAGGTGAGTTTGAAGCTCCTGCTGTACTTGCTTTTTCCGTAGTGTCAAAATCGAAATCAAACAATGCCCCCTGATTACTTATGTATGAACCGCCGTGTATGTTTACGCTAGCACCGCTTTCGTACAAGAATGCTGATCCGTATAGACCTTCCATATCTGTTTCAACGAATCGCCAATCAACAGACATAGAATCATTCAAAACAAATAACTCACAGTGGTTATTTGCCTTTCCGCAGTCAGCGATTCTGCAATAAGCGAATGTGATCTCTGAGAGCATTACATAAGATTTTTCGCAGAACAGGATGTGGTGGAAATGCTCGAAACGACAGGAAATAAACTGCATCCTTTGTGTTCCGTCTGTAGTTCCTTGGCACATTGTCATAAATGTATTACTGTCATTTCCGCTAAAACCTATATCTCTGAAAGTGGTGAATGCGAAGATGGTTCTTTTAGCACTGTTTCTTGACTCAAACAATACGTCTCCTGTAAACATGATCGAAGAACTTTCTCTTCCTGATCCCGTTACCTCAAACATACAAAACTCAAGCGGTTTGCCGTCTTCGTCTTTTAAGTTTCCGTCCACGATAGGACCGGAGATGACATATTTTCCGCTTGGAATGTAGATTGCCTG
The DNA here is from genome assembly GCA_947165785.1 of uncultured Clostridia bacterium. Taxonomy (GTDB): domain Bacteria; phylum Bacillota; class Clostridia; order Saccharofermentanales; family Saccharofermentanaceae; genus Saccharofermentans. The sequence continues at coordinate 8,809 of CAMVBS010000046.1, read as the reverse complement.
ACAGTGTTTCCATCCGAGGTATGTAGTATAAGGCTTAGTTGCAGCAGCAGCGAACATTTCTCTGAAAGCCTGAGTATCATCATGAATTCCGTCACCATATGCACCGAAATCCTGAGGTGTTAATGAATCGGGTATAGAATTGATGCTGCTTACGTATTTCTCGACAGACACATAGACATAAGAAGTTTTGTCAAGATAGTTTACGGTAAAAACGGTTGTTCCGACAGAAAGACCTATAACTGTTCCATCTTCCAGAGCAAATGCAACAGTCTCATTATCTGATTTAAAAGTAGCACCGCTGACCTTAACTTCGTTATTGTTCTTATCAACAAACTTAATCTGACCTGAGCATCCGTTCATTATCTTAAGGTTGGAATTCTCAATCTTAATGTCTGTACTTACAACCGTAATACTGTTGCCTGATGTTGTCGGCTGAGCAGGTGCTGTTGTTACGGTATTTCCAGAACTTGATGAGCTGCTTGAGCCGGAATTATTTCCTGAATTAGTTGAACCGTTTGAATTGTTCTTATCTGAATCAGGACGAAGAGTATTAGTTGTGTTCTTATCTTCGGATATCTTGCTGCCCTGAACGATTCCGTAATCTGCGCAGATGGACTTGAACTCCGGCGACATTGCAAAGCCGTTAAATACCTGCTCTTTGGTGCTGCCGTTCTTCATGCCGTTGAACCAGAAGTTTCTTCCTGAATCGTCTGCCTGTCTTCCCATGAGGGCGTTATAAAGATCGTCAATGTATTCTGAATAATACTTGTTGCTGTTCTCATACTCAGCAGAGAAGAAGAATCCGTATGCAGTTGAAGTACCTGAGATCCTTCCGCTAAGAAGTTCATCTGTCCAGTATTTCATTCCGTCTCTGTCGCACTTACGGCCGAGAACAATCTCATAAAGTCTCTCGACAAAGAAGTTGGTGCGGTTGACTTTGTTTGGATCGTAATTAGGCATGTATGTACCTGCAACGACATCAAACGAACCACAAAGTTCAAAAAACTCGTTTGAGTTCGCAAATCCGGTGAAGATCTCCTGACGGGTCATTCCGTCATTCATGCACTTTACCCAGTAATTGAAACCGTCAGTATCAGCTTCTCTTCCGAAGAAAGCATCGTACATGATGTTTACGTAATCTTCATTGGAATAACTTTTTTCCTGGAGCTCTTTACTGAAGATGAAACCTGAAGCAACTGCCACACCGGTTTCCCTCTTGTCCTTGAGCTCGCTGACCCAGTAGTTGAGTCCGTCGTTATCAGGATCTCTTTTAAGACAGACTTTGTAAAGTCTGGTAACGAATTCGCAAATCTCCTGATCTTGGTCAGCGGCGTTTACATTAGCTGCTGAGATAGGGAAAATCGCGAACAACAAAATGGCAGTCAAAAATACTGCCGTGATCTTAAGTATTCTCGTTTTCATATAGCCTCCCCAAATAGATTTTCTCATTTCATCTAAACAAAAATACTACTATTATGTTTTGCCTTAAGGCATGATGTATCTTGGTATATCCGAGAGCATTACATGTTTTCGAATATAAGAAGATTTTGACTTATTGTAGTTGATTGTGAACAAAATGTAAATAGAATGTGAGCAAAAAATTAACAAAGATGGGTCATTGTGTCAAAAATTTGACAACGATGACCCTGAGTTACTTATCTCTTGAAAGTTGAAGTCGGATACAGGTGGAAGAGGTTTCCGTCTACTGATACGGAGTGGCAGATTCAGGGAAAGAGAGACAGATTGCTCGGTGTATGCTCTCTTATGCAGGATGACATGTCGGCTGTATTCGATCTGATGCACGTAAACTATCTTGTAACATCTTTCTCTCGAAAAAGGTAAAAAATAGTTAAGAATATGTAATGAACTATAGGACACTTTTTGTTATCATCAAGATAAAAGAGCAGGGGGTGTTCTATGTTTTGTTATAAATGCGGAGCTCAGATCGATGATGAATCGGTCTTCTGTGCCAGTTGCGGTGCACAGGTCAAAAAACCGATGGAAAAACCGGCGCAAGCGTCTGAGATACCTGAAGCAGCACCTGCCCCGGTTTCTGCACCTGTACCTGTTCAGGCGCAGATCCAGCCACAGATCCAACCGCAGGTTCAGCCGCAGGCACCTGTTGCTCCGAGACCTGTACCAAGGCCTGTCAGAAGGCAGAGGCGAAGCGGCAAGGCAACGGCTGCGAGATTTTGGGCCAAGTTCTTATGCGCAGGGGGAATACTTGCCAATATCCTTGCCCTCATGATATATCCCAAGAGCGGCGGAGCAAAGGCGGGATTTTTCCAGGATCTTTACTATTATCTGGCGCTGGCGATCGAAGGACTTACCATCGTTGCAGCCGGATGGGTATTGACCAACGGAAGAAGAAAACCTCTTAAGTTTTATTCGATCATCCCGGGTGTTTTGGGATTGATCATGCTTCTGGGCGGGATCTACGGAATATTTTTCGAGTATTATGCAAAGACAGCTTATTCCTCTCTGACATCGATAGGCGGAACGATACTTCTTGCATGTTCGGCTGCTCTTTGTGCGGTTGCCCTTATCACGGGCAAGAATATCCTTAACTTCTTATCGCTGGTAACTGACATTGCAGGTACCGGACTTCTCTGGCTGTTCTTTGCTGTCTGCATGATAAACAAGTATTATTACGCGGAGATGCTGTTTTGCATAGCTTGCCTTGATATGGCAGGCATAGCTACGGTAATGCTGTTCCTTCTCGGCGGTTATAACAGTGACAGGAAATTCGACCTTAAGAATGCTCCGGCTGAAGTTGCCCCCGTAACTGAGGCCAAAGACACAAAGGAGGAAGCGGCAAATGAATAGGATCAAAAGATTACTATCGATATTATTGTTATCAGCTCTTCTGGCAGGTCTATGTTCATGCAGCGCGATCGATGAGGGACTTAAAAAGACCAGGAAGGCTGCAGGGGAAGAATGCAAGAAGGTTGCTGAAGAATACTTTGAGGCTCTCGCAGAAGGCGACTATGACAAATGCGAGGAACTGTCGCTTTATAAGGAAGACTATGACAGCATCGGAGACTTCTCGACTCTTGAATATCTGGGATCGGATTATGAACTTGCGAATTCAAGTGACAGTTACAACGGATATTACCTGTCCATCAGATACAAGTTTCAAGGCATAGAGGCCAGCGATCTGTTCTATTTTTCTTATCAACGATCCGAGAGGAAATGGAAGATCAATGCTGTTGACGATAAACGGTATACGGTTACTGAACTGATCCCGGAAATGATCAACAGAAAAAACAACGGATGAGAATAGCAAATAAAAGGAAATATATGGCATGAAGAGATCAACCGTGACTATATTTGGCCTGTTAGTCGTTGCAGGCATTTTAAGCGGATGCATGATGACGGGACAACCCGTTTCATCGGATGTTGGTGAGACGGAGATCACCGAGACTTCCGTAAGGCCCCAGGATGACTACTACAGAGCGATCAACGAAGAGACTATAAGGAATGCCGTTTTCGATTATAATGCGACGGAAGCGGGGTCTTCTTTTGACCAGGAGCCTATATACGATCAGGTCAGAGGGATCATAAAGGAAGTCGTTGAAGGCGATGGCTATGAGAAGGGTACGGAAGAGTACATAATAAAGACCGCATATGACAGATATCTGGAATATGATTTCACGAGCAAGGATGTTCCTTCCGATCTTATCGATATCATAAATGAGATAGATAACGTAAAGACGATTGATGAGCTCTTGGTGCTCGATGCACGCCTGGTACGTGATTACAGTTTAAGCAGCATCTTAAATCTTACTGTCGGAAAGGATTTTCTGAACTCCGGAAGGATGGTCCTGACGTTCCATCAGATAAAGGGTATCGGAGGTACGGACTTTAAGACGCTCGATGAAGACTACTCTCCGTTAAATAATCTCAAGAAAAACGTCAGCAATATACTTCAGGCGATGGGCCACGATGTGGAATATTCCGATAAGGCGGGATTGAACCTCGGTTACATCGTCATGGATATCCATAACTCGACTGATATGGAGATCATAGAGTGCGACAGAGACTATATTTACTTTGAACTTCTCACCAAGGACGAGACAGCCGCGATCCTTAGTAATGTCGATCTCGACGGTTACTTAAGCGAGATCGGATATGACCTTTCTTACTGCGACAGGTTCGGCGTCTATGACAAGGACCAGCTTAAAGGCCTTAACGATGTCCTGACGGATGATAACCTGGACGGCCTTAAGGCATATGAGCTCATGACGTTCGTGAATGCATATTCCAAGTTCCTCGCACCGTACAGTGATAAGCTCGTCTCATACATGAGATCGGCGGCGGTCACTCCCGAGGAAGCGATAGAGGATATCGGTTATCAATTCAGCAGTGAGACCGATATCCTATACGTCGAGAAGTACTATGATGCGGAAACGGATGCTGCCATTATCACGATCTGTGATAATGTTAAGGAAGGCTACAGGGAGCTCATATCCGATGCGACGTGGCTGACCGAAGATACCAGGGAAGGTCTTCTTCGTAAGCTCGATAACATCGTCTATGTAACGGGTTCTGATGCCGTAAGGCACGGAACGGAAGGGTATGAGGATCTCTCCACAACGGACTACTATCACTTCATGATGGATTACCAAAGGCTCGAGACCAGGGAATATATAGCTTCGTTGGGGAAGACCGCGGACAGGAAGGATATCGCGATGCCGATGCAGATCTTCAATGCCTGCTACGATCCGTCGCTCAATAACATCACCATAACGGCAGCCATCACGAATAAGCCGTTCTTTGACAAGGACGCTGACTTTTACACTAACCTCGGCGGAATCGGATCTGTCATCGCTCATGAGATAGGTCACGCGTTTGACAGTAACTGTATCCTTTTCGATGAGGACGGAGTATATGATCCTTCCTGGATCGACAGCAGCGATGTGGATAAGCTTCAGGAGCGTAATGAGCAGGCCGTAAAGTACTTCGAGGAGAACTTCCCGGTCTTCGAGATATACCATGTTGACGGTGAGAGGACCCTGGGTGAGAACTACGCGGACCTCGGCGGCATGGAGTGCATAATGACTCTTACAAAGACCAAGGAAGACCGCATTAAGGTCTTCGAGAACTATGCGAGGATCTGGTGCATCAAGCGGGTCGATACGAGTCTTTTTGAACTGCTGGATTACGATACCCACAGCCCCGAGATGATAAGGACGAATGCGATCCTGGCAACACTGGATGAATTCTATGAGACATATGACGTTAAGGAAGGCGACGGTATGTATATCGCACCTGACAAGCGCATATCGCGCTGGCATTGATGAGGTGGATATATGAGACTTCTGTTTAAGATCACGTTTAAGAATATCATCCGTAAGCCGTTTCGATCCTTCATGGTCATTGCGTCGATCTTTATCTGCGCCGTTGTCGCGATCTTTTGTTTTGACTTAGGCCTTACGGAGGCGGACTTTCTCGATAACCTTCTAAGGCACGTTACGGGCACGGCTGACCTTACCGTCGGAGTTAATGACGTCGAAGGCTTTGTCCTTCCCGAGGGTTTTCCCGAACACAAGACCACTACGATGAAGTTTCTGAAGGAGAATGTCTATCTTCCCATCGAAGGCGAATATGCCTTTGTCTCCGTTCGGGAACTGTCCATATGTACGACTGACTTTAAGAAAGCCAAGGACATGCAGCTCATGGGTGATCTCGTACTTAAGGATGATGAGACGATCATAACCGACACGGTAGCCAAGACCCTGAACCTTGATGTCGGCGACATCCTGACTGTTCACGACAAAGACGGAAACGGCCATGACCTCAAGATCATAAGAGTGGCACAATCAAACGAGAAGAATGTCATCTTCAGAGAATACAGCTGCGTTGTAACGCCTGATGCGTTCAATGCCATTGCCAAAGAACCCGTGAATTCCGGAATGATCCTCATAGATCTCGATGACGATTCGCTCACCGAAGAATGGAGGGAGAAGATCGCCGATCTTTATCCGAACAGCACCATATTAAGTAACGTGATCACCAAGGATACCGAAGTCTATCTTCGTGAACTCATGGGTGTCCTGGCGCTCCTTTTTATCGTCACTTTCCTTCTTGTCATCTTCGTCACCGTGTCGACCTGCGAGAGGATAGTATCCGACAGGATGTCCTTCATAGGAACCCTTCGAAGCCTCGGCATGAGAAGCAGCAGGACAGCTCTTTTCCTCCTTCTCGAAAACATCATCTATGCGCTATGCGGTGCAGTTCCCGGCGTTATCCTGTACTTTATCCTGAGGACGAGAGCACTGAACCTGATCTATTCTGCTGATGTTCATTACACGCCTGAACTTGCTCCTGCTCTTCCGATACTTGTCGTTCTCGGAGCGGTGATCATCGAATGCATTATCCCTCTTAAGTTCATCATCAAGGCGCTGAAGACTTCCATAAGAGATATCATCTTCGATAACAGGGATACGGAATATAAGTTCAGCAAGGTCGGTATCACGATCGGTCTTATCCTTTTTGCAATTTCCGTAGTTACGGCATTTATAAAGGACATCTTCGTGACTTCCGTATGCGTCCTTTGTGCCGTGGTATCACTGGCGCTTCTTTACCCTCTGATACTTAAGGGGGTATCTCATCTGATCGTTAAGATCTCTAGAAGAGCAGAAAGCGAGAAATGGATGTTCGCGGGACGCGAGACCATCGCGAGGAAGAGTACTGTCGGAAGCGGTATCCTTTGTGTTACGACCGCTGCTTTGAGTATGCTCATCGTAGTGCTCGCAGTCGGAACGATGTCCGAGTTCGATCCTGATATCCTTAACTGCGATGTCATCGTAGATCCCGCCGATAAGAAAGAGAGATTTGCTTTCATTGAACATCTCGACGGCATAGAGAAGATCGAATATGTTTATGATTCCTACGCGACTATCATTTATGAGGATGATGAGGAGAGCATGGACTATATGGTCTTCGGAATACCGGAAGAAGGATATAAGCTTTATAACGCTCTGGAGGGAGTTCCTGACGGAATGCATGAAGGACAGATCTGTGTCGAGAAGACATGGGCAGATGAGCGCGGTGTTAAGATCGGAGATACCATTAAGATGACATTCGAACCTGACGGAGTGTTCCCGATCGAGAAAGAACTGGAAGTCGTCTCGTTCTTTAAGGTGGATAAACTCGAGAGCTTAAACAACAATATTGCCGTTTCCATGGCAGATCTTAAGTCGGTGTATCACGAGCCGCTGGATTATATCCTCATCAATTCCTCAGACCCTTCCAAGACCGCTAAGGATATAAGGAAATACGGAGCAAGCATCATCAACGAGGCTCAGACAAAGGAAGAAAGATTAGAAGAGATGGAACGATCGACGAGTCTCTTCATAAAGATACTTGTAGCCGTTGTAGCAGTTGCACTTGTAACTCCTTGCATGGGACTTATCAGTAACCAGCTGATCGGATTCGAAGGAAGGAAGAAAGAATGCGCGGTACTGATATCCACTTCGATGAGAAAGAAGACACTTGCGGGGATCTTCTTCAGGGAGATGTTCATAGCGTCAGTTACGGCTTGCACGACAGGTGCGGTCACATCGGCAGCCTTATACTTTGTCATAAAGACCACGCTCGACCATTCGGATATGCTGGCGATGGATCTTCATTTCTATCCGTTGGTACTTATCATAATGTGGGCCGTTGTATCCCTGATCTTCGCACTTACCGTACTGTTCCCGATAAGGCAGATAAAGAAGATGAAACTTTCCGAACAGCTTAAATATGAATGATCGTAAGGAGTGAAACTTATATGAGCATGATAGAAGTCAGAAACGTCACCAAAACATTCGGTAAGGATACGACCTTGAATGTCGTTCTCGATGACTGTTCGATGAATGTCGAAGAAGGCGAATTCGTGTCCCTCATGGGTGCATCGGGTTCGGGTAAGTCAACGCTCCTTTATCTTATCGGAGGCCTGGACCGGGATTTCAAAGGTAACATCATCTTCTGCGGCAAAGACATAGGATCGATCAAGGACAGTGAGCTTTCCGACTTAAGGCTCGAGAGTATCGGATTTGTATTTCAGTTCTATAATCTCGTGATGAACCTCAACGTTGAGGAGAACATAATGCTGCCGTCCACCATAAACGGTAAGAAGAGAAAAGACTTAAAGAAAGACCTCGATGAGATCCTGGAGATAACGGGACTTACGGAGAAGAGGAAAGCGATGCCTGCGACCCTCTCGGGCGGTCAGCAGCAAAGAGTCGCGATCGCGAGAGCCATCCTCGGTGCACCTTCGGTGATCCTTGCCGATGAGCCGACGGGAAATCTCGATTCAACATCTTCACGTGAAGTCATGGAACTGTTCAGAAGGCTCAACAAAGAAAAGGGAATGACCATCCTTCAGGTAACCCATTCACAGGAATGCGCATCTTACGGAACCAGGATAGTAAGGCTCGAGAACGGCAAGACTGTTTAAGGTCAAAAGTGGTGAAGTAAGGGAATAACTCTTGTTCCACCATATTAAGCGTACTATGATGTGTGTATGGGAGGTGATCATTATGGCATTAACAAGAGTCATTGAAAATGAAAATGGTCAGGCACTCAGGATCCCTCAGGAAATGAAGACTGAAAAGTCTGATTATTGTATCAGCAAAATTGGGGATATTTATGTTGCCTATCCGTCCGATGATCCGTGGGCACCGGTCAAAGAAGTTATAGGGTCATTTCCGGCTGATTATATGTCAGAAAGAGATCAGCCGTCAGCTGACGATGTTATTGAAACATGCGAATGATCTTCCACGTGTCGATCATTCAAGTCCCGCATAACCCGTTGCTTCGA
>CAMVBS010000045.1 GCA_947165785.1 uncultured Clostridia bacterium | reverse complement strand
GTCTGTTATTTAAGAATGAACTTAAAAGCAACGATGACGATCACACCAAGTATGATCCTGTACCAACCGAATACCTTGAAATCGTGCTTCTTAACATAACCGATGATGAACTTAAGAACGAATATCGATACAAGGAAAGCTGAGACCATACCGATACCAAGGACAAGAAGCTCTTTGTTTGATACGGTTCCGTCATACTTAACGATCTTAAGAAGACTTGCACCGAGCATAACAGGAACGGCCATAAAGAAAGTAAACTTAGCTGCCACTTCCCTGCTTACGCCTATCATGAGAGATCCGACGATAGTGGATCCCGATCTGGAAGTACCCGGGAATATTGCTGATATCAGTTGGAAGAAACCGATTATAAGCGCATCAACATATGTAAGATCTTTAATATCTTTACAACGCGGTTCTTTATCTTTCTTAACAGTCTCTACAACAATAAAAGCGATACCGAAAGTAATAAGAGCTATGGCAACAACAAAATAGTTGTAAAGAAGTGCATCAAGGATATCATCAAATAATACTCCGACTATACCTGCAGGAATACATGCTACCAGGATCTTAAACCACATCTGGAACTTGTTGACGTCAACATATGATAAAAGTCCGCCCTTTGTAAGAGGCTTTGTATTATTTTTCTTTCCGAATGGCCAGATCTCGCCCCAGAACAGTACTACAACTGCAAGTATGGCTCCAAGCTGGATAACTACCAGATAAAGCGAGAAAAAGTCCTCAGATACGTTTAATTTAAATATCCTGTCAAGAAGTATCATATGGCCTGTGGAACTTATAGGAAGCCATTCAGTGATACCTTCAACGATACCGAATAAAAGTGCTATCAAAAAATCTATGATACCTAACATATTCACCTCTCAATAATATTAACCAATATACCAATCATGATCTGGTATTTGAAGAGATTGAAATGAAACTTAACTCATTTGAAATAAAAAAGAGGATCGATTACTCGATCCTCTTGGTGGGAAGAGGTGGATTCGAACCACCGAAGTCACTGACGACAGATTTACAGTCTGTTCCCTTTGGCCGCTCGGGAATCTTCCCATATTAAATTGTGTTAGTCAGTTAGTTAAGTGGTGGGCCTTCAGGGACTCGAACCCAAGACCGACCGGTTATGAGCCGGTTGCTCTAACCAACTGAGCTAAAGGCCCACGTTGTACTAACTTAGGGCGCTTTTCAAACGCTTGTATAGTATATAAATAAGTTCGTTTCGCGTCAAGTAGATTTTTGAAAAAAAGCGAAATTATTTTCCGAGTCTCTTCAAAATGTACTTGCCGCAAAGGATCTTACTCTTTCCGATATTGAATATATACTCATGGAAAGTATCATCGATCGTCTTACTGTAATCCTGTGCATGAGCAAGGAGATACTCGAGAGCAGGTTTAACCTCCTCCGGCTTTGACGGATCAACATTCTTACCGATGACATTACGAAGCTTGATATTCTTAGGTACGATATCGATCTTCTCATAATCAGGGTTCATTATCTTCATAGGCGTATCAATGAACAGAACAGGCCTTTTGGTAGTAAATGCATACTCCCAGCAAATATCCGACCAGTCAGTGATAAGGATATCAGCTTCCATTACAGGATTAGTCTTGGAGAAGTCAGTATCAACTTTGATATTACCTCCCTCGACTTCATACTTCTTACGAAGCTCCTCGAAAAGTTCAGGCATATGTCTTACCTGCTGAGGATGAGGTCTGAGGATGATATCGTAGTTACCGTCTTTAAGGTACTTCAAAAGATCATCGATGCATGACTCAAAGATATTATCAGGCTGCCAAGAAGGAGCGATCAATACCATTGGTCTATTATGCTTAGGATGTTCTGAACTTTCATATTTAGAGACCATATCGTCTATCAAAGGATAACCTGTCTCTACAAGTCTCTTCTTCTTTGTACCGTATAACTGCTCGATAGCACGGATCTCCTGAACGTAGTCAGGGCCGCAGCAGAATACTGTATCATAGTAATTAAGAGCACCCTTACGAAGTGTAAGGTTGATACTTGCCATTGCGTGATCTGTATAGATATACTCGATATCTTTACGTACTTTGGATCTCTTGAGCTGATATTTCTCAAGATCAGGTGTCGTCAAAAGACAGATATCCGTATCAAGCTTCATGAACAGCGGGATAAGATACTTATCTGATGCAATGTAATATGACTTTATCTGCTTTCTCGGATCCTTGAAGATATTATCCTTAGGGTCACTTGTTACATAGTGGATCTCAAGATCTGAATTTTCACAGATGTAGTCGATGATTCCTGCATAATATTTATAAAAACCATTCTGCTCAGAGTAGATCATGAGCTTCATGTTCTCGACCTGGAAAAATCTCTTATAATCAGCCTTTTCGACAGACATATTCTCCTTACGGAGCTTATCCTTCTTGGCCTTCTCTTCCTTCATGCGCAGGAAGTAATCATAATCAACCTTCTTCTTCGGAGGGATTATGAGGTTAACGAGAAGCATAGACGGAACGGCAAAAAGGTTACCGAAGATCCAGTAAAGGCCGACACCTGTAGGAACAAGGAATGCAAAGTAAGTGGAAAATGCGATCATGAATAATGTTGTTGCGATAGTGTAACCCTTCTCCTGAGTAAGCTGGAGAACGTTAAACTTATCTTGCATCACACAAAGGAACCATGCACTAAGTCCGGAAAGCAAAGGTATCAGCAAAAGGATGTAATTTCCGTGAAGGCTTGGTGTGGCACTTAAGTCAATGCCGCAAAAATGTGTGTTGAAATTGGTAATTGAACTAATTGCCTCTGATAATGAACCGTCTGTAGGAAGGACGCCTTCCTTTATCTTTGCGATTATCTCAAGCTGGAACTGATTGCTGAGGTCAGAATTGTTGGTTATGTTAATAAGCCATTCTTTGAGGGCATTAACTGTTGAAGACTGGAAATTCAAAACATAAGAAAGTGGTCTGTAGATAACTCCTACAAGTCCCAAAACGAGCGGGATCTGGATAAGAAGCGGAACTACGCCAAGGATCGGGTTATATTTATGTTTCTTATATAGTGCGAGCTGCGCATCCGTAAACTTGTCCTTATCGTCAACATACTTGATCTTAAGGGCATTTTGCTCCGGCATAAGATTTACCATCTTAATGGAATTGATCTGAACCAATATAGCAAGCGGAAGAAGTATTATCTTCGTAAGTAAAGTAAAAAGAATAATGCTAAGACCGTAGTTATTGCAGATCGCATAGCAAAGCTTCATAACCTGACCCAAACAAAAGATCAGACCATCATTTAACATTGAAAAGAAATTTAAAATATAACTCATAATCCACCTCAACATTCTTATTATCTTAATTAAATAAGAAAAGTCAAGAATATGTATATTGTCAGTATCTCCAATAAAAAACGGTCTCATTTCTGAGACCGTCGTTAATCACAATTTATTAAGCCTTTGGCTTGATGTAACCCTTAGCTGTAAGAAGCTCAGCAGAAAGAACTCCGCCGCCTGCTGCTCCACGAAGAGTATTGTGTGAAAGGCAGGTAAACTTGTAATCGAAGATGTTATCTTCACGAAGCCTGCCGATGGAAACGCCCATGCCGTTCTCGTAAAGTGCATCGAGCTTAGGCTGTGGACGATTGTCCTCATCGATGTACTGAAGGAACTTCTTAGGAGCAGAAGGAAGATTGAGCTTTTGTGCCTCACCTTCGAATTCAGCCCATGCCTTCTTCATCTCTTCTACAGTTGGCTTCTTATCAAATGAAACAGATACTGCTGCAGTATGACCTTCCTGGACAGCTACTCTGTAGCACTGAGCTGAGATAACAGGCTGAGAAGCGATCTCGATATGATCACCTGCTGCCTTACCCCAAACCTTCAATGGCTCCTTCTCGGACTTCTCCTCTTCACCACCGATATAAGGGATCATGTTGCCAACCATTTCAGGCCAATCCTTAAATGTCTTACCTGCTCCTGAGATTGCCTGGTATGTGCAAACGGAGATCTGCTTGATACCATAACCGAGGAGAGGTGTAAGAGCAGGAACGTAACTTTGGATAGAGCAGTTAGGCTTAACAGCGATAAAACCGTTCGTTGTTCCAAGTCTCTTCTTCTGAGCATCGATGATAGATGCATGATCAGCATTGATCTCCGGAATGATCATAGGAACATCAGGAGTCCATCTGTTAGCTGAGTTGTTGGAGATTACAGGAGTCTCGGTCTTAGCAACTCTTTCCTCGAGAGCCTTGATCTCATCCTTCTTCATATCTACTGCACAGAAAACGAAGTCAACCTTGCTGCAGAACTCTTCGATGTCTTCAGTGCTGTATACAACAAGTTTCTTAACATACTCAGGCATTTCAACGTCGATCTTCCAACGTCCCTCTACTGCTTCCTCATATGTCTTGCCGGCTGATCTAGGTGAAGCACAAACTGCTACACACTCAAACCAAGGGTGATTGTTGAGCAAAGAAACGAATCTTTGTCCTACATAACCCGTTGCACCAATTACACCGGCTCTTAACTTCTTTTCCATCTTAAAATCCTTCTTTCTTGTCCACCGCACGCGGACACATGTCTTTGTACGGAAGTATGTTATCATAACCTAATTTGTTATTCAATAACATTTTCAAAAAAGAAAAATCTCATATTATGTTAGAATATATGCAGAATTAACAAACCGGAGATGCGAATGATCAATACCTTTCCTATATTGGATGAATATGAGAATTATATGCTTGCAGTCCTTAACCGTTCAGACCTTACAGTCAAGAACTATAAGGGCGATATCATCATATTCTTCAGATATATGAAGATAGATAAGGGACTAGTACCTAAGAATACTGAATTTCATGATATAGACATCTCGGATATAGATCTTAAGTTCGTTTCGGGTATTAAGACAAATGATATCTTTGCGTATCTTATCTGGCTTAGCCGTGAGCAGAATCTCAATTCCGCATCAAGATCTCGTAAGATCTCTTCCCTTCGAAGCTTTTACAAGTATTGTTGCGTGAAAAAACACCTTTTCGAGAATAATCCTACCCTGGAACTTGAGAATCCTAAGAAGAATAAAAGATCGCCTAAGTACCTTACGCTTGAGGAGAGCCAGGCTCTTATAAACGCTGCTTATAATGCACCTACTCAGTCAAATGAGAGAGATTATTGTATCGTGATCCTTTTCTTAAACTGCGGCATGCGACTTGCAGAACTTCGCGGCATTAACTTAAGCGACATTCACGGAGATATCCTTACGGTAATCGGTAAAGGTAATAAAGAACGTACGATATACCTTAATAAGTCTTGTGTGGATGCGATCGATGAATGGCTTAAAGTAAGAGATTCATATAAGATCAAGCCTGAAGCAAAAGATGCCCTCTTTATCTCGAAAAAAGGTTTGAGACTATCCGAAGATATGATCCAGATAACCATCAAGAACCTTCTGGCACAAAGCGGTCTTGATACTAAAACATATTCTGTACATAAACTGCGCCACACCGCTGCTACACTGATGTATAAATACGGACATGTTGACTTAAGAAGTCTTCAGACGATCCTGGGACATGCAAGCGTATCGACAACGCAGATCTACACCCATGTTGATGATGACCTTCTGCATCAGGCTGTAGAAAGTAATCCGCTTGCTGATTTTAAACCTGAAGATATTTAACCGAAGTATTCGGTCATAGGAAGTATCTCTGTTCCCTCGCTGCCCGGAACCTTTCCGTACAGACAATCCGAACTTCCCGTAAACTCATACTTACAATAAGCATTATAGATGGTCGTATAGTTAAGTCTTCCCGTACTGTAGATAGCCGGTACGCTCTCATCATAAACACGATCGTACCAGATCCTTGTACGAACAGAATCCTCATTATAATCAAAGATCGTATCTCCGAAGAACTTAGGAGCAACATCCTGATCTATACCGGAAAGATAAGCTATGGTGCCCATCATATCCTCATGCCACTCAGGCGTTGAAGTAAACACGATCTGATCCTGTGTCGTATGCGGAGGCTTGATGAGGAATAAAGGAGTAGCACCCCATCCGAATTCAGCCTGCTCATTATGGTAACCGTGATCAGAAGTAAAGATGATAGTTGAATTGTCATATACTCCGAGCTGCTGGAGCTGGTCAACGAACCCTTCCATGATCATAAACGAATTCATGATCTCAACGTCCTGATCGCAAGGCTGATGCGTTCCGTTAAGATGATTTACCATGAAGTAGTTATTGTCAGTATCAGAAAGAGTGATATTCATATTTGCATAATAGTCTGCATTTCTGTAATAACACTCAGTTGAGATCTTGTAGATGGCTATTTCTCTAAATGAAAGACCGTCAAACTCGATACTTCCCTTCAGACAATATGGAAGCGACCTGAAGAAAGCAAGCTTAGCGAAGTCTCTTCTGAAGTTGTCATAGTCAAAACTCTCGAGTTCGAGCTTATGAGGCTCATCATATTTCTTAAGGTTATCGAACTTTCCGTAAAGATACTGAGGTTCCGGCATCTCGAAGTTATAGCAATTACATGTATAACCGTTCTTGTGAAGTTCATCATAGAATGTAGTAGTCTTCTCACTGTTCCAGCAAGCATCAAACCAATCATACTTACCCAGCGTATTATCAAATTCGGCTCCGCCGAACATCTGGCTCATGGATGTAACTGTTGAATCATAGACACTGCATGTATCTGTATATAATGTGAAATCCTTTAGACCGTCAAAATACTCAGGATGAGCTTCGTGGAAAGGAGCTACATAACTGTTGTCGAAGCAGTCAAATACGATAACGATGACATTATTGTTCTTAGATACGACATATTGCTCGGAAGAATCAAAATAGTATTCAGTAGTAACACCGTAGATCTCTTTAGGTGCAAATACCAGAAGGAGAATACATGAAACGATATGAAGTGCGAGATAAAGACCATAACCGATAATGTCGACCTGATCTTTTTTCTTCTTAAGCAGTATAACGACAACAGAGACTGCTGCGATAATAGCTATCCAAACAATGATATTTAATATCTTGGTAGATGCTGAAACTCTCAGCTCATCATTCGATACACCGAGAAGCGAGAGCTTACCGTTGAGGAATGAATACTGAACATAAAAAGCAACGGCAAGACCTAAGAATACGACATACACGTATTTAAAGATCTTATCAGGGATGATACAAAGAAGTGTTGCAAATGCAAAAGCACAAACAGCACAGAAAACGAGCTGCCAACCTATAAACTCCTGGATCGGGAACTCAAAATTTGAGATGTTTCCGACAAAAGAATCGATCGGAAGATAGATATTAAACAAAAAACTCAATGCAAGGCCTGCAAGAAGTGCCTTGGCATATTTTTTTACAAGACCTTTTGTATTCTTGATGAACAGTGAAAGGATATAAAAGATAATACATCCAAAAAAGATACAGTCTATTATCGTGATAGGAATACTGAATCTTGTCAGAAATTCCGGAAGATCCGAGATAACGTATCTGTAGAAAAAGAACATCGGTAAAGTAGATATACCAATGGACATCAAAAACAGTCCGATATCAAATCTGTCGACAAACTTCTTTGCAAGCTTTGTTTTGTTTACAACCTCAAACAAAATGAGCATTATAACGAATGCAACAGAGCGATGCACTATATACGACATCTGAAAGATAAAAGCAAGCAACAAAAAATCAAGCACAATAAAACTGTACTTGGATAAGAAGCCCTTGAATTTATTTACCTTAGAATCCAATTCTATATACCTTAGTCAGATCAATCATCAAGAAGGTCTTCAGCTTTGATAACGACATCCTCATCATTATCTGTCGCCTTGATCTTGTTGTCGACCTTGGTTTCCTCATTTCCCTTTTTCTTAAAAAGTCTCTTAAGCTTATTCCAAAAGATACCAACGCAAGCGCCGAGAGCAACGATAACAGCGGCTGCGATCTGAATTATATAACTGGTTGTAGCTGGATCGATATAAAGATTGATCATATTAACCTCCAAATAATCTCACTATCCAAAATACTCTTTCATCGGCAAAATCTCAAGTCCTTCTTTATCTTTTAGTGGATCTATGCCTTTAATATCAGAAACATTTGATTTTACTTCGAATTTCACAAACGCATTGAACTTGGACATATATGAAAGATGACCGGCTGAAAAGACTGCAGGAAGATTAGGAACATACCATTTCTCGTAAACGATCCTTGTTCTTTCGGAATCCTCATCAAAATCATATATCGACGTACCATACTGAGAAGGATCATCAAGTCCGGCGCAAAGAGCAACAGTTCCCATAAAATCATCCAGCGATATAGGAGCTGCATTAAAACTGATTTCGTCACCTGTCTCCCCTGTTCTCTTTATCATAAAGATAGGAGAAGAACCGATCGTCTCATCACCCGAACGATGCTTTCCGTGGTCAGACATAAAGATGACAGTGCTGTTATCATAAACGCCTTTATCTTTCAATTCTTTAATGACTTCATCCATGATCTCAAAGCAACGGGCGTCTTCAACCTCATAATCACATGGTTCATGAACTCCGTACAGGTGATTATATAAGAAGACTTTATCGTCGGTCAGAGTATAATCAAGATTTTCAAGGAACTCATTATTGTAGTAGTTCATTGTTGTTGACTCATCATACCAGGCATAGAAATGAAATGTTGTTTCATCAAAAGTCGATGCCAGAAGAGTCTTACCGAAATACGGAATACATTTATAGATAGCAAGCTTTTCGAAATCATCAAGAAAAGCATTAACTCTAAATTGAACAACCTTAAGTTCCCTGGGTTTATCATAAGATTTAATATTATCGAATTTACCATATGCATACTCAAGATACGGAAGCTCAAAATTATAAGCATTGCATTTATAACCGTTATCATGCATTGCTTTGTAAAAATTCACAGTATTATCACTGTTCCAGCCGTGATCGAGCCAGTCTTTAATGGAATATTCGGTATTGAACTCACATCCGCCTGCAAACTGATTTACGGATGTAACCGTAGAATCGAATCTGCTCACGGTATTGGTATACATAGTAAAGTCTTTAAGGCTCGAAAACATTGAAGGATCTTCATTGTAATGTGCCATTAAGTCTGAATTGTCATAGGCATCAAGAACGACTACTACCACATTTTCCTTGGTTGAAAGCTGATACTGTTCACTTCCGTCATAGTAATACTTGATCTTTTCGCCATATACTTTTGCCGGAGCCATTATAAGTACGATGATAAGAGAAACCAGATGGAAAGCAAAGATCAAACCTGAAATAACAGTAGAAACCTTTGCAAATTTCTTCTTTAAAAACTTAGGCATTAAGAAGACAAGAACAAAGATAGCGATCCAAACCGAAATATTTATCAAATGCGTAACGATACCCCAATGAGATCCTTCGGAAGTCATATCAAGATATGGCAGCTTTTTGTTCATGAACATGTACTGAACAAAAGATGCGATCAATAAAGCAAGCACGGATCTGTATACATAACCTTGGATCTTCTTTCCGAGTTTAAGAAAAGCAAGAGATGTAATAACAGTTACGGATATAAAGAAAGCAACATAGTACCAGATGAATTCTTTGCAGGAAAAATCGAAATTATCGATATTACCTACAAATGAATCGACTGGAAGATAAAGAACATATAAGAAAAATAAAGACGCGAACAGTACGAATGTCCTTATCAGTTTTTTTCTTGAGACTTCTTTCTTTAATGGTATAAGAGCATAGGCGATCCAGTAGGACAGCATTACGTTAAATACCAGAAAGAACGCGAGCAGCAAACGATCAAAGCCGTCTTTGTGACGAACAAGGAGATAATAAACCTTTTCGATCCCGAGTACGTAATAGTACGTTACAAATAGTATCGGCAGGGATAAAACTAAAGCCAATAAAGGATTCTTATCCTTAGTATCATCGAATGCCCGTGCAGGAAAACGCGTGATAAGAGCCACGATAAGAAGAATCACTACAGGAAAGATCCTGAAGATGATCTTATCGTAAAAGATGAATTTCTGGATGCACAATGACATTACCAGGAAAACAAAGAGCAAGTTTCCCAGTAAGCGGCTTTTTTTGAAAAATGTTCCTATCTTATCCAACTGTTGTCACCTGTCAGATGTTTTCGATAAAGCTCTTATAAGCAAGATAGGTGTCATAAAGGTCGATCTTGGAGATAACCTCGTAAGGTGCATGCATTGACCATACAGGAACACCGCAGTCGATCACTTCCATACCGTGCTTTGCCATATAAGCAGAGATGGTTCCGCCGCCGCCTGCATCAACCTTACCAAGTTCGCCGGTCTGCCATGAGACATTATTCTTGGCAAAAATGCCTGTTATCTCAGCAACAAAATCGCCGTTTGCTTCATTTGTTCCTGACTTGCCTCGTGCACCTACATACTTCTCGAGCTTGATGCCGTGAGACATAAATGCAGAGTTCTTTCTGTCCGAAACACTTGCGTACTTAGGATCGTAAGCATTTGATACATCAGCAGAGAGCATCTTTGAAGAAGCGATGAACTTTCTGTAAGCAAGAAGATCAAATGTCTTTCCGGTCTGCTTGGCAAAGACCTCCATGAGGAAGTTCTCATAAAGAACCGACTGAGCTCCGGAATTAGCATAAGATCCGATCTCTTCTTTATCAGTAAGCATGCATACACATGTCTTATCAGGCCTTTCCTGATCAAGAAGAGCCATAAGTGCGGGATATGCACAGACCTTGTCGTCATGACCGTAAGCAGCGATATATGCTCTGTCGAATCCGACATCACGAGCCTTTACTGCAGGTACGATCTCGATCTCGCCTGATACAAAGTCCTTTTCCTTGATCCCGTAATTATCGAAAAGGAACTTCAGGATATTAGCTTTAAAAGCATTCTTCTCTTCTTTCTTGGATGACTTGAGAGGCATTCCTCCAATAACGACATTAAGATCTTCACCCGAGATAAAATCTCTCGGAGACTTCTTCATCTGCTCATCTGCAAGATGTGGAAGAAGATCGGTGATATAGAAGACAGGATCATCATCCTTCTCACCTACTACGATCTCGTGGCTCTTGCCGTCGGATGTAAATACTACGCCGTGAATTGCAAGAGGGATCGTTGTCCACTGGTATTTCTTGATACCGCCGTAATAGTGAGTCTTAAAATATGCTGTTTCCTCATCCTCGTAGATTGGATTCGGCTTAAGGTCAAGACGTGGTGAGTCGATATGAGCACCCAGGATATTAAAACCTGTATTCTTCTTACCTACAACTGCCATGATAAGGCCCTTTCCTCTGATCGAAGAATATACCTTATCACCTGCCTTAAGTGACTTTTTACTCTCAATGTCAACAAATCCTACACTTTCACAGGCGTCGATGGCATTTCTTACGAATTCACGCTCTGTCTTGGAAATATCGAGGAAACTCTTATAGTCCTCTGCAAATGTCATACAAGCATCGATCTCATCTGCGCTTGATGAACTGTAAAGATTCGGATAATCTGCGAAAAGGTCCTTCGCATCATTCTTTTTTGATTTATCAGCCATATATCAGTATCTCCTTGTTTTTTTCTGAATTATTATACAACAACAAAAACGTTGTGATAACATATTTTAAGAAATGATAACGGAGACAGTTATGATAACCGACAGCCACAATCACACATGTCATTTCAGCGCTGATGCTGAGATGAGTATTTCCGAATTTCTGGATGCATGTGTTAAGAGAAATATAAAAAGAGCGGTAATCACAGAACATTATGATTACGATTATCCTCACAAGGAGATCCCGCCTCAGACATTTGATATCGCGCAGTTTTATGATGCTTTTAAGCTTTGGAAAAAACTGTCAACCGACGTGGAGCTTTGTCTTGGCATTGAACTTGGTTATCAGCCGCATATCGTAGACAAGATCGAAGAGATCTCGAATATGCTGCCTTTTGATTCCATCATTTTAAGTGATCATCTTCTTGAAGGCAAAGACGTATACTTTTATCCGGAATGTTATAAGAAATATACCAAAGAAGAACTTCATAAACTCTATATCTCTGTATTGACTGAAATGGCCGACAGGTGCAACGGTTATGACATCATCGGTCATTACGACTATATAAACAGATACAGCAAAAAACGCAATACCCAGGTCTTGTACAGTGACTGTCCTGAGCAGTTTGATAACTTTTTCGAGGTGTTGATATCAAAAGAAAAGTCTCTGGAGATAAATACAAAGTCGGTATATAAGCTCAAGCAGAAAAAATGCCACAATGTGATGCCGGATAAGGAAATCCTTTTAAAATATAAGGAAATGGGCGGAAAGATGATTACACTCGGCTCAGATGCCCATAAAGAAAGCTCCGTAGGTATCTGTTTTGAAGAAACATGTGAATACCTGCGAAGCCTTGGTTTTAAGACTAATACTTATTTTATCGGCCGTAAGCCTTACGAAGAACCGTTATGATGTCTTTACTTCCTTGGCTGTGACATCGACCATTGAGAAGAAATACCACGCGTTTTCGGCCTTATAAACAATCGAATATATCTCTATGGATTTGTTCTCGTTATCGACCTTAAAGAAGATCTTAACGCTTACGAGGACTATATCATCGATCGTACTCTCATCTACATCGTTAAAGAATGCGATATTACTTTTGACGGTGTCGTAGTTAAGATTATTATTCTCATCACATGGCCTTGTAGCTATGTATTTGGTACCGAGGAAGACTGCATTGTCATCAACGAGCTCCCTGTATTCCTGCCATGCGTCGACACCATTTGCATCAAGAGCATCTTTGTAAAAACACATCTCGAAAAGCTTACTGTCTTCCTGATAAAGAGATTGGAAAAAACCTCTGCAGACATTTTCTGCAGAGATATTAAGATTCTCCTTATTAACTTCTTCATCAACATTGACTCCGTTGCCACAGGCAGTTAAGCACAATATGGATACAAGAAGAAATAGAGCAGTTAAGTTCCTGAATATCTTAGTCTTCTGTGACATGATGCTCGTCTTCATCTTCATCAAGGACATCAAAGTGAGACTTGAGATCCTCAGGGATTCCACCGTTGTTCTCAAAGTATTCCTTCAAAGCAGCTTTTACAGCCTGCTCTGCAAGAACGGAACAGTGCATCTTGATCGGAGGAAGTCCGTCGAGTGCCTCTGCGACTGCTTTATTTGTAAGAGTAAGAGCTTCTCTTATGGACTTGCCCTTGATCATCTCAGTAGCCATGGAAGATGTAGCGATGGCACTTCCGCAACCGAATGTCTTAAACTTACAATCAACGATAATATCGTTCTCGATCTTAAGATACATCTTCATGATATCTCCGCACTTAGCGTTACCAACAACACCAACTGCATTTGCATCCTCGATCTCGCCAACGTTTCTAGGATTCCTGAAATGATCCATTACTTTCTCTGAATACATGCTTCACACCTCACTTGATATTACAATTATCATCATCATTACAACGGGCACAAGTTCCCTGCTGCATCTCACGGCCCTTGATAAAGTCCTCATAGATAGGGCTCATATCACGAAGTCTTTGTACGATCTCTTTAAGAGCAGGAACGATAGACATAACTTCTTCCCTTGTATTGAACTTACCGATGGAGATCCTTACTGAGCCATGTGCGATCTCATGCGGAAGACCTATGGCAAGCAATACATGTGAAGGATCAAGAGAACCCGATGCACAAGCAGATCCTGTTGAACATGCAAAACCCTTATCATTCAAGAGAAGGAGCATTGACTCACCTTCGATAAAGTTAAAGGAGAAATTTACATTACCCGGAAGTCTTTGTGTCCTGTGACCGTTAAGTCTGCAATAAGGGATCTCTTTCTCGATAGCGGAGATAAGCTCATCTCTCATTGAAGTAATCTTCTTGATGTTGTTATCCATTTCAGCGGATGCGAGTTCCATAGCTTTAGCAAGGCCAAGAATATATGGGAGGTTCTCAGTGCCTGCTCTCTTGCCGCGTTCCTGTCCGCCGCCATCCATGAAATTGGATATAACAACACCTTTACGAAGATAAAAAGCTCCGATTCCCTTAGGCGCATTAAGCTTGTGACCTGAAAGGGAAAGCATATCAACTCCAAGATCCTTTACATCAACAGGGATAGATCCGACTGCCTGTACTGCGTCTGTATGACACAAGATCTTCTTCTCACGGCAGAGGGCCGCGATCTCTTTAACAGGCTCTATCGTACCGATCTCATTATTTGCAAGCATGACGGATACGATCAAAGTATTATCATCAAGTTCGTTCTTGAGCTGTTCCATATCAACGATACCATTCTCATCGACACGAAGCTTAACGATCTCAAAACCCTGTTTTGCAAGTGAATCACATGTATGAAGGATAGCATGATGCTCGATAGAAGAAACAATGATCTTCTTTTTCTTGTTACCATACTTAAGGGCTGCACCCTTCAAAGCCCAGTTATCTGATTCGCTACCGCAGGAAGTAAAATAGATCTCCTTAGGGTCTGCATTCAAAACCGAAGCAACAGTTGCTCTTGCATTTTCAAGCAAGGACTTGGCATACTCACCTTCTTCATACATAGAAGAACAGTTACCGAATGCCTTGGTAAAAGCGATCTGCATAGCTTCAACGACTTCAGGTCTTACAACTGTAGTAGCTGCATTGTCTAAATATACTCTTTCCATGTTTCATACCTTCTTATTTAATTTCCACAATAAAATAAAAAAAGATAAGTATGCAACACGTAACACAAGTTACATCTCAGTATTTTTTCTGACCCATTCCAAATAATCGGATATTTTTCTCTCATATCCGATATCTGTTGGTTCATAATACACCTTGTCTTTAATGGCATCAGGCATATATTGCTGCTTTACTATATGTCCCGGATAATCATGCGGATACTTGTATCCGACTGAATAACCGAGTTCCTTCATTCCGTCAGCAGGAGCATTACGGATGTGATAAGGAACAGAACCGGTATCGATTTTTTCAACATCTTCCAAAGCCTTGTTTATGGCAAGATAAGAAGCATTCGACTTAGGAGAACTTGCAACAAGTATACATGCTTCAGATAAAAGTATCCTTGCTTCAGGCATTCCGAGAACTCTTACTGCATCATAAGCTGCCTGTGCAACGAGTAGTGCATTAGGATTAGCAAGTCCGACATCTTCTGAAGAACAGATAAGTATTCTTCTTGCCAGAAACTCTATATCCTCACCTGCTGCCAAAGCCTTGGCAAGGTAAAGAACTGCAGCATCAGGATCGGAACCTCGCATGGATTTGATCATCGCCGAGATATTATCGTAATGGTCTTCTCCGTCCTTATCGAAAACCTGAGATTTCTTCTGCATGCAATCAGATATAACATCCCTGTTGATAACGATAGTACCGTTACTGTCAGGCGGAGTGGTACTTACAGCAAGTTCCAATGCCTTAAGAGAATTTCTGGCATCTCCCGAACTCATTGATGCCATTAT
>CAMVBS010000044.1 GCA_947165785.1 uncultured Clostridia bacterium | reverse complement strand
CGTCCTCGAATGACACATTCTTGCCATATTTCAGGCAATCATAACCACCCGTCGAACGGGTGGTTTGCTCTAGGGCTATAAGCCCTTGTTACCGGCCAGCGCCTAAAGACGCTGGCTTTCACATTCCGTTCAAGCCTTAATGCCTTTGACTCGTAGCCGCCCATGAATGGGCGTTCGTACTACCAGCTACCCTTTGAAAGGGTCTTCATATTCTTTCACACTCAGCTTGTCCATGGCTATGTCATGGGCTTCCTGATCCTGAATGTATTTCTTTATTGTAGCTTCATTTAATCCTACTGTACTCACATAATAACCTTCTGCCCAAAAATGACGGTTACCGTACTTGTACTTCAGATTTGCGTGCTTGTCGAATATCATTAGTGCACTCTTCCCCTTCAGATATCCCATGAAGCTCGACACACTTATTTTGGGCGGTATACTTACCAGCATGTGTACGTGATCGGGCATCAGATGCCCTTCCAGAATCTCTACTCCTTTATACTTACACAGTTGCTGTATTATATCTTTTATGCTCACCTTGTATTGATTGTATATTGCTTTTCTTCTATACTTTGGCGTGAACACTATGTGGTATTTACACATCCACTTTGTGTGCGACAAACTATTGGTCTGATTGGCCATATAATCACCTTTCCTTTCAATGTTTTGGCTTGAACACCCAACATTTTATTGGAAAGGTGATTGTTTTTGTATAACTTTCGACGCGCACCCGCATAGCGGGTGGTTCTTTGTCTCGCACGCTTCGCGAGCTCGACGGAGTCACGTCTCCAAGAAATAGAATGTGCGGGAGTTCCCGAAGAAACCCCCGCACGAAGGAAAAGGAAATATATGAATAAAGTATGCCGGCTGGGTTAGTGTTAATGAAAAGTCACCCCGAAGGGTGACTTCTCATTGAATTGAAAGGTATATATATGAACTACAAGAAACTTCATGATATTGTTTTCTATGTTCAGCAATACCCTAAAGGGTTATTACTTGTAGTATTCTATGCCCTGTACTGTAACCTTACCTGATGTACCGTGTGCAGCCTTGTATACGAAGCTGAGGTTCGAGATTGGCTGATTATACTTATCGTTTGCCTTGTAGGTTATTGTGTATACACCATTTGCGCCACCGGAAACTTCGTATCTCCAGTCAACGTTCGTGATGCTTGTTCCGGAACCATCGACCTTTACTGTGATGCTGTAGATCTGATCTTTGTAAGATGTGTTGACATTAACTGCATCGTCGCCCCAGTTCATTACATTGCCCTGTGTGCATGTTACGTCTGAAGTGTTACCTGCATTTACAGTACCAGGAAGGTTCGAGATGTTACCAGGCTTGTTTCCGCCTGATGTCGGAGCTGTTGTAGGAGCAGGTGTCGGAGGAGTTGTAGGCTCTGGTGTAGGAACTGCTGTTGGCTCCGGTGTAGGCGCTGCCGTCGGCTCCGGTGTAGGTGCGGACGTCGGTTCCGGTGCTGAAGTCGGCTCCGGAGGCAATGGAGCTGTCGTAGGTGCAGGTGCAGGTGCACCGCCGCCGCCAGGATTAACTGAAGGCTCCTCTGCTTCTTCAACCATTCCGACCCATCCTGCGAGATCAGATGACGATGAAACCTTGAGGTGTGTATCAACGTCTACTGTGGCTCCAACGTATGCGTTGTCGTGAGCCTTAACCTTCTCACTTTGTGCCTTTGTGTTGTTGATGTACTCTGAATAAGCGATCGTCATGGCAGCTGAGATAATGACTATTACTGCAACAACCGCGATCATTTCCAATAATGTAAAACCTAATTTGTTGTTTCTTGTCTTTTTCATACCGATCACTCACTTTCTTGTAATTCAATTAGTTCAATTCAAATAACTTTCATGGTTTTATTGTAAAGATGAGTTATTAACGGATTATGTACAAACTACAAACTAATGACACATTTTTGACACAATTTATGAATAGAGTGTAAACCGAATATAAACCACCGTTTACAATTTGGAAGTCCCGAACGACAAAACGCCTGCGGCGCAGGCGTTTTCGATACAAAGGTATATTAAAGGAGATTTTGAACTGATATGTGCCGGGATTACGGATCCGATGACATATTCTGCCACAATTGTGAAAAAAGGGGCCGCTCTTCAACGAACGACCCCTTATATAAGTTCTTTATCAGTTTCCGACTACCGTCTCGATCTTGGTGTCGTCTTTGGTGATCACTATCTCGTCATTGACGCTGTCGA
The DNA here is from genome assembly GCA_947165785.1 of uncultured Clostridia bacterium. GTDB lineage: Bacteria > Bacillota > Clostridia > Saccharofermentanales > Saccharofermentanaceae > Saccharofermentans. The sequence continues at coordinate 13,920 of CAMVBS010000044.1, read as the reverse complement.
CCAAAGCCACATCACCCGGAGCGATTATGCCGTCGAGCAAAGCCTCGGAGAACTTATCCTCGACCATTGCCTGGATGACCCTTCTGAGAGGTCTTGCACCGTACTGAGGATCGTAGCCCTTCTTGGCAAGGAGTTTCTTGGCCTCATCCGTGAGCTTGATACTGATTCCGAGATCATTGACTCTCTTGCCGACTTTCTTCATAAGGAGATCAACGATCTTGAGGATAGACTCGGAATTGAGCATACGGAAGAAGATGATCTCATCGACACGGTTGATGAACTCAGGCGAGAAGCTCTTCTTAAGTTCTTCCATAACCGTCTTCTTGGCGTCATCATAATTCTTGCCGCCGTAGAGACGATCACGCGAGAGCTCGTCTTCGTCCTTCTCGTCCTCGAGATCAAATCCTATCCTTCTGCCGGCCTCAGCAGTCAGCATACGGGCACCGATATTGGAAGTCATTATTATAATAGTATTCTTAAAATCTACGAGCCTTCCCTTGCCGTCAGTAAGTCTGCCGTCGTCAAGGATCTGGAGCATGCTGTTGAAGATATCAGGATGAGCCTTCTCTATCTCATCGAAAAGAACGACGGAATAAGGATGTCTTCTTATCTTCTCGGTAAGCTGGCCACCCTCGTCGTATCCGACATATCCCGGAGGAGATCCGATGAGCTTGGAGACATCGTGCTTTTCCATGTACTCGGACATATCTATACGTACAAGCGCATTCTCATTACCGAACATTACATCAGCAAGAGCTCTTGCAAGTTCCGTCTTACCGACACCGGTGGTACCGAGGAAGATAAATGAACCTGAAGGTCTGTTCGGATCCTTAAGACCGAGCCTGCTCCTTCTGATAGCGCGGGCGATAGCGCCTACTGCCTCATCCTGGCCGATGACTCTTGCCTTAAGTTCATCTTCGAGTGTCTTAAGCTTCTCGGCATCGCTCTCAGTGATCTTGGATACCGGGATACCTGACCACTTGGCAAGTACTTCGGCGATATCATCGACTGTAAGTTCACCGGTAAATCCGTCGCTGTCTGCCTTCGGACTTTCCTTAAGTTCCTTGATCCTGTTCTCGATCTCAGTCTCCTGAACGCGAAGCTCCTGAGCCTTCTCGAATTCCATGTTGTTAGCGGCCATCTTCTTGAGGTTATCTACCTCTGAAAGCTTATTGGTAAGATTCTTAAGTTCCTCAGTATGCTGGAAATTGATCCTCTTCTTGGCTGCTGCCTCATCGATAAGGTCGATAGCCTTATCAGGAAGGAACCTGTCGGACAGATATCTTGAAGAAAGAGTAACTGCCTGCTCGATCGCTTCATCACTGATCTTGATCTTGTGATGCTCTTCGTATCTCGGGCGAAGACCCTTAAGGATCAAGATCGCATCAGCCTGCGAAGGCTCTTCTACCAGTACTTTCTGGAACCTTCTCTCAAGAGCCGAATCCTTCTCGATTATCTTGCTGTACTCATCAAGAGTTGTCGCACCGATGATCTGAAGTTCACCCTTTGTGAGCATAGGCTTCATGATATTGGCGGCATCAAGTGATCCGTTTCCGCCGTCGCCTGCGCCTACCAGAGTATGGATCTCATCGATAAAGAGGATGATATCGTCATTGGAGGATGCTTCGTCCATAACTTTCTGTATCCTCTCCTCGAAATCGCCTCTGAACTTGGAACCTGCTACCAACGAACCGACTTCGATGTTAAATACCGTCTTACCCTGAAGGATATCAGGCACATCGCCTTCTGCGATCTTCAATGCAAGACCTTCGGCTATGGCTGTCTTACCGACACCAGGTTCACCAACGAGACAAGGATTGTTCTTTGTCCTTCTTGCGAGGATCTGCATTACACGGTTGATCTCTTCTTCTCTGCCGATGACAGGATCGATCTTGCCGTCCTTGGCATCTTTTGTCAGGTTCTTACCGAACTTATCGAGTGTCGGGTGCTTACCTGAATTACTTTTTCGAGAAGGAGTACGACGGCCCTCGGAAGACTGATCCCTGTAAGGATTCTCCTCTTCTTCCCCGTCTTCCCTGCTGCCTGAGATAGCCTCCAGTGCCTGCTTACGGATAAGGTCCAGATCGGCATTGAGCATGAGGAGGATCTTGGCCGAAGTAAAGCTCCTCTTTGCCGCAAGGACGTTAAGGATATGCTCCGGAGTTATGATACCGTCACCAAGTCTGTTAGCCACGATCTCTGCTTCCGCGAGGACTCTTCTGGCATCGACTCTGCATGCGTGAAGTCCTTCCTCGAAATCAATATTACTTACATCTTCGTCGCTAAGATCCATCATGTTCGTTCTCTCGAGCTGAGAGATGATGTTTGCGACTTTGTCCTGTGTGATCCCCTGTTCCTCCAGGATAGACTTTGACGGGCCGTTAAGTCCGCAAAGTGCGAGCAGGAGATATTCGCTGCCTATTGTCTCGCATCTGAATGCTTTTGCGTAAAGCCATGCATCTGAGATCAGCTGTATGGCACCTTCACCGAATTTCATCAGTTATCGCCCCCTTCCAGTATTTCCTTGATAAGCTGCGCACGCTGCTCATTGAATTTGTTGAGACTTCTCGGGCGCAGATCGAATTCTTTACAAAGTTTTTCTGTGATCTCATTGATCACGTCAAGCGTAAGACCCGTCTCTTCATCTTTTACAAGGCCGCTTCCGAACCTGAGCCAGCCAAGAAGTTCCACGGCCTCAGGAAGTTCTATCTTCCTGCAGTATTTCAAAAGACCGTATGCCCTGTAGTACTGATCTTCGACAAAGAGCTTGTTCTTCTTATAGATCGCATTTCTGCAAAGCTTCTCGAACTTGATGATGTCATTTATGAGATCTATGGAATCCTCATATATTCCGTCCTCTCCGATGCCGAGTGTAGCGATATTGGAGATACAGAACAATGTCTCGGACCTCTTGCCGGTCTTGTCATTGATATAAGGTCTTATCCTCCACTCATTGGATGCAAGTTTATTCTGCACCTTCGCGAGATTGCCTGACCTTACTGCACCAGGGATATCGATAACGATCTCAGCCGTAATACCTGAACCTACATACTGAGGTTCGGAAGTAAGAAAGCCCAGCTTCTCCGAATAAGCGATATCGAAAGCCTCCTCAAAGTCTACGACCATCTTTTCTACTCTCGAAAACAGTTCACCGATGTTACTGCCTCTGATGTTACCGTAGAAAGTAAGGTGGTTCATCTTATTGATCATCGCGCCGATCATCTCGTCTTCGCTATGGAACATCGCATCGCTGCTCTTCTTCTTGAGAAGTTCAGGAAGCTTGGAAGAACCTTCTTCTATCTTTGTTATGTATCCGAGTTCCTTGGCCTTACCCAGTACCATTTCCTGAACTGCAGATCTCTCGCTGTCACTCATCTTGGGCGGAAACGCATATCCTTTGATGTTACGCCTCACTACGACTCGAGACATGAGGATAACGTCAGTATTATCACCGCTTTGCTCGTACCACTTCATTTAATTACCCTCCCTGCTTCGAAGTTCGTCTCTGAATTTTGCAGCCAGCAGATAATCTTCGTTCTCTACTGCAAGCTTGATCGCATCATTAAGGTCTTCATTAGTGAGCATTCCTATGTCGGCATTCGCGAACTTAAGAAGCTTGGACTCGCTGGTCGCAACATCCTTGACCTGATCCTGGCTCTCACTTTCCTGCTTGGAAGAGATATTGTCAACATTCACTTCTCTTGAAGTGATCTTGTTCTCCGACGCGATGCCCGGAGCTCTTCCCGAATAGTTAGTAGTAGCCTGAAGTCTCATGAGAAGTCTCATGATCGACTCATTGAAAGCGTTATAGCATTCGATACATCCAAGTGTACCTGTTGATTCGAACTCCTTAAGAGTAGTTCCGCACTTCGGACATTTGATCTGCGATCTTGTAGGTGAAAACTCAAGATGCTCTCTCATGATCGGCGGGAAGAACGTTGTAAGGTCATTATCCAAAAGTCTGAAGGCACCGCCCAAAGGATCTCCTACCGGCATGCCCATTTCTCTTGCACAATCTTCGCATAGTACCGTGCCATTAACTCTCACTATTGTGTTTGATAGTGCTTTACCGCATTTTTCGCAACGCATTTATGTAATACTCCCTTCTTAATTACCACTGTCAAGCATAAGCGCTACCAGGGCGTTCTTAAATATATCTGCTCTGACAACTGCCCTTACATCGGAATCGACATGGACCAGAGCTCTGTCCGACACGGCACTCATTACTACCGTTGCCTCGTGTGCTGAAACTGCACCGCTTCCTGCCAGATTTTGCAGATAAATCTTCGCCTGCTGTTGAGTAAGGTCGTTACCGACCGCATCTATTACCGACTTTATGTACTCACGCTTGCTTATGAGCTTGGCTCTCGTTATCGTGATCTGGCCACCGCCGCCTCTTCTGCTCTCAACGATATAACCGTTTCCTGACGAAAACCTCGTTGACAGAACATAGGTTATCTGGGACGGAACACAGTTGGCCTTCTCTGCCAATTCACTTCTGCTGATGGTAGCACTGCCGTTATTCTCTTCCAGCATCTGCTTGATCATCAACTCTATGACATCAACCAGCCTTGCCACATCTCTTCCTCCTTTCCGCTTAAAGTCAAATTGATTTTGTTTTGACTTTGACTTTCTTTGATATTTGTATTATCTTCCCGTTACTCTCGTTTGTCAATAACTTTTTTGACATTTTTTGACTTTATCAGCATTCATTTTCAGGAAAGATCACCCTTAGGGTTACTCGAGACAGAAAGTGCTTTCTTAAAGTAACCCTAGTGTGTATTCGGCAAACTGACATAAGATCTGCAGTAACCCCGGTGTGTACTCACAAAATAGCCTTAGATCCTACTATCACCTTTAGGGTTACTTTAGAAAGGAGCGGACTTTAAAAGATGTACTTTAGGGTTACTCGGGAAGAGTACCGAAGTACAAAGATACTCACTAGGGTTACTCGAAGAGCAAAAACATAAAAAACGCACCCTTGATCGGGTGCGCCTTTAAGTTCTTATTCAAATAATGGTGTCGAGAAGTATCTTTCTGCAGTATCAGGAAGGATGGTTACTACTGTCTTTCCCGGGCCGAGCTTTTTGGCAAGCTTCAGGGCTGCCGCTACGTTGGTTCCGCTCGAGATACCGCACATGAGGCCTTCTTTGGATGCCAGATCCTTGGCGGTCTGAAGTGCCTCTTCGTCCTTTACTATGCAGATATCGTTGTAGATCTGCTGATTAAGGATAACAGGGATAACTCCGTCGCCGATTCCCATCTGGATGTGAGTTCCGATAGAGCCGCCGGACAAGATAGCCGCGTGCTCAGGCTCTACTGCCCAGATCTCGATGTCAGGATTCTCGGATTTAAGGACTTCGCCTATGCCTGTGATGGTTCCGCCGGTTCCGATGCCGGAGCAAAAGCCGTGGATAGGACCGTCAACCTGGTTTAAGATCTCTATACCGGTCTGTTTCTTGTGAACGGCAGGGTTTGCGGGATTCTCGAACTGCTGCGGAACGAAAACGTTCGGATCCTCTTCCTTCATCTTCAAAGCGATGTTTACGCATTCTTCTATGCAGGCACCGATGTTTCCGGAATCATGGACCAGGATCACCTCGGCTCCGTAGTGCTCGACGAGCTTACGACGCTCTTCGCTTACCGAGTCAGGCATGATTATCTTGGTCCTGTAGCCTTTTACTGCTCCGACAAGAGCAAGGCCAATGCCCTGATTACCGCTTGTAGGCTCGACGATTATGGTGTTCTCATTTATCAGGCCCTGCTTTTCTGCGGCTCTGATCATGTTATATGCAGTTCTGGTCTTTATAGAGCCTCCGACGTTCAATCCCTCTACCTTAACAAGGATCCTCGCACTGTCGGGGCCGACCATTTTAGACAGCTTAACTAACGGCGTGCTGCCCATCGCCTCCAAAATATTATCGCAGATCATATTTACCTCTAACTAATAAAACGTAACCTTATTATACATAGTTAGCGGCAGATTTCACCTAATTTCTCTCCAAATCTTACGGGGGTCTCCGCATATTCTGCAGTATTTCTGAAAAGGTCCTCACAGATATTTACCCTGTCCTTCTCGAAAAGAAGGATCACAGTGGAACCACCGTAAAGGAACATGCCTTTCTCCTCACCTCGCTTGGCTGAGGAAACGTCGTGGTTCTTGATCTTGCCGACGAGCATAGCACCGACTTCGACCTGGCAGGCCGTACCGAAGTTGGCGGTCTTAAGGATCGTTACTTCCCTGCTGTTGGTGGTAAAGACGTGTTCTGTCTCAAGGGCGATCGGACGGACAGTGTGAAGCTTGCCCTTGATAAAACGGGGCTTAGAGACTTCACAGTCATCAAAGAAAAAATATCTGTGGTAATGATCGACACAGAGCCTGAAGACAAGGCAGATGCCGTCTTTGAAGCGCTTGGCTTCCCCCTCTGAGTCAAGAAGATCCTTTATCGTGTATTTGCTCTGCTTTACGGGAAGGACAGTGTCTTCCTTGATCTTATATGCACTTAAAAGGCCGTCACACGGAGCGACAAAAGATTCAGGAGTCATGTCGACAGGACGGAGCTCAGGATTGATCTTACGGGTAAAGAAGTCGTTGAAATCGTGGTAACGGCGATCTTCATACTGTGTCAGATCGATGTTGTTCTTTTTTACGAACGACTTGATAAGAGGTCTGGACAAAGCTGAGGAAAGGAACGCGCCGCACGTTTTCGAGAGCCATGGGGCTGTAAGGAGCTTAAGAAAGACTCGGCCTACGGGATTTTTGTACAGGAATACCAGGCTCTTACTGTCGGGAGTGATCTGTATCGGAGGGTTTGGCACTTCTTACGACCTCACATCCTGGAGATGCAGTGCATGACGATGATCGCTGCAAGTTCAAGAGCACCGAGGCCGACCATGAAAAGGATCTCACGTGTTCCCGGTTTTTTAAGCTTGAACGGGGTGATGAAGAGCACGCCTGCGATAAGTACCGTAGCAAAATAAGAAAGCGTGATATCGATAGAAGTTACGCTCTGGATCAAAAGGATCGTAGGAAATACGAGTGCGGCAGATGTTACCGGAAGGCCTCTGTATTCCTTGTTGGCACCGGTTCCGCCATCCTTACGGCGCTGATCTTCGAGAACGTTAAAATACGCAAGTCTTATGAGAGCTGCAAGGACATAGAAAACGAGGACCGTATAAAGACCGAAATGTACAAGGAGCGTAAGAGCGGATCTCGGAGCAAATCCCCACTTGGCGTCGAAGATACGGAGCATGCTGACACCGATGCTTGCAGGAAGAACGCCGAATGCAACGAGGTCAGCAAGAGAGTCGATCTGGATACCGAAGTTGATCTGCATATCCGTTCTGTTCTTCTTGGTCCTTGCTACCTTGCCGTCAAAAGCATCGCAAAGTCCTGACAGGAGAAGGAAGAACATACCAATAAAAGGATGGCCGCCTCCGCTAAGGCAACTGAAGATTCCGATTCCTGCGGAGATCAGAGAAAGATATGTAAGCCAAACTGTATAGTCGTAATAGCCGATCAATTGGTTGGTACTCCCGAAATATGTAATAAAACACCTATATTCTACACGTTACGCAATGAAATATCAAAGACCTCTTTGACGCAATCTGCTTACCAGGCCGACGTAGAAGGCACAGACATCAAAACCCGGGATCTCGCCTCGTGTGAGGTCGATCATGTCACCGTGTGAGATGCCTCTCTTCTGACCGTTGTCAAGGAATGTGTAATCCTCTCCCCATCTGAAGGAAGCCTGTCCGACAAGACCGTCATTAGGTCCGTCTGTCCTGTCGATGAGAAGACAGCTCATGTTGAGCGGGATAACACCGCTTCTTGCATATTTCATTCCGGAGCCTACGCTCTGCGTATAGACACCGTGTTCTGCATAATCAAAATCCGAAGTAACTGCATCAAGTTCCCTGCATCTGGAACTCGTGAGCTCCTCTACTGCGGAAAGAACGTCAGGATCCTTGTCACCGAGTTTTCTGAAGACCATATTGGCAAGAGAGGAAAGAACCCTCTTTGCTTTTACCGGAGCCCAGTTAAGAAGGCGCTCGGCATATTCACAGCCCTGATGCGGTGTATTGATCGTCGTAATGGAAGCAACCATAGGAGCGATCCCCGTCATGGCAACTGCATATTTAACGTCGAGTCCGCCCTTGGAATGAGCGATGATGTTTACTTTGCCGCAGCCTGTATCACGTACGATCTGACGAACTCGCTCAGCGATACCCTCGGCGCTCTTTTCCACGTTCTCACATGACTCGTGATCACCGTAATAAACTGTCGCGCCGTTCTGCTCGAGATATTCCGGGATCCTGCCCCAGTAGTTGAAATACTTGAAATCCCTGAAGAAGATACCGTGGATCAAAAGGATCGGATATCTGGTGTCGCATTCATCGGAGATGACTGCAAGTTTCTCGCCTTCGATCTTTTTCTTCTCTCTGATGTACTCACGAAGGCTGACCTTGATGATCAGAAGAAGGACGGCAAAATGTACCACCGGAACAAGGCATAGGATGACACTTAAGACCTTGGCGCTGATATCAAGTTGTGTCGATGCGTAATAGATAAGAAGGATGCCCGCCCAGAAGAACGGATTCTCAAGAAGAGCGATACCTGCGATGATGTTGCCGTAATCATTGAAAGTAGCGAAAAAACCGTGGAACGCAAAAAGGAGGACCAGTACTATGGCGGTCACAAACGCACAGAGCGTGAAAAATATCAACAGACCGCTTCCTATCCCCAGAAGATTTATCCTGAATATTCCCTTTTGCTTTTCCTTAACTGCCTCACTCATACAAGAAGATATTATAGCATATTAGTCAATTTTTCAGAGCGTTTTTCAGATAATAACCGTCTCTAAGTCTGGAAGATATCTTATGAGTGTTTTCGCTCATCCGCTTGTAGTCTTCATCCGTCAGCATCTTAAGTCTGGAGGAGATCTCGTCCAGGGACGAAACTGCTATTCCGCAGTCGTTTTCGAGAATGAAATCAGCAAGAGCCGCTTCTTTCCAGATGATGACCGGTATCCCGGATGCGAGGTAAAGCGAAGTCTTGTGCGGATTATTTATCCTCAAGTACTTTCCGAAAACACCGTCACAGGTCTTCGCCGACGGACCGTCCCACACAAGTCCGAAGCTTCCTTCGAGCTTGGACGGAAGCACCTCAGGCGGAAACGCTCCGAAGCTCCTGATCCTGTCATTAGTCTGTCCCTCGTAGCGCGGGCCGTAGAGATTGAACGACACATCAGACGGAAGCTCATAAAGATAACCGCACTTGAGCTTACTTAAGTTTCCTGCGATGATCACGGGCTTACCAAGCGACCTTGAAGGCGCATCCTCCCCTATCGGCTCCATGAGGTAGTCGAATATCCTGAGGTTGACGAGGCGCAGCTCGCTAAGTCCCGCCTCCTTCGCAGTCTGTATCATCTTGTCGTTATGAAGGATTATCCTGCTTGCATATTTAAGCGTCTTTGTCTCGAAAAAACACTTCACCTTATCATAGATCGAACGCCTGCTGTCCTTAAGGCACCTGAAAAGCTCGAGGTCATGAACCAGAAGTGTCGTCTTCACGCCGCGCTTGTTAAGTTTACGGAAGATAAGCGGCAGGAAGATCGAGTGCTCGCGGAACGGGAACTGGATAAAAAGATCATCGCCCTTTGACGCGACCTTAAGGTTCTTTATCCACACAGGGACGATCCTGAACTGCCACCAGATCTTGCGGAGCTTGCCGTATGAAGATCTGTCGGGCACATCAAGAGTGATCGGCATGTATCCGAGTTCCTTAACGATGCTCTCGGCATCATCCCTTGCCTTGGCGCGGGCTGTGGCGCTGTCGATCTCGTCGAAGCTCCTTTCTGTGACAAAGTATTTCAAGATATGTCTCCTTTAAAATCGATATAACATTTTAACAAGTTTACGGAGTTTTTTCTTCGATGCGTACGAATAAAAAACACGGACTCCGAGTTTTTGCTTAAGCGGATTACCGTCGCCGCTCGTAAGCTTAAGATATCTGTTCTTCTTAAGACCCCCAAAGAACTCGCATGTCATCCTCTCGAACTGATCCGAGATCGCATAGGCATTGTCCATGGAGTTTTGGCGGTCCTCATTCGGAAGATACTCCCTCTTCCTGTTCCTTATGATCAGGAAGTACGTGAAAAAGCTCATGACCGTAAAGTCAAAAAGCTCCATATCGACTCCCTCGACGGCGTTTTCCTTAACTGTCCTTATGCAGTACTCCCAGTTTTCGAACGGGAGCTTCTTATGGTCTATGAGCTTGGCCGTTGTGCTGCCCTCGTGGACCACCTGATTGTAGCCCTGATAATCGAGGAACCATATTTTCGAGGAAAGGAAAAAAGCAAGGAGGTTGAACGAATTGTCCTCGTAGAGCTTTCCTTCCGGAAAAGAGATATTCCATTTCCTTACATAAGATGTCCTGTAAAGCTTGCCCGCGATATTGAGGCGACGCTGAAAAGACCTGCCGTCAGTGACCTTATACGAGATCGTATCGATGATCCGGCCGTCCTCCGAGACCTTATACTGACCGCTGCAGACCATATCGCAATCGTGATCCGAAGCTGCCGTCGCGAGCCTTTTTATGTAATCTGCCTCTATGTAATCGTCTGAGTCCATGAACGTCAGGTATTCGCCAGTGATCTTTTGGAGAGCGAGGTTTCTCGCCGACGCCTGACCGCCGTTTGGCTTGGTGATCTTTATTATCCTGTCGGGAAATCTCTCTACGTACTCATCCATTATCGCGGAAGAACCGTCGGTACTTCCGTCGTCCACGAGCATGAGCTCGATATTGTCATAATCCTGTGAAAGGACTGACTCGATGCACTTACGAAGATATCTCTCGGTATTATAGACTGCGATTATTATCGACACCTTGGGATTACTCATAGATCTTCGCCTTTCTCGAACGAAGACTTGGAAGGCAGGATCTCTTCGAGAGCTCCGAGAAGTATCTTCTTCGCCTCATCGAAATCACTCTCACCCAGGTCGTCATTGATGCAGATGAGCTTACGCCTGTTGCTCTTTATGTCGGCCGCAGCCTTCCTTGCATCCTCGACACTCGTCAGAAGATACGCCTTGCCGTCCTTATGGATATTGCCCGGCACGAAATCGCCCTTCATAAGGTTCCACATGCGCATGGCATAGATATTTATATCGTCGGAAGTCCTGAACCTGTTGTGGCAGACCCTGTCCAGGGCCTCCCCTTCTTCCTTCCATACCTCCTCGAAAACGCTCTTCAGATAAGGCCTTGCGAAGTGAGGCGTCAGAAGTCCGAAAAACTTCGGGAACGGCAGGACATACATCATGAGGTTATAGAAAAAGTACTTGCCGTACTTAAGCGACAGGATCTTGCTCCTCAATCTCTTCTTATACTCAGGACGCTGAAAGTGCCTGCCAACGAGGTTATAGGTATTTGCAAGTATCGAGGAAAACGCCGGTGTCTTGCCGCCACACATTATCGGATATTCCATAAAGATATCGCGCGGCTTGCCTCCGACAAAAAAGTCTTCAGGCACCATAGGCGAAGTCGCGATAAAGTCATCGTTAAAGACGATAAACTTCTCGCCGAGATCTTTTATCCTGTGGAAATTAAGTTCTATCGGATGGGAACTGAATACCGGCAGATATTCACCCGGTATATAGTCCTTGTGATCGACTATCCTGAGCTTCGGGGCATCAGTCTTGAGCCACAAAGGGATCTGGCCGTCAGATACGAAGAAGACATTCCGGACCCACGGCATATAAGAATCGATGCCCCTGAAAAGATACTTCAAGGTCTCCGTATCCCTGTACCTGCTGGGATCCATATCGGCATTGGCGCTCGGCGAATATTCGGCCTTTTTCCTGAGCCAATCCTCGTCGGAACCGTCAACCCAATAGATGACAACGTCTATATTGCTTCTTTTAGAATCGTCAACCAATTTAAAACTCCCAAAACGATAGTCTTTCGCTGATGAGATTATATATTAAAGGCGCACGCGTTACAAATCCGCCAGGAGCACTTCAGGACCATGGTAGCGAACTTTGCCTACCGTCTTCTTACCGCCTTCGATGGCTTCCTTCGGACATCTGTTGATACAAGCCATGCAGTGAACGCATTCTTGTCCCCAGACAGGATGACCGTTATCGATACTTACATTGCCCAAAGGACAGTCCTGCTCGCATTTGCCGCAGCCGACGCACTTATCAGTCGCCACAAAACACTTCGACGTCATGAAGAACTTATAGTACGCGCCGAGTATCATCTTCGTCATCACATACTCGCTCGTCTTCATCGGTGTCTCGGCAAACGGTTCATTCTTCAGGATGCTTTCTGCGATCTTCTTGACAGAAGGATCTGCATCCTTGATGATCTTCCTATTTTCCTGATCATCGCTCATCTTGAAATACACGATATAATTCTGCGGCATGACGACCTGCTCGCATCCCATATACTCGATCCCCATCTCCTCGGACAGATCCCTGAAATACTTGGGACTGCAGCCTTTTGAGGCACCACAGGTCACTATGAAATACGCCTTTGCGCCCTTTTTAAAGCTCGATCTTCTGATAAGGTCCATAAACGGGATCGCAGGTGCCGATACATAGACAGGACAGATAAAGATAAGCCTGTCATCTTCTATGCTGAGGCTTTCCTTTTTCCTGACCGCCCTGTTAGCGTTTAAAGTCTCTTCTTTTGTGATCTTCGCGAGTTTTTTGGCAACATACTTACTGTTACCGGTGCCGGTAAAATAAACGATCATATATCTATCCTTCTTTTCTCATAAAAATCGAGGCCCTTCTCAAAGGCCTCGACTATTGTAAAGCAACATTGATTATTTTGTATCTCGAAAATGCGTGAAATTTGAAGCATCACTTACGCATATTGTTATCGATAAACTCAAGGAGCGGTTTCTTCCTTACCTCCGAAGCGTGCTCATTGTACCAGTCGAGCGCTTCCTTAAGGCCCTCTTTAAGATCCGTCACACCATCAATGATCTTCATCTGCTTACTGACATCAAGCATATACTCATACCCGTAAAAGCTGAAATAATTTCTCTGCTCGATCGGCTCATACACGTTTATGAATTCAGGCTTCGTGCCCACACATTCATAGCACAGTTCAACCCAATCTTTTACCGTTACAGCCTCGGGATTGCCGACATTAAAGATATGCTCTGAAGGCTTAAGGTCTATGATGTTTTCGATCATCCTGCAAAGATCTCTTACATGAAAGAACTGCAGTTTCATCTGACCTTCATTCGGCAGGAAGAACTGCCTCTTGCCCTTCGCACAATCGAAAACAAATGCCTCCCTGTAAAGATTATCCATCGGTCCGTACAGATACGGCGGCCTCAGGATATATGCATCCGGAACGAGTTCTAAAAGCTTATCTTCCGCAGCGATCTTGTCAGTACCATATCTTTTCCAGTACTTATTTTCTCTTCTCGGAGTCTCCTCAACAAACGGCATCGCCTCATCTTCCGGATAGACTGCACTCGAGCTGAGCATAATATATGTCTTGATGTCCTTCAAAGCCTTCACAAGATCAGTAATATCCTGAGCATCATAAGCAGTAATATCAAGGACCGCATCAAAGCTCATATCCTTGAGCAGATCCTTAAGCTCATGACGGTCTGCTTCCACGAGCTTAACGCCTTCAACCTGAGGTCTGGTATTTCGGTTCAGGACATAAACATCCACGCCCTTTTCCACGAAATATCGTGCAACATACTTGCTTACAAAAACAGTACCGCCTGTAACGAGGATCTTCATATTCCCTTCTCCTTAAAAGACATTATCACTTTTATTTTATCATTTTTTCTTGCATCAGGTACAGATTCACTTCTCCTTAAACACCCGAATGCACTTTAGGGTTACTCGAGGCTATAAGTCGAGGCAGGAAATACACACTAGGGTTACTGG
>CAMVBS010000043.1 GCA_947165785.1 uncultured Clostridia bacterium | reverse complement strand
GTAAAGGAGAAGTTTCTCTGTCATGGTCGTCTTACCTGCGTCAGGGTGTGAGATTATCGCAAAGGTTCTGCGGCGCTTGATCTCTTCTTCCGTGGTCTGTGTCATTTTGCACCTCTTCTTAATAAGTGTATAATATATCGATAAAACCAAAACATTATAACAGAGTGTTTTAGTTTAATAAAGTAGTTTGTGTGGGGGACAGAGTATGAAGAGGGGTGCAGGTGTTCTGATGCATATCGCTTCGCTTCCGGGACCGTTCGGTATCGGTGTTTTCGGAGAAGAAGCGCTGGCATTCGCAAGACAGCTTCAAAGACAGGGAATGAGTTACTGGCAGGTTCTTCCTTTTTCCTATCCGGGAATGGGAAACTCGCCTTATCAGAGCTTCTCGGCTTTTGCCGGAAATATGCTCTTCATAGATCCGAGAGGACTTATGCACATGGGACTTCTGACAGCAGAGGATGTCGTAAGTGCCGAGTATAACGTCAATAAGTGGAGGATCGATTACGATTACTTAAGAGTCGACAGGGAGCGTCTTTTAAGGAAGAGCTTCGAGAGAGCAGATGATGCACTCAAGAAGGAAGTCAAAGCTTATATCAAGGAGAACCCGTGGCTTGACGATGTCGCTTTGTATCTGGCGATCAAGGACGACAACTACAGTAAGCCATGGTGGGAATGGGAAGACAAGAAACTCCGCGACTACGACAAGAAGGCTCTCGAGCCGATCCGTAAGACGGAGAACTATCTTTATCACGCATACGTACAGTATATCTTCGGCAAGCAGTGGAGCGAGCTCAAGGCCAAGATCAACGAGCTTGGCATAAGCATCGTCGGTGACATGCCTATCTATGTATCGGGAGATTCATCCGACGTCTGGGCCAGAAGAGAACTTTTCAAGATGAAGACAAAACCTCAGGGTGCTGATGTTTTCGAGAAGGTAGCGGGCGTTCCGCCGGATTATTTCTGCGAGGACGGACAGCTCTGGGGCAATCCTATCTACGACTGGGATAAGCACAAGAAGACGAACTTCGAGTGGTGGATGGGAAGGATCAGGGAGAATTATAAGCTCTACGATTACGTAAGGATCGACCACTTCAGGGCGTTCAGTTCCTACTGGGAGATCCCTTCAGGTGCGAAGACCGCCAAGGAAGGCGAGTGGGTCAAGGGTCCGGGCATGGATTTCTTCCATCAGATGGACAAGGTCTTCGGCGACAGCAGCAGGCTCTTTGCGGAGGACCTGGGAGAGATGACACCTGATCTCGTGGGCTTTATGAAGGAGTGCGGACTTCCGGGCATGAAGGTCATGCAGTTCGCCTTTAATCCTGACGATGACAGTTTCTATCTGCCGCATAACTTCCCGAAGAACTGTGTGGCATATACGGGAACTCACGATAACAACACTCTCCTCGGATGGCTCTGGGAAGCTAACGAGAGGGAGAGGAAAGAGTGCCTTAAGTATTGCGGTTTTGTAGGCGATAACTGGGGCGACGGCGGCACGAGAAGTGCTTCATGCCGTGCGATCATAAGGACTTTGTGGCAAAGTCATGCGGATGTTGCGATCATCCCTATACAGGATCTTCTCGGCTACGGCGGAGATACGAGGATGAATACACCGGGTACCGCTACGGGTAACTGGGTAGTCAGGTTCTCTTCCGAGGATCTGGCAGGCATCGACGATGACTGGTACCGCGAGATGTCGAGACTTTACAGGAGACTTTAAGACCTTACGGAGGTGGATAATGGGCGGACGATATATCTTAGCCATTGACCAGGGAACGACTTCGACCAAGGCGTTCCTTCTAGGCAAAGACGGCACACTTCTGGCATCTAAGGGTATGCCTCTTACTCAGCATTATCCGAAGCCCGGTTATGTCGAGCACGATCCCGACGAGATCTATTTCTCGGTCCTTCGTGCCATGGCTGACCTCATAATCAGATACGATGTCCGAAAAGGCGACATCGCAGGCGTTGCGATCACGAACCAGCGCGAGACGACGATCTGCTTTGACGGTGATTCATTAAGACCGCTGCACCCTGCGATCTGCTGGCAGTGCAGAAGGACGAGCGAGATCTGTAAAAGGGAGGAGTATGTCCAAAGACTCGACGAGATAACCTATAAGACCGGCCTTAAGCTCGACCCGTATTTCTCCGCGACCAAGATGCGCTTTATCTTCGAAAAAGTTAAGGGAGCATACGATAAGGCAAAGGAAGGGAAGGCTCTCTGCGGGACCGTCGATTCCTATCTCGTATACAGGCTCACTGACAAAAAGTCATTCCTTACGGATTATTCCAATGCATCAAGGACGATGCTCTTTAACATCAGGGAACTTAAATATGACGACGTTTTGCTGGATCTTTTTGATGTTCCGCGTAAATGTCTTGCAACACCGGTCCCTTCCGGTTACGATTACGGGGAGATCGATCTTCATACCGAGACGGTGCCTCTGACGGCATCGGAGGCCGAGTCACTCGAGATCTTAAACGGTGTGCATATCCTTGGAGTAGCGGGAGATCAGGCGGCGGCGCTGTTCGGTCAGACATGTTTTTCCAAGGGAGAGTCGAAGACCACCTTCGGAACGGGCTGTTTTACGCTCATGAACATCGGAGGCGAAGTCCTTTGTTCCAAGAAGGGACTTCTTACGTCGGTAGCATGCACGCTGGATAACGATATATCCTACGCTCTCGAGGGAAGTGTCTTCCAGGGAGGATCTATAATATCCTGGCTCAAGGATGAAATGGGACTTATCAAGGAACCGTCCGACTGCGACAGGATATGTTCACAACTTCCCGATAACGGCGGAGTATATATGGTCCCTGCATTCACGGGACTTGGTGCGCCTTACTGGGATTCGGAGGTTCGCGGGGCCGTTATGGGCTTGACACGAGGCACCGGTGGTGATTATATAGTTCGGGCCGGTGTGGAAGCCATTGCCTATCAGGTCGCGGAGCTCATCATGCTCATGCAGGAGGAGACCGGGATCAAGGGACGTGAGATAAAGGTCGACGGCGGAGTATGTGCTTGCGATTTTCTCATGCAGCTTCAGTCGGATATCCTTGACATGGATGTCCTGAGGGCCGGAACGGATGAGATGACTTCGATGGGTGTCGCGATGGTTGCGGGACTTTACGGAGGATTCTTTGAAGGTAAGGAAGAATTGAAGAAACTATATAAGACATCGAAGATCTATAAGCCGAGGATGTCGAGAGATAAGGCCGAGGAACTGCTGGGCGGCTACAGATCGGCAGTCCGGACACTTATCGGTTGACCTGGAGGAATTATGTCAGCGCTGCTTTTCAGTTTTTTGCAGATGACCGTGCTCATTGTCCTGGGAGTTATACTTCGTAAGACAAGAGTCATCGACGAGCGAGTGCAGAAGGGCTTGTCGAATATACTTATCTACGCGGTACTGCCTTTTAATCTCGTCTCATCGAGCCAGTATGAGTACTCGAGAGAGATGATACTCGCGCTTATCGCGGTTGCGGGAGCTTCGCTCTGTTATTTCACTTTTTCGATAATAGGCATGAGGATCCTTGTAAATCATATGAAGATGGAAGACAAGGAACGACGTGTTGTTTTGATGACTTCCGTATTCATGAATACGGGTTTTGTAGGATTTCCTCTTATGGGCGCGCTCTTCGGAGCCAAGGGTCTTCTTTTGGCATCCTGCTACAACATGGTATTCAACCTTTTCATGTACAGTTACGGCGAGCATAAGCTCTCGGGTCAGAAGGCCAATGTCAGGAACATGCTCATGAACCCTGTTACGATCGCTACGGTGATCGCGCTCATTCTCTTCATCATCCCGTGGAGGATGCCGGGACATGTTAAGGACACGATCGACATAGTCGGAAACATGACGGTGCCGCTCGCGATGATAATGATCGGATCGACTCTTACAACTGTTGATATCAAAAAACTCTTTACGGATAAGCTTTCCTATCTGTCCACTGCGTTAAGACTCCTGGTCTTTCCGCTCATCATGCTCGGTGCGGTGCTCGTGGTAGAGAAGTTCTTCCATATGATGCCTGTTACGGCAACTACGATCGTACTTATGACGGCGCTTCCTTGCGGATCGATGAACGTTATCTTCAGTGAGAAGTTCAACTGCGCTCCGAAGCTTTGTGCCAGGAACTTTGCGCAGACGGTCGTTGTCATGATAATCACGATACCTTTGTTCCTTGGTATCTGCACTTACTTATTCGGAAACTGATGAAACTGGAGATAATTTATGGATAAGACAGAACTCGGCGTTGATGATATCAAGAATCCTGAGCTCCTTGCGGCGATGAAGCTCGTCAGGAAGGAGAACACCGAAGAAAATATGCTGAAGGTCCTCTCGGAGGCGGTGAAGGCGAAGTTCATCCTTCCCGTTGACGATGCCGAGGAAGGCAAGATGAGATTTCATGCCGTTCAGGGTGATGAGGGAAGGATCTATCAGATCGTTTATGCGGATTCCATGAGCTTTAACATGGCATTCCTCAACAAAAAGCAAAGCGGCGTGGTCGCAGGTTTTATGGACCTTGCAGATCTCGTGTTGAACGACAACAGCAAGATCAACGGCTTTATCGTTAACCCGGGTAAGGAAGAAGTCCTTTTCAGGGAAGACATGCTCACGACGATCATCGAGGAACTTAAGAAGGAAGGCATCATCAAGGATATCCCGTCCAAGGCTGAGAATACTTCCAGCATCAAGGTCGGTGACCCTGTAAGATATCCTGAGGGCATGGGCAATGCCGCTATCGAGTTCGGTGCTCAGAGGGAACAGATCTTCAGGATCTTTATCCAGCTCATGCAAAGGGAAGGCAAGGAAAAGCCTGAGTGGCTCTTTATCGTGGATCACGTCGGACGTAATGACGAAGTTTTCAAGGAACTCGGCGAAGCGATGGGACCGTTCCTTGACGGACTTGACATAGTCATGATCGATATGGGTGACCCGCTCTCTGAGAAGGTCATCAAGGGCAAGGTTCCTGTATACGCCAAATAAGGAAGGTCAAAGATGCAGTATAAGTTCAGATCGACATCGGAAGAAGCAACGGCAGATCTCGGAAGGGAACTCGCGGCAGTATTGTCAGCGGGTGACATCGTTGCGCTCGACGGCGATCTGGGTGCGGGAAAGACCGTCTTCACCAAGGGCTTTTGCGAGGGCGCGGGAGTGACATCCCACGTGTCGAGTCCCACGTTCAATATCGTTAACGAGTATCAGGGAGGAAAGGTCCCTGTCTATCACTTTGATACCTACAGGCTCGAAGGCCCTGATGATTTTCTTGATTCGGGACTTGATGAGTATTTTGATTATGAGGGCATCTGCATCATTGAGTGGAGTTCGATCATCGGTGATCTTCTCCCGGGAAATGCCATAAGGATGTTCATAAGAGGAGTCGGAAACGAGCGCGACATAGAGGTCGTTTTCGATGAGGATAAGTTTGAAGAAGATAAGCTTTCCAAGCTTAAGGCAATATTCGGAAGAGGCGACAGATGAGATTACTGGTATTCGATACTTCAAATGCAACATGCTGTGCGGGACTTTATGAGATCAGCGGAACTGACATAAAGGAGCTCTCATATCGCATCAGCTTCGAGCGAAGGACTCATTCCGAGGTGCTCCTTCCCCTGACCAAAGAGGTCCTGGATGAAGCAGGGATCACCAATAAAGACGTGGACGTATACGGCGTAACCATAGGTCCCGGATCTTTTACCGGCATCAGGATCGGTATCGCGACCGTCAAGGGAATGTCTCTCATAACAGGAAACAAGGTGTGCGAAGTTACATCCACCGAGGCACTTGCGAGAAGCGTCGACATCCTCCCTTACGACGGCAGGACATATATCCTTCCTTGCTTTGACGCGAGGAATAACCGTGTATTCGCGGCTCTTTACGATGAGGACATGAACGTCATCGTCGAAGAAAATGCCTATGACGCAGCAGACCTTGCATCGAGGATCGATGTCGAAGGCAGGATCATAATCTGCGGTAACGGATACGATACGGTCGCATCTTCTCTGGAAGGAAGGGACCTTCTTATCGAAAACGCTAAGGGTGCGGCGATCCTTCCGATAGGCATCGCAAGGTGCGTCGTATCTCACGGCAGCGAAAGCTTCAAGGACGCTATCGAAGTTGCACCGAAGTACTGCGCCAGATCACAGGCCGAGAGATTCAAAAAGCCGACTGACGTCGTACTCAATGATGCGGCCGAAGAAGACATAGACAAGATCACGATCCTCGAGGCCGAAGGCATCAAGCATCCGTGGAGCAGGGAAGAGATAACTGACCTCATAGTTAATGACAAGAAACGTGCAGTAGTCGCGAGAACTTCCGACGGCGATGTAGTCGGTTACTGCGGCGCAAGTTTCGTCCTGGATGAAGGTGAGATCGGAAACCTTTGCGTAAGCGGTAAATACAGGCGTGAAGGCATCGCCACCAAGATCATGGATAAGCTTTTAAGTGACCTTAAGGTTAGCGGCGTAACCACGGTGTTCCTTGAAGTCTCATCGACCAACGAGCCTGCCATAAGACTTTACGAGAAGGTCGGTTTCGTTAAGTACGGATCGAGGAAAGATTACTACGGCGCAGGCGATGATGCATTGCTGTTAAAAATCGAGTTGTGAATTTAGACAAAAGAAATGAAAATCTTTTCGTTTTTAACGTTGAAAAAAGCGAAAAAATTCGCGCCGCCGCTTATTCTGTTGACTTTGTTTTTTGGTGAAAATATACTTAACTTGCAATGAAGATTGCATGGTATATTTCGTTTCTCAAGGAGGCGGCTATGGTACAAGAGACAGTAGTTTTTCAGTGTGAGGATGCGCTTCAGATGAAGGCTGTAGCGATGCTTATCCAAAAGGCTTCAAGTTTCAAGAGCACTATATACCTGACCAGAGATGGCCGTCGTGCTAATGCGAAGAGCCTTCTTGGCGTTATGTCACTCGGCATCGAGAACGGAGTGGGAATAGATATCAATGCTGACGGTGTGGATGCACAGGAAGCTGTAGATGAGCTCGTAAGTTATCTGAACAATCCAAAAGTTTCATGAACGGCTTTGATGCTCGACTTGATTTAGTACCTCAAGAACCCGGAGTTTACCTTATGAAGGATGCTTCGGGTTGCGTTATTTATGTAGGAAAAGCGAAGAAGCTTCGTAACCGCTTAAGATCCTACTTCGGAGATCACGACATCCCCAACAACAAAGTAAGAGCGATGGTATCGCACGTTTCTGACTTCGAATATGTCGTTGTCGGAACGGAAGCAGAGGCCCTCCTTCTGGAGGCCAATCTCATAAAGCGTTATCAGCCTCACTACAACATCCTTCTTCGTGACGACAAGGGTTATCCTTATGTCTGCATCACGATGAATGAAGCATTTCCCCGTGTAATGAAAGTCTTCCGTCCGGATGAGAAAGCGGCCAAGAGCGGCGCACTTTACTTCGGACCATACATGAACGGAGATCTTTTTGTCTTCCTGAAGGCGATAGACGCGATCTTCCCGCTTAAAAAGTGCGCCCGTAAGCTCCCGCGCGACATCGGAAAGGAAAGGCCGTGCCTTAACTATCACATCGGCAAATGCCTTGCACCTTGTAACGGCGGCATCAATGCTGAAGAGTATCTTGAGATGATGAAGAGCATTGTCGACTTTTTCGAGGGAAGATATGAAGGCATAAGGTCGATGATCCAAAAGCAGATGCAGGAGGCATCCGATGCCTATGATTTCGAGAAGGCCGCAGTCTACAGAGACAGGCTCATAGCTCTCGAAAACATCACGCGCAACCAGAAGATCTTCATGGAGATCAAGCGTGACGTAGATGCCGTAGGGATCTATTCCGATGCAGGCGAGAGTGCCATCAGAAAACTCGAGCTTCGTGACGGCAGGGTCGTCGGATCTTCGACTTATTTTGTTAAGAGCGAAGGCTCGGATAATAGCGAGATAGTCTTAAACTTCCTGATGCAGTATTACGAGAATGCACCTTTCATTCCGGAGATGATAATCATCCCCGAGAAGATCGAAGGCATCGAAGATGTTGAAGAGTGGCTCTCGGGTCTTGCAGGTCGCAAGGTCACCGTCAAGGTCCCCGAAAGAGGCGAGATGCTGTCACTTCTTAAGATGGCAAACCTTAACGCACGCGAGATGATGACGAGACGTATCCTTAGAGGCGGCGGAGCAGGAAGCGATCCTGAAGCGGCCGTCCGCATCATCGAGAGAGAATTCGGCATAAGCGAAGGAAGCATAAGAAGGATCGAATCCTTCGATATCAGTAACCTCGGTAACGATGACATCTGTGCAGGCATGGTAGTCTTTACGGGAGGTAAGGCGGACAAGCAGTCCTACAGGCTCTTTAAGCTCAAGGAAGTCGATACGCAGGATGACTTCGCGTCCATGAGGGAAGTTCTCACGAGAAGGTTTTCTCACGGCAGGGACGACGGTTTCACCTATCCTGAACTGATACTTGCCGACGGCGGCAAGGGACAGGTAAGCGCGATCCTCGATGTTCTTAGGGAACTTAAGCTCGGCGATAAGATCCTTCTGGCGGGAATGTTCAAGAACAAAAAGCACAAGACCGCAGGTCTCGTATTCCCTGACGGAAGGGAGATCTTCCTTGATAAGGATAACTTGAACGATGACGAACTGGTGCTCTTAAGGTTCCTTACTGCGATCCAGAACGAGGTCCACAGGTTCGCGATCACATATCAGAGGAAACTGTCGGCTAAGCGTAACCTCAAATACCGCCTCGAGGACATACAGGGCATAGGTCCTGCCAAGAGGAAGAAATTGCTCGCGCATTTTGGTACAATCAAAAAGATATCCGAAGCGACGAAGGAAGAACTAATGGAGTGTCCTTCGATCACGAGTGAGAATGCAGACAGGATAATCGAACACTTTTCATAAGGAGTACTTGCATGGCTGTATACGGGATTTCAGATCTTCATCTGGCAAAAGACATCGATAAGCCGATGGACGTATTCAGCTCCGCATGGGATCACTATATGGAGAGGATCGAAGAGAACTGGCGTTCCCTTGTAAAGCCTGAGGATACGGTTCTCATCCCGGGTGATATCTCATGGGCAACTTACTTAAGCGACATCAATAAGGACTTCTCGTTCATCGAGTCCCTGCCGGGAAAAAAGATCATGTCACGCGGTAACCACGATTACTGGTGGACGACTCTTAAGAAGATGGAAAAGTTCGTAAGCGACAACGGTTATACATCCATTTCCTTTCTCCAGAACAAAGCGATCGAAGTAGAGGATATGGTCCTTGGTGCGACGCGCGGATGGCTCCTTCCGTCTGACAGCAATTTTACCGAGAGCGATGTTCATATCTATGAGCGCGAGATCATAAGGCTCGAGCTGTGCATCGAGGCAATGAACAGGATCGACCCTGACCATCTTAAAAAGCGCGTCGTCATGATCCACTATCCGCCTTTGACAAAGACCGTCATCGACACCGGATTTACGCGTAAGCTCGCGGAAGGCAGCATTGACCTGTGCCTGTACGGCCATCTTCACGGCAAAGGTCACAGCATCGCGAAGGAAGGCGATGTGAACGGCACCTACTACAGGTGCATCTCCGCCGATTATCTGGGGTTCATGCCGATCCTTTTAAGTTGAGGCCTTCATATCTTAACTGTACGTTATATCGTACATATAAAAAAGTTTGCCTCTCGAAAACGTTGCGCCGCAGGCTTTCCGGGAGTCATGGAAAATCTTTTTGTTGCGATTAAACCTGCTATATATTATAATAATTTAGCGAGTCCTCTCGGGCGAAGGATAGTCTTCGCGAGTGGGCTTTTTCTATCCACTTTTTCGAGGTTTTTTATGGCATATAGTATGACCGGCTTCGGCCGCGCAGAAAAGATCTTTCAGACAAGACGTTACACGGTGGAGCTTAAGTCGGTTAACAGCCGCTATTGTGACATCAACATAAGGCTTCCGAGGCTTTTCAATTTCGCAGAGAGCGGACTTCGTAAGAAGATCTCCGATACTCTCGGCAGAGGTAAGGTAGACTGCTATGTAACTTACGAAGACCAGGAGAGTGCTTCCACTGAGGTCGTAGTCAATGCAGGACTTGCCAAGGCTTATTCGGATGCTATCGTTAAGCTTTGCGAGGTTACCGGAAGACAGGATGACCTCACCGCTACAAGGCTTTCCTCATATCAGGACGTTCTCGTTATAAGACAGGCTTCAGTCGATGAAGATGTCCTCTCTTCCGAGATCAACGAAGTAATGGATCTCGCACTTCAGGGAATGCTCCAGATGCGTAAGGCAGAAGGTGAGGCACTTTGCAAGGACCTTCTTTCCAAGGTAGATTATCTCGGTACGGTAAGAGATGAGATCGCACAGCGCGCTCCACTCGTTATCGAAGACTATAAGACGAGACTGTCAGACAGGATCGACGAGATCCTCGATTCCGAGAAGAGAGCTTTCTATGATGATGCAAGACTTGCTGCAGAAGTTGCAGTCTTTGCAGATAAGGCAGCCATCGACGAAGAACTTCAAAGGCTCATCAGCCACTTTTCACAGGCAAGGACGATCATGTCATCTGAGGGTGCGATCGGCAAGAAGATGGATTTCCTCGTGCAGGAGATCAACAGAGAAGTCAATACCATCGGTTCCAAGGCTAATGACCTCGAGATCACGAACAGGGTACTTCTCATGAAGAACGAGATAGAGAAGATCAGAGAACAGATCCAGAATCTCGTATAAGGCAGGAAGAGTTTTGATGAAGGACAATGCGAAGTTCATTGACATAGGATTCGGTAATCTGGTCGCATCTTCAAGGATACTTTGTATCGCAGGTGCGGATTCATCCCCGATCAGGAGGATGATACAGGAGGCCAGGGACAGGAGCATGCTGATAGACGGCTGCGCAGGTAAGAAATGCCACTCCGTGATAATCACGGACAGCGACCATATAATCTTGAGCTCTCTGGAGACTGAAGTTCTCGGAGCACTGCTCGAGGGAAAGGAGCCGAATGTATGACAGGTAAAGGTTTGATGATATCGGTATCGGGACCTTCCGGAGTAGGAAAGGGAACGATCATCAACGAAGTCAGGAAACTCTTTCCGGAGTGCAAGCATTCCATCTCGGTAACGACGAGAGCTCCGAGAGGCGAAGAACAGGACGGCGTCGAGTATTACTTCAGGACCAAGGAGGAATTTGAAAAGCTCCTTTCCGAAGGCGAGATCCTCGAGTATGACAAATACGTCGATAACTATTACGGAACACCTGCGACACCTCTTATCGAGAAGAGCAACAACGGATTTGATGTTCTTCTGGATATCACGATAGCAGGAAGCCTGGCACTTAAGAAGAAGTTTCCTCAGGCAGTAACGGTCTTTATCCTTCCTCCGTCATTTGCACAGTTGGAAGAAAGGCTCAAGGGCAGGGGAACAGAGAGTGAAGAACTCGTAGCCAAGCGTCTTGCCAAGGCCAGAGAAGAAGTGTTGAGCGCCGAGAAGTTCGATTACGTAGTCGTAAATGACGACCTTCAGACAGCAGTTGACAGTATAGTGTCGATCATGAAGGCTGAAAAGCTCAAGTACGATCGACAGAGCGGAATAGAGAAGACTTTATGACGCTCACCCATGAACAAGTTTACAAATAAATGATCATACGAAGAAAGTAGAGGTATTGAAAGATGTTAGTTGATCCACCTATCGAGAAGATCTTGCCAAAGGCAGATTGTGCTTATGAACTCGTTGTTCTCGTTAGTAAGAGAGCTCGTCAGCTCGTTGAGGGCGGCCAGCCGATGATCGGAACAAAGGCAGCGAACATGGTATCGCTCGCATGCAAGGAGATCGCAGAAGGTAAGGTTGTCCGTGTAAAGGGCGACAAGTCCAAGGAGATCGTAGTTCCTAAGACTAAGGCAGCAAGAGATGCAGAAAGAGCTGCACAGCTTGCCAAGGAAGAAGCAGAGAGACAGCGTGAGCTCGAGCGTGCTATGCAGTACGAGGCTATGGCTGAGAACAAGGCTTCCGAAGAGGCACCTGCTGATGAGACTACAGCTCTTGACATGATCGAAGTCGTAGAGAGCTTTGATGATCTTCCTGAAGTAACCGAAGACGATGCAACAGACGATGAGTTTACTGACGAAGAAGCTTGATCTATAAGAAACACGAGGAATATAAAATGGCAACACAAAAGTCAATGGAAAAGATCGTAGCTCTTGCTAAGACAAGAGGTTTCGTATATCCGGGTTCGGATATCTACGGCGGTCTTGCCAATTCATGGGACTACGGCCCGTTGGGCGTTCAGCTCAAGAACAACGTAAAAGCTGCATGGTGGAAGAAATTCGTCCAGGAAAGTCCGTACAACGTAGGTCTTGATGCAGCTATCATCATGAACCCGAGGACCTGGGTAGCTTCAGGTCACGTCGGCGGTTTCTCCGATCCTTTGATCGACTGCAAGCAGTGCAAAGCAAGACAGCGTGCAGATAACCTTGTTGAGGATTGGAATAAGGAAAACGGTGTCGAGGGCGTATCCGTTGAGGGTATGAGTCCTGAGGATATGGTCGCATATATCAGAGAGAAGAACATTCCTTGTCCTGTATGCGGCGGCCACAATTTCACAGACATCCGTAAGTTCAATCTCATGTTCAAGACATTTATCGGTGTAACCGAAGATTCTACTAGCGAAGTATATTTAAGACCTGAGACAGCTCAGGGTATCTTCGTTAACTTTGCAAACGTTCAGCGTTCTGCAAGAAAGAAGATCCCGTTTGGTATCTGCCAGATCGGTAAGTCTTTCAGAAACGAGATCACACCGGGTAACTTTATCTTCCGTACACGTGAGTTCGAGCAGATGGAGCTCGAGTTCTTCTGCGAGCCTGGTACAGACCTTGAGTGGTTCGATTACTGGAAGAACTTCTGCCATGACTGGCTCATTAACCTCGGTATCAAGGAAGAAGAGCTCCGTACAAGAGATCATGCCAAGGAAGAGCTCGCATTCTATTCCAGAGCAACAACGGACTTCGAGTTCGCATTCCCATTCACAGACTGGGGCGAGCTCTGGGGTATCGCAGACCGTACGGATTATGACCTTAAGCAGCACATGGAATTCTCCAAGCAGGATCTTCAGTATTTCGATCCTGCAAAGAACGAGAAGTACGTTCCTTATGTTATCGAGCCATCCCTCGGTGCAGATCGTGTAACTCTCGCATTCCTTTGCTCAGCTTATGACGAGGAGAAGATCGTTGACGGTGATAAGGAAGACGTACGTACAGTACTTCACTTTCATCCGGCACTTGCTCCTATCAAGATCGGTATCCTTCCTTTGTCTGCTAAGCTTTCCGAGAACTGCGATCCTATCTTCCAGAAACTTTCCAAGAAGTATATGGTCGAGTTCGATGACAGACAGTCCATCGGTAAGAGATACAGAAGACAGGACGAGATCGGTACTCCTTACTGCGTAGTATTTGATTTCGACTCCCTTGAAGACAATTGCGTCACTATCCGTGAGCGTGATTCCATGAAGAACGTCGAGTACGAGCCGGGTAACATCAGATTCCCTATCGATAAGCTCGAGGAGTTCTTCGAAGGTAAGTTCGATTTCTGATCTCGTTACTGAGACAGGAAAAGGAAACAGTTTACAAATACCCTCCACTTTTCCGAGAGGGTCAAAAAATATTTAATGATGAAAGGCAGGGACAAACAACTATGACAAAGTATGTTTACCTATTCACAGAAGGAAACGGCAATATGCGCGAACTTCTCGGCGGTAAAGGAGCTAACCTTGCAGAGATGACCAACCTCGGTCTTCCTGTTCCACAGGGTTTCACCATTACTACAGAAGCATGTACTCAGTATTATGAGGACGGAAGAAAGATCAACGACGAGATCTTCGCACAGATCCTTGAATATATTGAGAAGATGGAAGAGATTACAGGTAAGAAGTTTGGTGACCTCGAGAATCCTCTCCTCGTTTCCGTTCGTTCCGGTGCCCGTGCATCAATGCCTGGTATGATGGATACGATCTTGAACCTCGGTCTTAACGAAGACGTTGTTAACGTTATCGCTGAAAAGTCCAATAACCCACGTTGGGCATGGGACTGCTACAGAAGATTCATCCAGATGTACTCCGACGTTGTTATGGAAGTCGGTAAGAAGTACTTCGAGGAATTGATCGATAAGATGAAGGCTGACCGTGGAGTTACACAGGACGTTGAGCTTACAGCTGACGACCTTAAGGAACTCGCTAACCAGTTCAAGGCTGAGTATAAGGCTAAGATCGGTTCTGACTTCCCAACAGATCCTAAGGAGCAGCTCATGGGCGCTATCAAGGCCGTATTCCGTTCCTGGGATAACCCACGTGCAAACGTATACCGTCGTGACAACGATATCCCTTATTCATGGGGTACTGCCGTAAACGTACAGTCCATGGCTTTCGGTAACATGGGTGATGATTGCGGTACAGGTGTTGCTTTCACACGTGACCCTGCTACAGGTGCTAAGGGTCTCTTCGGTGAGTTCCTTACAAACGCTCAGGGTGAGGACGTTGTTGCAGGCGTTCGTACTCCTATGAAGATCGCTGAGATGGAGCAGAAGTTCCCTGAAGCATTCGCTCAGTTCACACAGGTTTGCGAGACACTCGAGAAGCACTACAGAGACATGCAGGACATGGAGTTCACAGTTGAGCACGGTAAGCTCTACATGCTCCAGACAAGAAACGGTAAGAGAACAGCTCAGGCAGCTTTGCAGATCGCATGTGACCTCGTTGATGAGGGTATGAGAACAGAGGCAGAGGCAGTTGCAATGATCGATCCTCGTAACCTCGATACACTCTTGCACCCACAGTTCGACGCTAAGGCTCTTAAGGATGCTCAGCCTATCGCTCAGGCACTCGGTGCTTCCCCTGGAGCAGCTTGCGGTCAGATCGTATTCTCCGCTGAGGATGCAGAAGCATGGGCAGCTCAGGGCAAGAAGGTCGTTCTCGTAAGACTTGAGACATCTCCTGAAGATATCACAGGTATGAAGGTTTCTCAGGGTATCCTCACAGTTCGTGGCGGCATGACATCCCACGCTGCAGTTGTTGCACGTGGTATGGGTACATGCTGTGTATCCGGTTGCGGCGCTATCGATATGGATGAGGCTAACAAGAAGTTCACACTCGCAGGCAAGACATATGTTGAGGGTGATTATATCTCCATCGACGGTTCTACAGGTAAGATCTATGACGGTATCATCCCAACAGTTGACGCTCAGATCGCAGGTACATTCGGTCGCGTTATGGAGTGGGCTGATAAGTACAGAGTTCTTAAGGTTAGAACAAACGCTGATACACCTAAGGATGCTAAGAAGGCTCGTGAGCTCGGTGCTGAGGGTATCGGTCTTTGCCGTACAGAGCACATGTTCTTCGAGGAAGACAGGATCGCTGCTTTCCGTGAGATGATCTGCTCTGATACAGTTGAAGAGAGAGAAGCTGCTCTTGATAAGATCCTTCCATACCAGCAGAGCGACTTTAAGGCTCTTTATGAGGCTCTCGAGGGCTATCCTGTAACTATCAGATTCCTCGATCCGCCGCTTCACGAGTTCGTTCCTACAGAGGAAGCTGACATCAAGAAACTCGCTGATTCCCAGGGTAAGTCTGTTGAGTCCATCAAGGCTCTCATTGCTTCACTCCACGAGTTCAACCCAATGATGGGTCACCGTGGATGCCGTCTTGCAGTTACATATCCTGAGATCGCTAAGATGCAGACAAAGGCTGTTATCCGTGCAGCTATCGAAGTTAAGAAGGCTCACGCTGATTGGAACATCAAGCCTGAGATCATGATCCCGCTCGTTTGTGAGATCAAGGAGCTCAAGTATGTTAAGAACATCGTTGTAGAGACAGCTGATGCTGAGATCAAGGCAGCAGGCGTTGACCTCGAGTATGAGGTAGGTACGATGATCGAGATCCCACGTGCTGCTCTTACAGCTGACGAGATCGCTAAGGAAGCTGACTTCTTCTGCTTCGGTACAAACGACCTTACACAGATGACATTCGGTTTCTCACGTGATGATGCAGGTAAGTTCCTCGGTGCTTACTACGATAAAAAGATCTTCGAGAACGATCCATTTGCTAAGCTCGACCAGACAGGTGTTGGTAAGCTCATGGAAATGGCTATCAAGCTCGGTAAGCCTGTTAACAACAAGCTCCACGTAGGTATCTGCGGTGAGCACGGTGGTGACCCGGCTTCTGTTGAGTTCTGCCACAAGATCGGTCTTGATTATGTATCATGTTCACCATTCCGTGTACCGATCGCAAGACTTGCTGCTGCACAGGC
>CAMVBS010000042.1 GCA_947165785.1 uncultured Clostridia bacterium | reverse complement strand
CTTACCTGTACCTGAGATCAGGGTGCTCTCCGTAGAAGGTATCCTTGTCGGCGTACATGCGCTGATCGGCTACACACATCGCTTTGAGGATATTCTTCTCCTCGCCGCTGGTGGTAAAAAGTGAATTGTTACTTACCGGCCTTCACTGCACTCTCGATAAAGCTGTCGAAGAGCTTGCTTAAGTTATCGACGCGATCTTCAATATCGTCTTTCATGTCATCCCAAATGAATTCGAGAAAGAAGCCGACGAATGCATAGGTATAAAACCTCGCGATCTCGCGCGCCCTGGCATCGGATACACCCTGCCCTTCGGTCTTGGTGCGCACATAGCTCAAGAACACAACATCGGTTATCTCGAAAATGTAATGCTCCAACTGCTCACGCGATATGGAATCAACGACATGATGGATGAGCTTCGGATTGTCACGGCACATGTAAAAGAAGATCTT
The DNA here is from genome assembly GCA_947165785.1 of uncultured Clostridia bacterium. Classification (GTDB taxonomy): domain Bacteria; phylum Bacillota; class Clostridia; order Saccharofermentanales; family Saccharofermentanaceae; genus Saccharofermentans. Next base: position 16,163 of record CAMVBS010000042.1, on the reverse strand, counting down.
GATCTTGTTCTGCCAGCTCGCGAAATCGTCATCACGGCGGATGTCGCGAAGCTTCATTCCGAACCACTCGTTGAGGAGTGCGAACTTATCCTGATAGTGATAATAGAAGGTGTTGGGGCTGATGCCGCTTCTTTTTACGAGCGCCGAGACGGTTATCTTATCGAACGTCATCTCCGAGAGCATCTCCTCGAACGTACTCATTATCGCGCCCTTAGTAAGCAGTGCCATATTATCTTCCTCCCCAACGGTTAACAGCACATATAATAACATAATATGGACTGTGTGAATTTGCGCAAATTAAGTTTTTTATCCTAATTTGCGTATTTTATCTCAACCGATCAAATTGACACAAACGGACTAACTTGACCGTACAAGACCGCAAGTTCTTGAATTACACTCTCTGCGATAAAGCAATTTTGCACAAGATGAAACAGGGAGGATCTATGGAAACCAGAAGAGTGGTAGTTACCGGCATGGGCGCCATAACGCCCCTCGGAAACTCCGTTGAAGAGTTTTGGCAGGGACTTAAAGAAGGAAGAAACGGTATCGGTCCGATAACAAAGGTCGACACTACGGATTTTCCGGTTAAGATCGCGGGAGAGGTCAAGGACTTCGATCCGAAGAAATACATGGACTTTAAGTCAGCCAAGCGAATGGGCCTTTTTTCACAGTACGCTGTAGCAGCTACAAAAGAAGCGTTCGAGCAGTCCGGGATCAACATGGAAGATGAAGATCCGTTCCGCGTGGGCGTTATCGTCGGGTGTGGTATCGGCTGCATGCAGAAGCACGAGAAAGAGATCCCAAAATTCCTTTCAGGCCAGAAACTCGACCCTCTCTATATTCCGCTCGTAATCGCCAATATGGCATCTGCAAATATCTCGATCCAGTTCGGACTTAAGGGTAAGAATATGGACGTCTCCACCGCATGCGCCACAGGCACGCACTGCATAGGTGAGGCATATAATTCCATACGCCTCGGAGAAGCTGACGTTATCGTTGCAGGCGGCACCGAAGCTGCCATCACTGCAACAGGCATCAAGGGCTTTGCGGCACTTACCGCCCTTACGACTGAACCTGATCCTGAGAAAGCTTCCCGCCCGTTCGACAAAGACCGCAGCGGTTTTGTCCTCGGCGAAGGAGCAGGAATACTTATACTCGAAGACTACGATCACGCCGTCAAGCGCGGCGCGAAGATCCTCGCGGAGATAGTCGGTTACGGCGTAACCAATGACGCCTACCACATCACATCTCCTTCACCGGATGGAAGCGGTGCGGGCATGGCTATGAAGATCGCCATCCAAAACGCCGGGGTGGCCCCCACCAACATTGATTATATCAACGCCCACGGCACTTCTACGCACCTTAATGATCTTTACGAAACTCGTGCGATCAAGTATGCCTTCGGCCCCGCCGCCAAATCCGTTTCCATCAACTCGACGAAGTCCATGACAGGTCACCTTCTCGGAGGCGCGGGCGCGATCGAAGCGATCGTCTGCGTAAAGTCCATCCTCGATAGTTACGTCCATGTGACGCGTAACTCGGTCGAAGGCGAAGAAGAACTAGACCTCGATTACACCTTCGGCGAGGGCAAAAGCCGCGACATCACCTATGCCATGAGTAACTCTCTCGGCTTTGGCGGACACAACGCGACCATCATCTTTAAAAAGGTCTGATAACTAACTCCAAATATCAACGGAAATAACGGAAAAGACGCATCGATCTTACAGTCGGTGCGTTTTTTCGAGCATAGAAAAACCCCGCACCTTCGTGTTGCGGGGATATATCTAAGTCTTACGACTAACAAACTCAATATCCGGAAGAACCCCTATCCTTAGAAGCGGAGGTCTTATAATGCTCTGCTTCATCGAAGCTTACGTGCTGCATTGGTCTGTCCTCCTCTCTTGTTCTTATGGTTTCATTATAAAGACTAACCTTGGAGTTGCTGTGGCTTATTTGTAAACAAACTTTTACAAGTCTATCGAAAAAGTGAAGTAAATTCACAATCCGACAAAATCGTTATACGTTTTCGGTCGTAAAGTTATAGTTTCCTTGTCCTCGATTTGCTAATCTCAAGGCGTGGTATTTCATAAAAACATGCATCGCTTCCGAGAGGAAAAAGGACATTACGAGAAAAGTGCTATTGCTGTTTACAGATAAGTGATCCGTGGCCTTTATATGACCCCCCTGACATGCGTCATGGCCAAGGATCTGACATCGGCTCATGTTAACTCTTCCTTACATGAACCACCGGACCGAAATCTACTATAAGACCATTCGGAATACCACGTTGTTTGGGGCTGTCTCATCTCTACACTGGGACAGCTTTTTTGTGAATAAAAATATCGTCCCGGCCCTGGTGAACGGACCGGAACGACAAGGGAAGTAATTGTCTTTTTATCAGGCAACTGCTGAGATAATGAGGCCGCCTGTAAGGAGTGCTGCGGATACAACAGATGCGATACCGATCTTAGCTCCGAGCTTCATGCCCTTCTTCTCAGAACCTTCGGAGATCTCTACCTGACGCTTGATGAGGTGCTGACCGATAACAAAGAGGATCGGAGCGAGGCAGAATACGGTCATGAGTGCACCAAGTGAACCCCATGTATATGGTTCTACTGACTCTGCTGCTTCAACAGACTGTTCGGAAACATCTGCAAAAGATGTAAAGATAAGTGAGATACCGATCGTGATGCCGTTGTTTACCAGGTGAACGAGGGTAGCAAGAACGAAATTGTTTCTCTTGAGAATAAGATATGCGCAGATGCTGCCCAAGATGAATGTGTTAACAAGTCTTACTGTATCCATGTGAAGGAGTGCGAACATAAGGCCTACGATAACTATGATGACCCAGTCTTTCTTGATGCTTCGAAGGTTGCTTAAGATAGCGCCTCTGCAGATAGCCTCTTCACAGATCGGAGGAAGGATAACTGTACCGATGAAGATAACAAGGACTGAAGATGAAGTAATAAGACCTGAAAGTCCATTCGAAACTTGTTCTGACATTGTTGGTGTTAAAAGACCTGAAAGATAGATGGACATGATCCCGAATGATACTCCTCCCGCCCACATCAGTAATGAGCCGAAGAGATCGCGAACTGTGATCTTCTTGATAGGGAAGACTTCCTTAAGAGGAGTCTTATTGATCAGACATGCGATGATCGCTGTTGCAAGAAGACCTAACTGAGAGATGATCAATCCTGTCATTCCGATGTGCATTACAAGGACTGATCCAAATACGATAACGAAGATCGCGATGAAGAAAAGTAATACTGCCTTCCAGGGACGCCAGTTTTGTTGATTGGTGAGTTGCTTTGCCATTTTGAAGTTCTCCTTTTGTTTGCCTGTTTGTTTTGATGGTTACATCATAAAATGCCAAGGTTAATATAATTTCTCGATATCGTTAAGATATTTTCCCGATATATTTAAGAAAAGTTAAAGAGTCAAAGCATTAAAAAACCTCCGCCGTTCATCACGGCAAGAGGCATACGTACATATTGTATTTAATTATTTATATCAGATGGAGAACGACCCTTTCCTTTCAACGAGCGTTCCGATAAGGTTTCCTATCAATCCCCACAGGATGCATCCTACCGAAGCAGCAATGAACGAGCTTTTAAAGGACCAGTTGTTCGGAATTATCATCAACAATGCCCAGTGTTCCATCGCTCCTGCAAGGATACCCATGACGGCCCCCATGACAGACTTATGTATTCTTCTCCTTTTAACTTTATTATCCATATTTCTTTCCCTTTCGCTTTTGATGGTTACATCATAAGAAAGATGTGTTAACCCATCGCTAACTTCAGGTTAAGAAATCTCAAATATCGTTAAAGAAAACATAAAGCATCACTGTGCCATCGGTTCTCCTACGCGGGCATCGATCGCATCCAGTACTTCCCCGATCTGCTCGTCGGTAAGATACTCGAACTTGATATATCCGTCGACATCGTCATAGCACACCATTACGTACGTGCTGACCTTATCGCCGTCAACTTCATCCACGAGGGTAAACACGTTTCCGTTCGGCGATTCATGATAACGTTTATTGGAAGTATTCTTCATATATACGCTGAATGCCGCATCTTCCGCGATGTTTCCCGTCGTTACCGAATAGCATGCCCAAAAAGATCCTTTGCCGTATTTAAAACTTGCATCGAGTTCATCGCACTTATAATCAGGACCTGTGGTAACTGAGTGAGCCGCCTTATCTATAAGCTCAAAGTCGGAAGTAAAATCAAATCCGAGACCCGTCTTCTCCTTAGCCTCCGAATACGTATCGTACTCTTCGGATGTCGTCGAATACTCAGGTGATGCAGGCTCATTCGGATCGATATTTGCCAGCGCCTCATCATCGACATAATCAGGATTACCTACCGATATCGCATGCTTTGTGACAAGTACACTCTCATAATATCTTATCCCCGCGAAAACGCTCAGAGAGCTTACGACCACGACAGCTGCAGCGATCGCCGCTATCTTCGGTATCTGTGAGACCTTTGCCTTCTTCTTCTCTTTCCTGCCGCTTAAGATCTTTTCCTTGAGCTCCTCACCCGGCGTAAAGGAAGGTGCCAGCGACTCGCGCATCATATTGTCAAAATGATCATCTTTCATAGTCTTTCAACCTTTCCTTAAGAATCTTTCTTGCGTTATGGAGCCTGCTCTTGACGGTGCCTTCAGATATCTTCAGGATCTTTGCGATCTGCGTGATCTGAAGATCTTCTGTATAAAACAGGATCACGACCTGCCTCATCTTCTCGGGAAGCTCTCCTACGGCCTTACGAACTTCATCATCACGTTCTTTCCTAAGGATATCCTTCTCGATATCTTCGTCGCTTCCTATCCCTGTCTCCTCATCCATCGGAACCGTCTCGAACTTGTTTCTCCTCCACAGGAGCTTACGTCTCTGGTTATTCCTGACATTTACTGCCACAGACAGAAGATAGGACTTCGGGTTTTTTTGAAGATCGATCTCGTTTTTGGAAAGCGCAATAAGAAAAGTCTGCTGATAAAGATCATCAGCAAGATCCCTGCTTCCCGTAAGATAGACGCAGAACGAATATATGTCGCGCCCGTACTTATCTATGAGATTGTCGATACCTTCATACATCGACCGGATAGACTCCTTCCGAAATGCCTGTGCACAAAACATCTTTCACCTTATATTGTCGCCGGAAGCGATAAGGTTCATTTCTATTATATATTTTCTCGAAAACATCTTTGACCTCCACATCTTGCAAACCCGTCATGTCTGTGCTATCTTCATTATTGAACACGTTCAATAATTGGAGGCGGCCATGAATAAGGACGAGAAATTACAGATCACCAAAGACAATCTCCTGAAAGCCACATGGGAACTCATGGAAGAATCCGACGATCCTTTAAAGGTCACTTCCAGGCAGATCGCCGACAGGGCTGACGTCAAGGCATCCATGATCAACTACTGCTTCGGATCAAGAGAGAACCTGATCTTCAACGTTTTCCAGATGCAATATCAGTCGTTTCTCAAAGACAAGGATGTGGAGAAGATCCTGACATCTGATCTCGAACCGAAGGAACTTCTTAAAAAGCTTCATTTCATCGTGGCAAGCTGTCTTCTCGAGAATTTCAAGTTCACGACAGCCATCACGAACTTCGTTCTTTTCAAGCGCGATCTCGGAACGGATCAGTTTAGCCTGCCTTACGTAATAAAACACTATAACGGCAGGAAGAGCGACAAGGAATGCAGGCTCATCGCTTACGAACTGTCAACGATGATGCAGCTCATCATATACAGAAAAGATGACATAAAAAAAGACTTCGGCATCGACCTTGATAAGAGATCACAGCTGAAGCACTATATCGACATGCGCGTCGATCTTTTGCTGGGAGACTAATATGGGGATCTACAGACTCGGAAATGTCCCGGAGCAGATGCGCGGACTCATAGGCGGAAAAGCGGGATCGCTCGACCTCATGATCAGGAACCTGAATGTCAGGGTCCCTGAAGGATATGTCCTTACCGCAGGTGACAGTAACGTTGACGAACTCCTTCCTTTGCTCGATCAGAACGTAACTTATGCCGTTCGTTCTTCCGCCATAAACGAAGACGGTGAGAAAGCTTCGTTTGCAGGTCAGTATGAGACGATCACGGATGTTAAGGTAAGTGATATAAAGGACGCCTTAAGAAAGGTCATAGACTCTGCGGGTAACGGAAGGGTCATGGAATATACACAGAGCTTCAACGAAGAGGACAAGGGTATCGCCGTGGTCATCCAAAGATTCGTGAAGCCTGAATTTGCGGGAGTCATCTTTACGTCGGACGCCATAAACGGAAGAGACGATCAGTTAGTCGGAAATTACGTAAGAGGCGAAGGGGAACAGCTCGTGTCGGGAAACGCTGATGCGAAGGTCTTCAGGATCGGCGTGATGAAATATGCCTATAACGGGGATGAGGAGCTTAGGAAGTTTTCGAGGATATTAAGAAGATACTGCCTGAAGATCAGGAGATACTACAAGATGCCGATGGACATCGAGTGGGCGGTCTCGGGCGGTAAGGTCTACATACTTCAGGCAAGGCCGATAACGACGCTTCAAAGGCTCAGGATAGACAGTTACGACATAAACGGCAGCAGATCGGGACTTAAGCTCCTGACACGAACGAACGTGGGCGAGATCTTCATGAAGCCTGTGTCACCTATGACGTTCAGCGTGCTCGAGCTCATCAACGACATGCTCGGACTTCCGGACTGGCTCGACAACATCTGCGGTCAGGCGTACATGAATATCACCGTGATGTGCTCGGCTCTGGTGAGCTTCGGGATGAGCGAGAAGAAGGCTTTCGAGAGCATAAAGGACCTCGTCGGAAACATTCCCGACGGATACAAGATCCCGATATCACCATTCGATAAGAAGGTCTTCCTTCACAAGATCCGATGTCTCGTCTTTCCTAAGGAGAAGTCGAAGCTCAGCAAAAAAGAGAAGCACGACCTCGTGGTTAATCTCGCGGATATAGCAAGGAAGTACATGGATGAGATCAAGGCGATCGACACCAATGAGGAACTTGCTAAGATGTGGGACAGCAAGCTGCAGCCGGGCATCAATGACGGACTTGCGGCCATCGCGGCAGAGAGCGGCGCAGCAATGGTACCTCTTTTTACCTTCAGCAAAAAGCTCGAGAAAGTGGCAGGCGAGGAGCTCGCCCAAAGTCTTCTCGGAGGCTGCCTTGGCGTTGTCGAGAGCATGAGGCCTCTTTATCTTCTGGACGATGTCATATCGGGAAAGATCACACGTGACGAATACATAAGAATATGCGGCCACAGATCGGCTGATGAGATGGAGCTCATGGAGCCTCGTCCGTATGAAGATCCGGCGATACTCGATAAGAGGATCGAGGAACATAAGAAAAGCGGCGTGGACTTGAAGGCAATGAAGAAAGCCCAGACCGATTCATATGAGGCGGCACTTAAGAAGTTCAAGGAACTTTACCCGTCCAGGAGTAAATGGATAGAAAAGAACATGAGTAAATATGCTCACGCTAACGAATTCCGTGAAGACATAAGGAGCAAAGGCGTCTACCTTTTCTGCGTCTTCAGGGAGTATCTTCTTCGCGCAGGCAAGATCAACGGAATAGGCGAAGATATCTTCATGCTCACGTACAAGGAAGCATTCGCACTGATACGCGGAAATAAGGATGCCCTGAGATACATAGAAGCGCGCAGGAAGACTTTTAACGAGTACCGCTCCTACCCTCCGTTCCCTTCTCTGGTACTCGGACGTTTTGAACCGCAAAGATGGATCGCCTCCGAAAGCCGCAGAAACGACTTCTACTTCGAAGATGACATGACGGAAGTATCTTCTGACGTTAAGGGCTTCCCGGGCGCAGCAGGCAACGTTACGGGCGTTGTAAGGGTAATAACCGACATATCACATATCGATGAGCTCAAAAAGGGCGAGATACTCGTTGCGCCTGCGACAAACATCGGATGGACTCCTGCTTTTTCAAAGGTCAGCGCGATCGTCACCGACATCGGTGCGCCTCTTTCACACGCAGCCATAGTTGCAAGAGAGTTCGGAATCCCTGCGGTAGTCGGATGCGGAAATGCAACAACCGTCCTTAAGACAGGTGATACCGTTACGGTAAACGGCGCTGCAGGCCTCGTGATAAAAGTCTCCGGACAAAGTTCCTGATGACCTCTTTTTGTTTTCCGTGCAAGTTTAAACGGGCTGCTCTCGCAACCCGCTCAAAGAGGTTATATTTAAGTGGAACGTTCATATATCACGACCGGCGGACCGGTCAACCTTTCCTTCAGGAATAAGTTTCTGACGTATGGAGCAGGTGTAAGGAGTGTGCTGCCGTCAGCATCCTCCAAACCTCATCTCCTCACCTCTTCAAAGGTGCTTCGATCGTATGCATCCTATCCCGTCTTCCTCTATCCTGCCATGCTATAGACCATTCAATAGGGGGTGGAGTTAAAAGACGGATCTGCTTCGCTATCAACAAATCAGTCTAAATCGCAATGATTCTTGCTAATCCACCAAACGATTTAATTTTAACGGAATAAATATGAAAAATCTGTAAACAATAGCAAAAAGGCCGCAAAACGCGGCCTAAAATGCTTAATTTCGTGACTTTTTCGATCAGACCGTAGGACGAGGCGTACCGCAGTCAGGACAGAACTTGGAAGTAACTGCCTTGCCGCAGGAAGGACATGTCCATGCTCCTTCGCCACCGGATACGACGTTTCCGAATCCCTGACCGATCTTCTGAGATTCACCCATGATAGGGCCCATTGCTTCCTTGGTCATGTTGATGACTCCGCCCATGGCGCCGAGTGTAACACCCAGGCTTGCGACATCACCTATGCCGCCGCCTGCACCGGAACCCGAGCCGCCGCCCGTGATACCATTCTGCATAGCTTCCATGCCGACCTGTCTTGCAGTCTCATCCTGATATGTGTAGCCCTTCATCTTCATCTCGGTTGCCTCAGCCTCAGCCTGCATCTTATATGCCTCAGCTTCTGCCTTTGCCTTAATGAGGAGAGCGTCTGCTTCACCCTGTGCACTTACCATCTTGAGCTGTGCTTCTGTCTGAGCCTCAACGATCTTACGGCCCTGAGCTGCCTCAGCCTCGGCACGTCTTACTTCCTCTTCCCTGACTCTCAATGTCTTCTCGGCGAACTGCTGCTTGAGTCTTTGGTAGTTCGGATCGTCGTCAGGAGTCTGGATAGTTGTTACATAGAACTCAGGCATCGTAAGACCGTACTCGTCCAAAGTCTCGTTGATCTCTTTCTGGAGTGCCTCGGAAATGATGTCCAGATAAGCATCGATCTCAAGGATGTTGATGTTCTGTTCCTTGATGATCCTGGCGAGGTTAGACTTAACACGGTTAACTACAAGAGCTCTGAACTTACCCGTACCATAAGAAAGACCTCCTTCCTCGCCCAGAAGTTCACTCTGGAGAAGTCCTTCAGTCGTACCGACGAGCTTGATGACGAGCTTACGTGAATCGTTAACTCTGATATTGAAGTTACCGCTGGCACCGATCTCGATATGAAGTCCCGAAGCAGGATCGAAAAGTCTTACCTTGCTGTCAGTACCCCATCTGATGCCCATCATCGTGGTCATGTTGATAAAGTAGACCTCTGCGTGGAAAACATTCTCTCCGCCCGTGCCGAGCTTCATCAGGTCACGGAGAAGCGGTATATTATATGTCGTTAATGTATGTCTTCCTGCAGTAAAGAGATCCATCGCTTTACCGTCACGCATGAAGAGCGCTTCCTGGGACTCATGAACTATCAGCTGTGAGCCGATGGTAAAGTCCTCGTTCTGATGCTTGTGAGCCAATACTTCATTACTGCCTTCGTACTTGATTACACTGATGACTTCCATTTTAAGATTTCCTTTCTGCTAAGACTGCGAACGCTATTATCATTGCTATCGGTAAACCCACGGCTATGATCCCCGAAGGTACCGCACCGAGTTTAAATACATATGCCAGTATCATGAAAAGTATGAGCGGGACTGCACTTAAGAACGACAGTACCTTGATAACGATCGACCAGGCTCCTCCTCTGTATACCAGATACCCTGTTCCCGCGGACCCGAGAAGGAATATCGGGATGACTGCGGGAAGCGGAAGCCCGACAAACTCCTTAAGGATGATGCAGACGACCGCGGGTAGTATGAAACCGACGATCACTGCGATCGGGATCTGTTTTTTTCTGGCCTTCTCTATCTCCACCTTACAGGTCTGCGCCAGCGTATCGGAATCCCTGAATCCCTGCAGGTTCCTGAATCCTTTGAGTGCCTGCTGATAAGACTTCTTGTCGAATGCTTTCTTCGCTTTACTGTAAGCCTTTATCCGGTCGATGGTCTCCCTGCCATCCTTGCAGACCTTCATGAGATCTGACGCTATCGGTCCTGTCTTGGAACTGCACTCATCCGAGGCATTCTGGAAGAATATCCTTGCCTGCTCCAGATTCTCTATCGCAGGATCTCCAGCCAACAGGTCATTGGCTTTATTGATCTTCATTATCGCGTGAGAATATTCGGCATAATCGGGAACCAGTTCTTCCAACGACCACTTATTTCCGCAATGCGCGCATACACAGGAACCGACAAGATAATCGTTAATGATATCTCCGCCGCAGATCTTACATTTCAATGTAACAGGTGTTGCACTTACTTCTGACATCCACTTACTCCTAAGTTATTTCTTCGAATCAACTAAAACATATTTTATCATGTCTATTATATACATAAAGATCAGTTTACAGAGTTTGAAGAACAATATATGAATATCGTACCTGATTATCAGGAATACAAGAAATGGAATGGTACTTAGGACCGACACGAGTTTGACGATCGATCCCGTAAGTCCTCCCAAGTAGATCAGTAATCCGAGTACCACAGATAATCCGAGGAACAACGGTATAAGTACCGTAAGCGAGACATCCATAGTGATCTTCAGAACTATGCAGAGCATAGCCGGAAACAGCATTCCGAGGAAGACTTCCATAAATCTGTTCGTCTTATTCTGTTTATCGACATATACCCTGCATTGCTTTTTAAATTCATCCGAATTCTTATATCCCGGGACCTTCTCAAATTCCGCCAGCGCACTTTGGTAATTCTTCTTCTCGAAAAATGCCACGCCCTTCATGTAGCTTTGCAGTTTATCTATCTTCGCGATCTCGTCTCTGCTCATCTTAGCAAGATCCGAAGCTATGACTCCGTCAAGCTTTTCGCTCTCATCAGCTGCGAAATCAAGAAGTGACTTTGCCCTTTCAAGAGATACGACAGTAGGGTTATTCGATACGGCCTCATAAGCCTCGTTGATATCTGAGATTATGTTGGAATATTGGCTATAATCGGGGATCACATCTTCGAGATTCCACTTGTTGCCGCAGTGCGAACAAACGCATGAACCCAAAAGGAAGTTATTCACCACATCTCCCCCGCATATCTTACATTTAAACGTAACAGGCGTTGCGTTCAATTCAGACATTCATGTCTCCTCTGTTCCCTTGATCAAGGTCAAGTTTGCACTACCTTATATGTTCATTCTGTTACCCGACATATATTTTAACATCACAAGAGGGATATTTGTAAACGAATGTAAAACATGTCAAAATTTCATATCTTTTTGGAGCAAACGGGTATAAAATATATTTAATTTTCTTCGACGACTTGGGAGGCTCCGGAGGAATAGATCATGGCGAATAATGCTTTAAATAAAAAGAAAACCATGTCTTTCAGCGAGATCGCTATTGCACTCGCCAATGATTACGAGAGCATTTATGTCATAGATTCCAAGGATAACAGCTATGTGGAGTACCTTACTGAGGGTGATGAGAAGAAGCTCGTAAAACGCAGGGGCGGAATCGACTTCTTCGAAGATGTTCCTCGTGAGAGCCGTGAACTTGTTCACCCCGAAGATCAGGAACGATTCATCGAATCGTTAAAGAAAGAACGAGTATTGGCAAATCTTAAGAACGAAGGTTCCTTCTCCCTGAACTACAGGCTTATTATCAACGGCCGTCCTTATTACTATTTCCTTAAGACGATCAACACACCTGATGACAATATCATCATCGGTGTAAGAAATGTTGATGAACAGGTCAAGCGTGAGCTCATCGCAGACCGTGAAAGACAGATGTACCAGCGTATCGCCAAGGCACTCGCGAGCCGTTATGAAGCGATCTACTATATAAACATCAAGAGTAACGCCTATATAAGGTACAGCGCGAGCAAGGCATATGACAAGCTCGGAATGACAAAAGAAGGCGATGACTTTTTCGAGGATATGACAGACGATATGAAGAAATTCCTTCACGAGGATGACTACAGATTCGTTTATACGGAACTTCAAAAGGACAACCTCCTTCGTCATCTCAAAGAAAGCGGTTCGATATCACTTACATATCGTCAGAAGTTTGGCGACAGCATCATTTATGTGGCTTTGATAGTCATAAGTCCGAAGAACGATCCGGATCATATCCTCATGGCCCTCATGAACGTTGATGCTCAGATGAGGCGTGAGCAGGCAATGCTCCTTGAAAGCGACATGTTCAACGAAGTCGCTCTCGCACTCGCATCGAGATATGAAGTCATCTATCGTGTCAATATCGAGACAAATGAATATTACGAATACAGCGCGAGTGACAAATACGCAAAGCTCGTTGTCGGGGACAAAGGCATTGATTTCTTCGCAGATACACAGAACAACATGAAACGTGAGATCTATCACGAAGATTATCATATGATGGCAAAGGCCATGGAGAAGGAGACGCTTCTGGATAATCTCAGTAGGAGCAATAAGGTATTTCTTAACTACAGACTCCTTCTGGACGGCAAGCCGCAGTACGTGTCTCTGGTAGCTATGAGACAGCATCCTGCTTCAAAGCACATTATCGTTGCTGTTGAGAACATAGATGCAGCAAAGAGAAAAGAACTTGAATTCGAGGCTGCGATCGGTACAGCCATAGATATGGCGAACAGGGATTCCCTCACCGGAGTCAAGAACAAGCACGCCTATGTTAATGCGGAGATGCAGCTGGATACAGATATCCAAGCGGAACTCTCGGTTGAATTCGCGATAGCAGTTTGTGATATCAACGGCCTTAAGGATGTAAACGACAATCAAGGACATAGTGCAGGTGACAAATACATAAAGGATGCATGTGCTATTATCTGTGAGATCTTCGACCATAGTCCCGTCTTCAGGATCGGCGGAGACGAATTCGTTGTCCTTCTTCGCGGAAGCGACTATAAGAACAGACATAATCTTTTCAAGCAGTTCGCAAGAAAGCAGCAGGAAAATAAAAAGGCCGGCCTTGTCACACTCGCCTATGGAATGTCGGAATACGATCCGGATAACGATCTTCGCGTTCAGGATGTAATGGAGCGCGCAGATAATCTCATGTACGATAACAAACGAAGGTTTAAGGCGGGCCTTAGTGATGATGACGATATCACTTCGGAAGAAAGTTATTCATTCGTAAGGTTTTATGAATTGTACGAGAAGCTCCTGGCAGCCTTCGTATCCTTCGATCATCCGGATGTTCCTTTGATCGAGAGCCTTCTTATCAAGATCGCAAAGATGTTCAGGCTCGCCAAGGGCGTGACTTATGTATTCAAGAACAAACAGGAAGAGGCGGACGGCACCGGAGAGACATTCTGCTGTTTTGATCTCGGGATCAAATGCTATGAGATCCTCTCGATACGCGTCGAGACAAGTGTTATGTCCGGTGCAACCATGAAGGTTTACATGGCTTATGATGAACCTCCGCTCGATGTGGAGGAGAAGGAAAAGGTCGAACTCGTAGCAAGGACGGTACTTAGCTTTATCAGTCGTAACCGCCTTAAGGACTTGGTCTATGACCTGGCTTTTTTTGATGAAGCGGGCTACCCTAACATAAGATCGTGGAATCGTCATATGCTCGAGATCATCGGAGCCGGAAGCCTTCGGGAGAAGATGATAATCCGCTATAACTTAAGACACTTCGCACTTATCAATCAGGAATACGGAAGGCTCGAAGGCGACAGAGTAATGAAGAAACACTTCGAGACACTTAAGTATCTGATCGGGCCTGACGGCTTCATCGCAAGGCTCGGAGGCGATAACTTCGTACTCATATGTCCTCTCGAAAACAAGGAGAGCGTTTTGGACTACTTAAGCGAGGCTCCGATAAGGATCAACGAGATGAGCAGCGTCAAGCTCTCCACAAGTGCGGGCGTTTTCATCATTCCTGATGACTACACGGCCGAGAACCACGGAGACATCATGGGCAAGATAACGAACGCATGCAGGATCGCTCAGACCGGCGGTAAGGATCACATCGTATTCTATGATGATTCATTTATGGCAAAGAAAGAACGCAGCATGCGTGTTCAGCAGGAGTTCCCTGATGCACTTAGAAAAGGCGAATTCCGTCCGTTCTATCAGCCTAAGGTCAACATCCTTACAGGCGAACTTACGGGCGCCGAAGCTCTCTGCCGCTGGTTCAGGAATTATAAGATAGTTCCTCCGTTCGAATTCATTCCGCCACTTGAGCAGACTAGTGACATCTGTAAGCTCGATATGTATATGCTCGAGTGTGTATGCAAGGATATGAGGCGCTGGATAGATGAAGGTCGAAGACCGATAACGGTTTCCGTCAATTTTTCGAGAAAGAATATCATGAACATAGATCTTCCTGTCACGATCGAGAGGATCATAGACAGTTATCAGATCCCGCATGAATATATCGAGATCGAGCTTACCGAGACAACGACAGACGTCGAGTTCAGCGACCTTAAGCGAGTAGTTGGCGCGCTGCATGACAAAGGGATCAGAACATCGATCGATGACTTCGGCATCGGCTATTCATCCCTGAATCTCTTAAGAGATATTCCGTGGAACGTGATCAAGATCGATCGAAGCTTCCTGCCGACCGATGAAGATACGGGCGAGAACGAAGTCAGGAAGACTATGTTCGGAAACGTCGTTTCCCTCGCGAACAGCCTTGGAATGGAAACTGTTGCAGAGGGCATCGAGACAGCGCGTCAGATCGACGTAATGAAGGAAAACGGCTGTCTGACGGCACAGGGTTATTTCTACGATAAGCCGCTGCCTGTGGATGAGTTCGAGGACAGACTCGACAAAGGATCCTACGAACAGTAAGATCCTCTGTGAGTAAAAGACGAAAACTCCGCCAATAGATCAATTAATCCTGCTGTGAACTGCTCTCTGTCCTGAAAACATCGAATTCGTAACCGATGATGGTGTCATCGTGATCGGAATAAACGAGGATGCAGTAGAAACCTTCCTCGAAGTTCTCCTCCTGAGAATACGTAATGTGGATCTCTTCCGGAGTCACTTCCGTTATCTTAGGTGACATGTAGATATTCGTGAACTCAGGCTTCTCGAGAGCTACCTTGTAGCTGTACTCCCAGTCATATTCCTGACCTTCCTCACTGATCTTCAATACCATCTCGAACGTGTTGGTATCGTAGTATCCGTCGTCTTCTTCACTCCACTGCGGACCTACCATATATATGTCTTCAACATAATCGAAAAAGCTGTCCAGAAACTTAACGTCAACATCGTATTCGTAAAGCTCTGTCAGGTCATCCGCATTCGTAAGAACATACTCGTCCTTCTTCTTCTCGAATTCGAACGGAATGGTGACCTCGACCGTGTTGCTCGTCTGCTTCAAAGTATCTTCGAAATCGTAGATATCCAGGAACTTTTCCTTCCTCTCCAGCGTCTTGTTGTAGTCCGTATAGGTAAATACGACATCCACGCTGCAGCTCTTTCCGAGACGCTCTGAACTGAAGCTGTCCTCATCGACCGTGTACTCGATCGTGGAAGCTATCATGTTATCGATCAGAAGCTCCTCACTTGCCTCTTCATCCTTATCGATGACAGGCATTGCCTTCTCGAGATCCTTGGTATGTCCGGAGCAATGGTCCTTGACCGCTTCAAGGTCGCATTTTGCCAGCGCCTTGGCGATCTCCTTTGACGTCTCTACGACCTCACTTGCATTGGCACCTGACTTTTTGTCAGCCTTTTCCTTGACCTTGCTGCATGAGACGAGAGTAGTTAAATTGAGCACAATAAGAAGTGCTGCGATGATCTTGATGTTTCTTTTCATAATACGTGTATCCCTTATCCTTTGGTCCGGATTCCACCCCGGCCGATT
>CAMVBS010000041.1 GCA_947165785.1 uncultured Clostridia bacterium | reverse complement strand
GGCCATCTCTGATCTCAGGTCCGCCGTGCGGATCAAAATCACAGAGGATCCACTTGCCCTCGTTTGCATCATATTCAAAGGAAAGCATTTCATGATCACGCATATTAAAAGTGAAAGTTTCCAATTCATCTGTCTCTTCAGAGTACTTGTAGAACTTTTCAATGCCTGCTATTCTTGCATCCTTTTCCAAACAGATGATTGCACCGTCATCAAAAGTACTTCCTCCTTCAGAAAATCTGAGCATACCCCCTTCTCCAGCTACAATACCATTAAAGCCATCATCCAAACCTTCTTGAGAACCAATATGAAGTTTACCCCTTATATTGATGGAATAACCCCATAGCTCACTTCCGACTTTTCTTGTGCCTTCATCTGATGCGGACAGATCAGCATCTCCGTAAACCGTAACTGCTCTGCCAAAAACAGAAGTCTTGTCTATAGACGTCATCAGATAATTATATATCTGCCTATCGCTATATACAGGAGAATTATAAAATGCCAAGAGAGCTTCCGTACTCACTTCTCCCTCAAAAGCCGGAAGTTCTTGAGAACTTGAGTTCTTCCTAAAGTCACCATTTCCGAAGCTGCTGTCACCTGACAACATTACTGTCTGATGATGATCCACATGTTCACATATGACAGACGCATTATTGATCAGGATAACCGGAGAATAATCCTCGTCATCAATGGTATATGTTCCTTCATTGATGAATTTTCCGGCTTCAAACCAACCATTACCGTCAGGTTCCTCATTTGTTAACTGAAATGTCTCAGGAATAAATCTTCCTTCTTCATCAACTTTCGCCCAGAGCTTCGTAACCTCGGCTTCGCCATCGGCACGAACGTCACTCGGGTTAATGATCACCAGCGATGAAAATATCATGCAGCATGTGATCAGGATACTTAGAAATCGTCGGGAACTTCGTTTCAACATAATCTGCCTCCTATAAACATAATTCGGCTTTGTAAAAAAAACGTGATACTTAATTTTACTTGCCCCGGAGACAGTATTCAACATATAAGTTAAAGAATTTTTATTTAGTTCATTTTTCCGTAATAAAAGACCGTCAGCTGACGGTCTTTTGGGTGGGGGTATGAAAGTATGAAGAAAGGAATCAGCTTAATCTTCTGAGGACATTATTGAGCCTGCTATTGAAGCAGCACCTAATGATGCGATGGCTTTTGTTGTCCTTGCATGCTCAACGGCAAGAGTTGTCAGGTTATCAAGTCCCGTGGTTACGGCTGTAATTCCTGTGATAAAGATCTTGATTACGTTTGCCATGGGGACCTCCTTAAACTTCCTCATTTGCCGTGAGGCGATTCTGGAGGAGAAGACCGACGTTGATCATGATGAAGAGCGCTGATGCAACTGCTACCTTAACGTTACCTGTCATAAGTCCGCCTGCGATACCTGCTGCGCTTAATGTCATTGTTACTGCTGCTACCATCTTTGCGATCTTTGTTGTCATTGTCTTCATATCAAATATCCTCCGTGTTTTGTTTTATGATCACATAATAAACACGGAGGATTAATTAATCGCTAAATGAAGATTAAGACTTTGCTCGAAAAGTATTAAGAAATGTTTAATTCAAAAGAACGCTGTGTTTTCCGTCCTCGAGATATATCCTTTGAACTCTCTTTCCGACAAGGCAGGTGATCTCGTAGTTGATAGTCCCGAGATAGGATGCAAGCTCGTCAGCGCTCTTATTGCGTCCGAAGATAAGGACATTGCTCTCAGGCTCGACCTTGATGTCTTCAGGCATCTTGGAACCGTCGAGCATGCACATATCCATGCAGACGTTACCGATTATAGGAAGCCTGTAGCCGCATACTTCAAGTTCAAATGTACCATTACTTAAGTGACGGGAGAAACCGTCGGCATATCCGATGGACACCGTAAATACTCTCGTCGGAGCATCAGCCTTAAAGTGTCTTCCGTATGAGATGCTCGTACCTGCAGGAACTTTCTTCTCATGGATGACCTTTGCATACCAGGACATTACAGGAATGAGATTTATAGGCTTAACAGGTGCAGGACATCCCGGAGGCATGAGACCGTAAAGGATGATGCCTGCCCTTACCATATCGAGATGCATCTCAGGAAATCTCATGATACCTGCACTGTTGCATATGTGGCGCTTCGTGAATGTTACGCCCTGCTTTTTAAGTTCCTCGATCTGAGAAGTAAAGCGCTCGAACTGGGCGCGGGTATAATCGTCATCATTCTCGTCTGCAACCGCAAAGTGGGAAAAGACACCGTAAGTCACGATATTAGGGAGTTTTGAAATATTTACGATATCTTCAACGGAACCCGAATCAGGCTCGGTTGAAAAACCGATCCTTCCCATGCCGGTATCAAGCTTGATATGAACATTAACGTTCTTGTTTGCCTTTACTGCAGCATCCGAAAGAAGCTTGGCAGTCTCATATGAGTATACTGCCTGATCGATATCATATTTGACGACATCGTCAAAACGCTTGGTACTCGTAAATCCGAGTATCAGTATCTTGGCATCTATTCCTGCATCACGAAGCTCGATCGCTTCATCGATAGTTGCAACACAAAGGTGGTTCGCACCGTTTTCAAGAAGCGTCTTTGCTGCGATGACGGCACCGTGTCCGTATGCATCAGCCTTAACTACTGCCATGACATCCGCCGAAGGGGATGTTACTCTTCTTATCTCTCTAATGTTGTTCTTAAGTGCATCGAGATCTATCTCGACACAACATCTGCTGAACATGTCAGATGTAATAGCCATTTTCTCACCATCCGAGTTCTTTATATACTTGCGGGAACTTCTCTATGACATCCGTCGGGAGCATAAAGAGTTTTGTCTTATCCTCAGCGGCAAGCCTTCCTGCCATTGAGTGAACGTATACCGCACAGTTCGCGGCATTGACCGGAGTAAAGCCTGAAGCCAGGAATCCTCCCATCAGGCCCGCAAGGACATCACCGGAACCGCCCTTGGCCATTCCGGAATTGTCGCCGTAATTATAATAGCACTTTCCGTCAGGAGTAGTTACCAAAGTATTGTGATTCTTCAGGACAAGGATAACGTCATGTGAAGAAGCGAAGTCCTTGGTCATTTTGAGAAGCGCCTTGTCCTCGAGGTTATCGAAGTCGACAGAAGGAACACCAAAGCGCTTGAACTCTCCCACATGAGGAGTAAGGATCGCAGGCTCAAGACCTTTTTCGCGTCTCTTATCAAGTCCGTAGCAATTAAGAGAAGCAAGGATCGTAAGAGCAGAGGCGTCTATTATGAGGCGCTTACAGTTGTCGATAAGATACATGAGTATGTCCTTATTTCTCGGATCCTTGGTATCCAGTCCCGGGCCGATCACGGCAGCCGTTGTCTTACCAAGAAGTTTTTCCGTCTTACGAAGGACATTCTCTTCTTCATATGCCGACAGCAGCGCACACGGACAGCTGATCTTGACGGGCATGAGTGCTTCCTTTGTCGAGAAAGCTCTTACAAGGCCTACGCCGGAATGAAGCGCAGAAGTCACGGCCATGACGAGAGCTCCCGTCATGTATTCGGAACCTGCTACGATAAGAAGGTTTCCGAATGTGCCTTTGTTTCCCTTGTCGCTTCTTACAGGGAACAGTTCCTTGATCGGGTTGCCGAGGTCTTTCATAACTATCACTCTTTATCGTGCAGGATCTCTCCGTCAGGACCCTTCTTATGATGGATCTCATGAAGAAGTGACAGATCAAACGGTGTCTCCTGATAAACGTAGTAATTAAGCCAGTTTGCGAACAGGAGTGATGCCGAAGATCTCCACTTTACGATAGGTTCCTTCGTAGGATCGTCGTTCTCGAAGTAATTTTTCGGGATCTTGATAGGAAGTCCCTTATCAAGGTCTCTATAGTACTCGTTCTTCAAAGTGTCAGCATCATACTCGGAGTGACCCGTGATGAAGATCTGACGTCCGTGAAGATCGGAAACTGCATAGATACCGCATTCTTCAGACTCGGAAAGGATACGGAGGTTCTTGCACTTCTCCACATCTTCCCTTCTTATCTCCGTGTGCCTTGAATGAGGAACATAGAAAACATCGTCAAAGCCCCTGAAGAGCTTAACAGGTCTGCTCCATGTAAGGGAATGCTCGAAGATACCGAAGACTTTCTCCGGCTTATCATACTTCGGGATACCATAGTGGTAGTAAAGACCTGCCTGGGCACCCCAGCAGATATGGAGCGTGGAGTAAACGTGAGTCTTGCTCCATTCCATGATCTTTGTGAGCTCATCCCAGTACTTTACTTCCTCGAAAGGCATCTGTTCTACAGGCGCACCCGTGATGATCATGCCGTCGTAATGGCGGTCCTTTACCTCATCGAATGTCTCATAGAACTTGGTAAGATGTTCTTCCTCAACGTGAGTCGGCTGATATGAAGCCGTGCACATCAAGTCCACATCCACCTGAATAGGCGTATTGGAAAGCACCCTCAGAAGCTGAGTCTCAGTAGCCTTCTTGTTCGGCATGAGGTTCAGGATGATGATCCTTAACGGTCTTATCTCCTGAGTAAGGGCGCGGTCCTCTTCCATTACGAAGATTCGCTCCTGCTCAAGCACCTTGATCGCAGGCAGATTGTTAGCTATACGTATAGGCATTATTATGCCTCCTTTTCGAAAAAAATCAGTTGTTGCCGATGAACTCGAGGAGGATCGAATCAGCCGGAACTCTAGAAGGATCACACTTAGGGATCTTCTCGAGATGCTCGACGAGCTTACGTGCGCGGCTCAGGGCTTTGGAGAGGTCTGCAAAAGGTTTTCCCGTGGGACTTTTCTGCATGAAAACACTCGGGCTGATGGAATTATCAGCGACCTGAGCAAGTGCTTCCTTAAGGTCGTGAAGTGCCAAAGGAGCGATAACAAGGCTCTCATAAGCCAGGAATGAATTGATATGATATGTAGCGCTCGTAAGATAGTCGGAATAGTAAGCCTCCTCCGATTTCTCGATCATCGGCCAGTAGTCGATGGTTGAAAGAGCATGTGCATCACGATGTCTGTAATCACGAACGATCCTTCGAAGAAGTCTGATCTCGTTGCTGTCCATGAGCTTGGTATCGCAGTAGATATTGCCGTAAGGCATGATGAAGATCTTGATGCAGGCAGATTCGTCGATGTTGCCTGATACACGACTGTTAAGTCCGTGAAGTCCCTCAACTACGAGAACACCGTTCTCAGGAAGCTGGATAGCATCCGATTCAGGTCTTTCAACAGACTGACGGATCTTGAAATCGAACTTAGGCGGGATCACTTTCTTTCCTTCCATGATCTCTTTGATGTCCCTGTTGGCTCTCTCGAGATCCAATGTCTCGATCGTCTCAAAGTCAGGTCTTCCGTCTCTGTCGAAGTTTAAGTCGCAGAGTGTATAGTAATCGTCAAGTGAAAAGAATGCCGAAGGTCTTCCGCTCCTGCTAAGGCCCTCCGTAAGATGCATCGTGAAAGTCGTCTTACCCGAAGATGTAGGTCCTGAGATAAAGACCGCCTTGATCTCGGGATTATTGCAGGCTTCACTGATCGCACTCTTCATGCGCTCTACGAATAATGCTTCTGATTCCTTGATGAAATTATCCAGTTTCTTGTGACCGAGGCTCTCTTCAAGTTCTTCAACCGTAATATCCAATCTGTCCTGTAACTGTGCCATTATTCCATCTCCGTTTCAAAAGCTTATTTTCTGCGCACGAGATATTTGCGTATGATAAATCTCGCGATAATAAAATCATAACCGTACTGAACAAGTCTGTAAGCGAGGTAAAGAGCCCCCGGGATAACAACTGCGATGACAGCCCAGAAGAAAACCACCACCATAACGTGGATACCGCCTGATACGACGCCCATGATGGTAGCGAACGTACCTGCGGACTCAATGAACTTCTCGGTATATTTCTCGAGTGTCTTGTTCAGATAATCGACCATGAAGGTCTGAAGATCTCCCGACTTGACGGTAAGTCTCGGGAGCAGTAGCGATACAGTAAAGCCGACTATAAGCACATGCTTATAAAGCTTTTCCAATAAAACAAGTATTTTGCCCCACAAGGGCATTCGATAATACCTGAAGCAGATAAACGGACAAGCAAGGAAAAGTAACGCGAAGATCACGATCTTAAGGATGCTTATTCCGCTCAATACAGGTATGAGTTTTCCGGTCCAATAGGAGAAGATAACGAGGGCATCAACAAAGAGGCCATACATGATAAAAAGAGGCAGATGACGCCTGTTCTCAAAATCAGTATCGCTCCACAGCTTACCCAGAAAAAGTCCCTCGATATAATCCATCAATACCTCCTAATAAAAAGGAACACACAAGATTTTACCACAATTCCCCTATTTAATAAAATAAAGGGACCGTCAGCGAAGACGGAAAGTGCATTCGGTCATCTTCTCGATGAGTTCCTTAAGAAGGTTCCATTCATTAGGGAAATGCTGGCAGGAAGTAGATGACAATGTCTCTTCATTATCGAAAAGGACTCTGATCTGCCAGATGGAAGGATTTGCCGTAACATGTCCTATGTCATCCTCATGACCCTGATTGTAATTTATCAGCCACTCGAGCATGTGGGTCTTCGGCAGTTCGCTCTTAAGATACTCGAGCTTCTCGCTGCTTATACCGCGCATGAAGTTGTTGTTCCACATATATCCGTCATTCCAGGTGATAAGGTTCTTGCCCAGATCGAACCTTACTTTAAGCCCTTCACCCGATGCCGAGCTCAAGACTACCTCGAAAACAACGATATTCTCATAAGACACTTCATTTAAATCCTTGATCATAACTCCTCACTCTGCCTCTTCAATATGTTCGATACGGATGCCGAAGATCGAGCCCGACTTCGTTCCGATCACGATCATGTCGTTATATATTGCCGGCGAAGCATCAAAGATGATCCCGTTCGTAGTCTCCTCGGCAGTACCGATGAGCCTTGAAGTCTGGATATGCTTGATCCTCTCGCCTGTTTGCGCGTCAACAAGGTGTATCTGTCCCAATGAGTCGCCGATGATGATATATCCGTTACCGTCATCGTCGTATATATCTACAGGTGAACTGTAGGAGTAGATGTTCATGTTATAGGTCCAGACCGTGTTTCCGGTCTGCTTGTCATAGGCTACGAGCTGGTTTCCGCTCATAAGTCCGTTTGTCATGCTGTATGAGAAGATAACGAGATTGGCGATGCCCTTCTTACCGACGATAGGGTTACCGAAGCAGCCGCCCGTCTGGTCAGTATCGGATGTCTCGCCGTTATATGTGTAGCAAGGCTGTGATGTCTGCCATATGATCTCGCCCGTAAGGCCGTTGAACTTGTAAGTATAAGCGGCACCGGAGTACTCGCCTGTTCCTCCCTGGCCGTCAACTTCCGTACAGACATAAAGATACGGTATGCCGTTCTCCTCTTCGATAACAGGAGAGACATCCGTATCGTCATCGAGCTTATACTGCCATACCATCTGGAGAGTGTTCAGGTCCAGACACACGAGATTCCAGTCGTTGTCACAAAAATAGCCGTAACCGTTATAAACGGCTATCGAACTTTCGACTCCCAGATGATTTCCCTGAGAATCGCTGAAGATGTATTTGAATTCGTATGGATTCGGCGCGATCGTAATGGTGTCGCCGCCCATGGTGTAATTGGTGTTGAGCTTAAAAGTATAGATAATGCCGTTCTCGCTAGGCCAGATTAGCGTGTCGCTCGCGCCGTCGATGATAGGCGAAGAATCACAGGCACCCCAGTTGAGTCTGTAGGCGCTGTCGTCTTTTCCGTTACAGTAATAGAGCCTTGATCCGTCGATAAGGGAGTAGATCCTCATACCGAATTCGGAATTGTCGGCGTTGTCGTCACCCTGTCCTACGTAAAGGAGAGGATAGCCTCGCGGATCTACCGCAGGAGTACCCTTTATGGATGCTCCGACGTCGATAGGGTCTCTCGTCTGGACACCGTTTTCGAGATCAAAGAAATATATCTTGCCGTCGAGCGCTGCTACGATGACCTCGACAAGGTTCTCCTCGGCCTTGAAGCTCTCGTAGATATTCATGCTCTTCTTGACGGAATCGTCCCATCTTACGATGATCGGCTGTCCTGTCCAGGCTACGCCCGACCACTCAAAACTGTAAGTGGATGCGAGTTTCTTGCCGATGCCCGAGAATTCCCAGACCTGCGTAAGGGAGTTAGGCTGATCCGGGCAGTATCCGAATGATGCACAGTTCCTGAAGTTGTTGCCTCTGAAGGTGGTAACTCCCGGAAGGTTAGAATAAAGAAGAGGATCTCCCATGCAGATAGGGTTGTCCCTGTTATAGTCGTTAATGACAAGTCCGGAATTGATGATGGTCTGGGTAGTTCCGCGATTGGAAGGAAGCGCCGAAGAAGCGATGTTCTCCGAATCTATGGTCGCATTTCCCGTAGCTGTTGCGGGGTAAAGGAGCGGATTTTGATAATCCTGGAGCGGAAGCATCGGCGTAGGGGTCGGTGAAGCAACTGCGATCAGGGCAGAACTGACAGTGTTACCGGCGCCCTTGCTGCTTTTCTTGTCCCAGGGAAGTCCCTTCTCCTTAAAGCACAAGACTGCGAGCACGGCAGTAAGTATCACCATCAAAATGGTCACAATGACTACGAGCGGAGCAAAGCCCTGATTAGGGTCCTTGGACGGCTCATGGTATGCATTGTCAGAATCGATGTACTGATCTTTATTGTTCATACTCCAAACCCAAACACTGTTTTTTCCGAAAAACTCCCTTAAATATAGCAAATTTCGGTCTATTTCTCAATCATGGGATGAAATATCAATCTTTATTGATTTAGATGCACGTATCGTTATGCGTCTTAAGCCTCTGTCAGAGCTCTGATGCGATCTCTTCAAGCTTCTTGAGCCTGTGGTTCATGCCGGACTTTCCGATCGGCGGATCCATGAGGGCGCCGAGTTCGCTTATGGAAAGACCCGGGTTATCTATATGGACCTGTGCAGCTTTCAGAAGTTCCTTCGGAATGCTCGCACTCACTTCCGAAGCGAGAAGCTTCGTAAAAAGAGCGGTTCTCCTGGCTCCGGCATCAGCCTGACGGCGCGCATTTCCCGAGTCGCAGTTGACCGCGCGGTTGACCCTGCCCTGGATCTCCTTATCGACTCTTATCGACTCGAATTCCAGAAATGCTGCAGATGCACCGATGAGCGCAAAGAACGTGGAGACCGAATCTCCCGACCTAAACCTTATGACGCTTATGTTGTCTCTGACCGTGACCGACGGCTCTATGTCATTACCGTGGAGCATCCAGATCACCAGCGATACTGCCTTACTGTTACGGACGTGAAGTTCCACCCTGTAGCTCTTATGAGGATCCGAGCAGTATCCGCACGCTATGAAAGCACCCTTAAGGAAATTCCTTCTGAACTCTTCTGAAGATGACAGTATATCCGCACTCTTATCCGTAAAGCACATTGAGAAGCAGCCGATGAACTCCTCCATCGACTCCGGTGCAACGGAGATCTTGACCGTGGAACTGAGCTGCCTGACATTCGCCTTGAACTGCAGGAGCGAGAAAAGGTTCAGCACATATTCTGAGACGTTAGGTGCAACTTCTACGGAAGTTGCAAGATCAAGCCCCTTGTCAGGCTTATCCGTGCAGAATATCCCCGCGAGGAGTGCCTGCCTCTCGGTAAGACCCTTCGGGATCTGGTGCATGAGTTCCTGACGGAGGTTTTTGCTGAAACTGTCCGCCATATCAGTTAGAAGTCTCCTTGGAGTAACGCGGATCCTTGTCTATGTCTCTGTGGTGAACGCGGGATTTGTATCCCTTTTTCGAGAGGTACTTATTAAGGCGCTCGGCGATATAGACTGACCTGTGGCGTCCGCCCGTGCAGCCGATGCCGATATGAAGCCTTCCCTTACCTTCCTTTATATAAAGAGGAATGAGATAGTTCATGAGCGAGAACTGCTTGCGGATGAACTTCTCCGTCTCCTCGAAGCTCTCGAGATAATCGATGACACCTTCATCCTTGCCGCTCATGCCCTTAAGTTCAGGGATGTAGTAAGGATTCGGAAGGAACCTTACGTCGATAACGTTATCGCAATCTACCGGAAGTCCGTACTTAAATCCGAAAGACTCCACAAATACTGACATACCGGTGTTCTGGTCATCCTCGATCAATGCGCCGAGCTCATCTCGAAGCGCCGGGATAGCCATCATGGAAGTATCTATTACATTTGTCGCGATGCCTCTGATACCTGCAAGAAGCTTGCGTTCCTGCGCTATCGCCTCCGACAGCGACAATTCCTTCGCGAGCGGATGCTTACGCCTTGTCTGGCGGTATCTTGAGACGAGTACCTGATCGTTAGCCTCGAGGAAGATTATCCTATACGGGCAGCCGATCTCCTTCTCGATCTTTTTCTTCGCTTCGCCGAAGCCCTTCAAGAGCTCCTTGGACCTGATGTCGACCACGAAAGCGAGCTTTTCGATGCCGTAGCCCTCGCCGCCCTGTCCTTTGAAGAACGTTTTCGCGAGCTCCGGAAGGATCATTGGAGGGAGATTATCGATACAAAAGAAGCCCTGATCCTCGAAAAAATCGCACGCCTGGCTCTTTCCAGCTCCCGACATACCAGTAAGAATGATCAGCTCCATACCAATTCCCCCTTAAAACCCGATTAGTCTGACTTCAGGCTCAAGCCTTACGCCGCAGCGCTCATAGACCTTGTCGCTTACATAGTCGATGAGCCTTTTTATATCCGTAGCGGTCGCATTTCCGCCTACATTCACGATAAAACCCGCATGTTTCGCGGACACCTGGGCGCCGCTGTGGTCGATCGCGAAGCCCTTGAGCCCCGCCTCCTCGATGAGCGCACCCGCATAATGACCCTCCGGTCTCTTGAACGTCGATCCCGCACTCGGAAGCTCCAGCGGCTGGGACGCAGTCCTCTTATTCTTGAGCTCGTTCACATAGTTCAGGATCGTCGACAGGTCGCCCCTCTTAAGCTTGGCGACAGCCTTTATGACGATATATCCTTCCCTCTCGAAAACACTCCGGCGATATCCGAAGTCGCACTCCTCATTCCCGATAGTCCTGACATTCAGCGTCTTCGGA
Organism: uncultured Clostridia bacterium; assembly: GCA_947165785.1. Lineage (GTDB taxonomy): Bacteria > Bacillota > Clostridia > Saccharofermentanales > Saccharofermentanaceae > Saccharofermentans. The sequence continues at coordinate 5,644 of CAMVBS010000041.1, read as the reverse complement.
TCGATGTACGTCACTTCCGTCACGATATCCTTCATCTCGCGTCCATACGCGCCCGCATTCATGAACACAGCGCCTCCGACGCTTCCCGGGATACCGCAGCAGAACTCCGCGCCCTCGTAGCTTTCATTGGCGATCATATTTCCAAACGTCGACAGCAGCGCGCCTGCGCCTGCCTCGATCACAAGCTCATCCTCATTCTTGGATATGATATCTATACTCGAAAACCCTTTGCCGATCTTAATGACCAAACCGTCAAATCCGCTGTCGGCAAATAGCACATTGGAACCGTTTCCCAGGATAAAGACATCCGTCTCAAGTCCCCTCGCGGTATAAAGCAGCTGCACGAGCTCATCTTCATTCATCGGCTCGGCAAAGAACTTAGCCGCACCGCCTGCCTTGAAGGTGCTGTATTTCTTCATGCTGACATCGTACCTTACGAGTCCCTTGTAGCCCAGTTTCTCCATTTCCAAAACAAGATCCATCAAATATTTCCCCCCGGGAATACACGGGCAACCAGATCTTGTGCCGCATTGTAACCCATTTTCTTAACACGATAGTTGATCGCAGCAGCCTCGACGATGATAGCGAGGTTACGTCCGGGTCCTACAGGGATCGTGATCGACGGCACCTTGATACCCAGTATCTCAGTCGTCTCATCCGTAAGACCCAATCTGTCATATGTCTTCGTCTCATCCCAAAGCTCGAGATTGATAACGAAGTCGATGCCCTCCTGCGGCTTGACCGAGGATACACCGTAAAGTTCCTTAACATCGAGGATACCGATACCTCTGATCTCGATAAGATGCCTTATGACCTCAGGCGCCCTTCCCACAAGCGTCGTATCCGACACTCTCCTGATCTCGACCTGGTCATCCGCGATGAGCCTGTGGCCTCGCTTAACGATCTCGAGAGCCGTCTCAGACTTACCTACGCCGCTCTCACCCAGGATAAGGATACCTTCACCGTTAACCTCGACCAGAACGCCGTGCATACTGATCCTCGGCGCGAGCTCCAGGTTCAGGAACTTAATGAGCGCACTGTTGAACTGGCTCGTAGCCTGCTCAGTCCTTAAGATCGGCACCGACAGTTTCTGTGCTGCTTCAAGTACTTCCTCATGAGCCTCATGGTTACGCGTAAGGATAAGACAAGGCACATTCTTCTCGAAAAGCGCCTCTATGGCCTTCTTTCTGCCCTGCGAAGTCAGATGCTCAAGATACGCATGTTCCATATTCCCCACGACCTGGATTCGGTCCGGGCCAAAGTGATCATAATAGCCGGCGAGCTGAAGACCCGGTCTCGTTACGTCCGCAACGCAGATCCTTCTCTGCTCGATATCACCCGTATCATAAACGACCTCAAGCTCAAAATACTTGACTATTTCCGACAGAAAAACACTTGAATACGGCATCTTAGGCACCTCCCATGGCATCGTCTCTTCATTCTAGCAAACAAAAAAAAGCCCCGCAACGCAAAAGATCAGCGCGCGGGGCATTTGTAACCTTATTGTTATTTAAAGCTCCATCTTGAGTTCATGTGTCTTTCCGTCATCGAAAAGCGGCAGCTTCGATCTCTCGTAAGCCTTACCGTCAAGTGTAACCTTGAAGCCGTTCTTGGTCCTTCTGAATCCCTCAGGCTTAACGATATCGATATTGTAGATCGCCTTACCGCTGTTGACCGTTACCTTAAGTGACGTATCACTCTTCCTGAGGAGCGGCTCACAGATGAAATTCTCGGAAGTAAACTCGATACCGAAGCATGAGAACAGGCACAGGAGAAGCCATGTGGATGTTCCTGAGAGCGTTGGTCCGATATTCTCACCCGTCTCACAGTTATTGTACTGAGTACAAAGTCTCGGGTTACCTGCCGTTACGAACGGTGACTTCAAAGTCCTGTAAGGGAGTATGCAGTCGATCACCCAGTAAGCCGTATCAGCAAGTCTTTCTGCAAGCTTATCATTCTCAACTTCCTTGGAAGCCTTGAGCATAGCAGCTGCAGCCATCATGTTCGCATGCTTGAACACACCGCCGTTCTCACGGTCACCCGGATAATAAAGTGCTACGTCGATCTTCGGAGCTATCTTGCTGTAGTCAACCGTAGAACAGAGTCTGAATCCGAATGGTGACTTAAGATACTTATCCATGGAATCGAGCATGCTCTCGATCTGCTCTTCGCTTGCACAGCCTGCAAGTACAGACCATGAGAAAGCATTGAGGAAGTAAGATCCCGGTGCATCCTCGACCTGGAGGTTGTCACCTGCAGCACCAAGGTACTTAAGCTCAGGCTTATTGCTCCTGTTGAAAAGGACTCTTGCAAAGAAGTCATTCTTCCATGCATTCTCATTAAGATCCTTATAAAGCTTCTCGCTTATACCCTTAAGTTCCTCTGCATAGCTGTCGCCATAGTGAGTAAAGAACTTAGTCGCAGCATCAACGGCAACCTTCAAAAGGAATCCGTTCATGACAGACTCGGAGTACTCAGACTCATAAGGAACCTCACCGTATGCCTTGCCCTTAGCCTTAAGCTGCTCTTTGTAAGCCTCGATCTTATCAGCACCGCCGATGCAGTCAGGATCTACTCTGAGGCAGTCATTCCAGTCAGCTCTGTCGATAAGAGGGATTCCGTGCTTACCTACGGAGATCTTTGCGCTGTATGTAATGATGGCCTTGATCGTATCAAGGATATTTCTCTTCTCGCCTTCAGTTCCTGCAACAGGGAGTTCTTCCTTAAGGAAATCATAATCGCCCGTAAGGCTTATGTATCTGTCGAGAGCCTGCAAGAGCCAGAGTGCATCATCAGACCACCAGCCGGGCTCCTTACCTGTCCAGTAGAAGTTGTGGTTAGCAAAACCTGCTTCATGAACATTTCCTGCCCATTCGCGAAGGAGCTTTCTTACGAACTCCTGCTGACCCATGCTCTGGAAATAGTACATGGAAGCGAAGATATCCTGGATCTCTCTGAATCCGATCTCTCTATAGCCCTTCTGTGTCCAGTCAAGAGATCTGGAAACGAATGTCTGATAGAAGACCTGGAAAGGAAGGTTGTTATTAACGTAAGCCTCGAAGTTCTTGTCTTCGTGGCTGATCTTCATGTAGCTTGAATAGTCCTTAGTGAACTTGATGAGCTTAGCAAGTACACCAGGAAGTGCATCCTTGTCGCTGAATCTGTCGATTATTGCTGCGATCTCTTCCTTGATCGTTACATCATCCTTAAAGTCAGGATTGAGCTTATCGGATGAAAGACATGTGAAGTTGTCTGCTCTTACCTCGCCGCCTGCCTTAACTGTAAAGTTTGTTGCAAGAGCGAAGAATCCCGGACCTTTTCGAGAAGGACGGCAAGAAAGCCTGGAAATAAATTCAGGATTCTCAAGAGAACCGTTTCCTACGAATTCGCTGTATTTAGCGCAGTACTCGGTAGGAAGGATAGTCTTGTCGTCCTCGTGAACGAGGAGCGTGGAGAATCTGATGTTGCCCTTTGTCCACTTAGGATTAGGGTTAAAGCTGATGGCAGCGATATCTTCATTCTCATCAAAGAAGACTTCTGACTCGGCAACTACCGTAGAGAAGATTACATCCTCACGGAGTGCATGAACTTCGCTCGTACCGAACATACCCGTATAAACGATACGAAGGTCACGATCCTTGCTGCCGTTATTCTTGATCTCGATCATCTGTGCCTCGGATGCGAGCGGGAGCTTATCCTCCTGTGGAAGGATGAAGATAGTACGCTTTACTTCAAGACCATCGTTAAGAACGTAAGAGATCTCTGTTCTGTTCTGTGAATGAACCGTCTGTACCTTAACGAGGTTATCAGCCTTTGCTCTTCCTGAATAGAAGATCTCTTTGCCGCCCTCTGTAAGGTAGAACTGTCTGTTTGCAGGGAATCCGTTCTCCTCAGGGAGATAATCCCAACGTGTTGCAAGAACCTGTGTATCGGCATGTGCTCTGAAGCATCCGCCGCCAAGTCTGTCGATGGCGCTCTTCGGTGTGCTCTGGAGCGGACGGTCAAAACCGATCCTGTTACCGATCAGGAGGTTCGTATAGTAATGAGGTCCCGGAGCAGGTGTGGAAGGATCGGCGATAAGCTCGCCGTTCTCGTTAAGAACGCCACCCCAAACTTCTGCCTCCTCGATAAGTTTCTTAACTTCTGAAGCAATATCAGCTGCAAGGCTTACTTCACCGTCTTCGGTATAAGCCTTAACTTCTCCGTCGTAATTGAAAAGGATACTCTTACCCTTTCCGAAGATCTCGCCGAGGAATCCGTATAGTTTCTCATCTTCCAGGATAACTGACGTAAAAGGTGATTCAAATCTAAGACCTGCAACAGCCAAAGCTACTGTGTCCTTGCCGAATCCCACATACTGTGCGCTGATCGCGCCCTTCATGTCTACAGACGCGAATTTCTCCATAATAAGATCGATCGCCGGCTTGACCTGCTGTCTTGCCTTCTCGCCTCTAATCTTCATAATTGACCTCCAAAGTTTTATTGCCCAAATAATAACTTAAAGCGAAACGTTTCTCGCATATTTTCATTATATAAAGTAGGACTCGCGGTTGCAACACGAAAGCGGAGAGTTTACAAATAAATTCTTTTGAGACGTGAATCATTAGGCTGGTTTGTTGATTTCACGACAAATGAGCCTAACAAAGTTCGGCCCAAATCTCCTAAAAACACATTTTAGGCCTAATTTCACCAATTTAACTGTGAAAGCAACAACTATTTCACTTCAACAAGATAAAGTTTTTCGTCCCTACCTTCAAGATTTTACAAAATGGTACTAAAAATCTTCGGCCCAAATCGCTCAAAATCAACATTTGGACCTAACATCACACTAATAACGCTATGATCTTATCGACATTTTCCATATCGAGAGGGATATCCTTGCTTTCCATGGTCAGGAACAATCTATCTCCTAAGATTATTCCGTTATGAGCGTATATATTCACTCTATTAAGGTTCTCGGTGACATAATCGAGGTCATCCATTAGTCCAAAATGTTCCCAATATACTTCGCGGCGATGTTTCACATCAAGGATCGTAAAATCCGGATGCAATATCACACCTCCAAGAGTCAATCGTGCCTCATATCTGTACGGAATCCCTGCCTCTAGAAGCTTGTTAGCTATTATCAGTTCGGATTTTGATCTTACGAGATTACCCTTGTCAGTCCTGAATAAAGGTCTGTCGTTGGGAAGTTGTTTTTGAACATATGAAGCTGAAATCCAACTATCAATAATATCTTCATCGGATTTTATGACCGGTCTTATCATCCGCTTCCTGTCATTTGAATACCTTTTAACAACGTTTTCAACGCACTCAGACGGATATGACTTGATCATTCGTTCAAGAATAGCCAATTCCTTGCCTGCAGATTTGATTATCTTTCTATCATAGTCAAATTGAATAAGTTCACGAGCCTTTGATTCATCAATGCTCCTTTTGCTTCCATCAGATAGGATCAAAAAGTAGTAAGTACGCCCTTTAATATGCGCTATCTTGACCTTACCACAAGATGTTTCATCCAACCCCCTGCTCTTTTTCTCGATCAGCATCTTCAAATGTTTCCGGCGAGTCTGCAACAGTTGGAGAATGTCATTATTGTCGTACATATTGAACCCCTTTCTTTCTACCTTACAACGGGCAAGGG
>CAMVBS010000040.1 GCA_947165785.1 uncultured Clostridia bacterium | reverse complement strand
CCGAACGGCACGTACGGTGGTGTGAGAGGGGGATTAAATTCCCCCTACTCGATTTATAGTATAATCATCTGAGATCACTTTTTCGAAAAAGAGGGAGAGTTATGAAAAAGAAGATAGTGACTATAGTAATTATCGCTACTGCCGTACTTTTGGTGGCAGGCGGATTAATAGGGCTTTTTGTAAGCGGGATCCTTGAAGGCCTGTTCGGCGGATCCGGTGAAAAGGTCGATATCAAGGTCCGACACGGAAGAAACGAAAAGGAAGAAGCAGTGGAAACGGAATACACGTCGGATCGTGCAAGGCCTACGACGGTATATATCGAGAGTGATGAGTCCGAGGTTGAAGAATTGGTCAAGGTCGGAATCATAAACAGTGATCCCAACGAGTCAGGTTACAGAACAGCAAATGTAAATGATATGACGTCGGTTTTTACGGCAGAGAACGGCTATGATGCGGTAATGTTCTATAGCTTAAAAAATGACGAGAAGTTGTCGGCTGCGAATAAACTTATCGAAGACGGAGTTGATTATCTCCTGGTACAGACCATCGAAAATGACGGATGGGAAGAAGTACTGGAGATCGCAAGCGAAAAAGGCGTAAAAGTTATCTTTTACGATTGTTACCCGGATGTAGATGAAGGGCTTTATGAAGCTGTGGTTGTTTCGGATATTGAAAAGCAGGGCGAGACAGCTGTTGAATGGCTGGAGGATCAGGGGCTTGAGGAATACAACATAATCCACCTCCAAGGCATTCTCGGATCGTCTGCGCAGACAGGAAGATCCCTGCCGCTCGATAACAAGGCCGAAACGGAAAGCAACTGGAATATCGTGGTCGAGGAGACAGGCGAATGGAGCGCGGAAAAGGCTTACGACATAGTCAAGGCAGCTATCGGCTCACAAACGGATTTCAATGTCATCTATTGTGAGAATGATGACATGGCAAAAGGCGCAGTTCAGGCTCTTGATGAAGCAGGCATAACTCACGGAGCAGGCGGTGATGTCATAATAGTCAGTTTTGACTGCAATAAGTGGGCACTCGAGGAAGTCTATAACGGAAATTGGAACCTGGATGTTCAGTGCAGTCCGTTCCAGGCATCATATATCGATGATGTCATAAAGAACGGCACAAACGAAAAGGTCGTCATCCCTGAGGAAAAGGCCTTTGACTGCGACACGATAACATTGAATGATGTAACAACTTACGGTATTTAAAGCATAAACCCCAGTGTTTTAAATAAAAATCCACAAGAAAACACTTCTTGTTAAGAAAAAAGGTGAAAAACTTGACAATTGCGTTTATAATACAATCGTTTGATTATAAATAAGAACGGAAGTGTTTAAATATGAAACTTATTATTCTTGGCGCTCCTGGTTCCGGAAAGGGAACATCAGCAACATACTTGAGAGAGAAGTACAATCTTGCACATATCTCGACAGGTGACATCTTCAGAGCCAACATCAAGGGCGGTACACCTTTGGGTATCGAGGCAAAGAGCTACATCGACAAGGGTCAGCTCGTACCTGACAGTCTCACGGTATCCATGGTAGAAGACAGACTTTCCCAGGATGACTGCAACAAGGGATATATCCTCGACGGATTCCCGAGAACTATCGCTCAGGCTGAGGCACTCGATGAGATGCTTTCAAAGAAGGGTGAGAAGATCGACGCAGTTCTCTCCATCATCGTTGATGACGAGACGATCAAGGGTCGTGTCTCAGGAAGAAGAGTATGCGAGAAGTGCGGAGAGAGTTATAACGTAACATTCAGACCTACAAAGGTTGAAGGTGTATGCGACGCGTGCGGCGGCAACGTTGTTCAAAGAGATGACGATAAGCCTGAGACAGTCGAGGCTAGACTTAAGACATATTATGCTAACACACAGCCTTTGATCGATTTCTATGACAAGAAGGGGATCATCATCGAAGGCGATAACAACAAAGATCCTGATATCTGCCGTGAACAGCTCGAGGCAGGTCTCAAGGCAAAGGGTCTTATCTGATCCTAACGAGGTAGTCTGATGGTTGAGATCTTATCCGATTATGAATTAGACAAAATGAGGAAGGCCGGAAAGCTCGTTGCCAAGATCTTGAAGGAACTTGAAAAGGCTGCAAAGCCAGGAGTCTCCACCAAGGAACTTGACGATATAGCTCAAAGGATCATAAAGGAAGCAGGCGGTTCTGCTCCTTGTGTAGGATACGGAGATCCGCCGTTCCCGGCAGCGATCTGTACGTCGATCAACGAAGAGGTCGTTCACGGAATCCCTTCGGATGACATAATCTTAAAGGACGGGGATATAGTTACCTGTGATGTCGTAGCTGAACTCGACGGTTTCTGCGGTGATGCCGCAAGGACATTCCTGATAGGAAACGTTGATGAAGATACCAAGCTTCTGGTCCAAAGGACCAAGGAATCCTTCTTCAAGGGTCTGGAGCAGGTAAAGATCGGTAACAGGATCGGTGACGTAAGCCATGCGGTCCAGGAATACGCAGAGTCTTTCGGATACGGAGTAGTAAGAGTCCTCACGGGACACGGTATCGGAAGAGAGATGCATATGGATCCGGATGTACCGAACTACGGTAAGCCGGGCAGAGGACCCAGGATCGTTAAGGGAATGGCCTTCTGTGTAGAACCGATGATCACCAGAGGCACTGAAAGAGTATTGATGTGCGATGACGAGTGGACTATAGTAACGGCAGACGGTAAGCCTGCAGCACACTATGAAAATACAATTATCATAACGGATAACGGACCGGAAATGACAACTTTTGAGGAGGATTTGTAATGTCAAAAGATGATGTAATCGAAGTAGAGGGCGTAGTAGTAGACGCATTGCCTAACGCAATGTTCAAGGTTAGCCTTGAGAACGGCCATATCGTTTTGGCTCACATCTCAGGTAAGCTTCGTCAGAACTACATCAAGATCCTTCCGGGTGACAAGGTAACAATGGAGCTTTCTCCTTACGATCTTTCCCGCGGAAGAATCACTTGGAGAGCTAAGAACTGATAATGGAAGGCTGCTTTTCGAAGCGGCCTTTATTGACTTTTGGCAACTTTTTCGATGATCGAAAAAAGTTCTTGCAAAAAAACAAAACTCTGATAGAATATATTAGCATGCGCGCAAAAGGCGCATAGTTTGCGTTGAAGAAAATGCAGGAGGTAAAAAATGAAGGTTAGACCATCAGTAAAGCCTATGTGCGAGAAGTGCAAGGTTATTCGCCGTAACGGTAAAGTCATGATCATTTGCTCCGATCCTAAGCACAAGCAGAAGCAGGGCTAAGGATAACGCCGACGCGGGACAGATTTAGCCTTTGTTCCGGATTGTTGTCGGTCAGAAGTCTTAACAGGACTTATAGAAATATTTAGGATATTACACGTCTATGTAGGGGCGGCTGCTTTCCTAACACGAAAGATCCTTACGCTGCGTGTCGATATATAAATAATTAACATTTTTACTGTTCAAATGGAGGTACAGAAATGGCTCGTATTGCCGGTGTTGATTTGCCAAATGACAAGAGAGTAGAGATCGCTCTTACTTACATCTATGGCATTGGTAAGACAAATGCAGCAAGTATCATCAAGGATACTGGAATCAATCCTGACACAAGAGTTAAGGATCTCTCTGAGGAAGAGATCGCTAAGATTCGTGATCAGATCGAAAACAATTACACAGTAGAGGGTGACCTCAAGAGAGAGGTAGCTCTTAATATCAAGCGTTTAACTGAAATCGGATGCTATCGTGGCCGTCGTCACAGGAACAAGCTCCCGGTAAGAGGTCAGCGTACAAAGACTAATGCTCGTACACGTAAGGGTCCGAAGCGTACAGTTGCTGGCAAGAAGAAGTAATCGGGGAGGTAAAAAGTAATGGCAAAGGCAGTTAAAAAGGCCGCAGTTAGACCTAAGAAGCGTGAGCGCAAGAATATTGACAAAGGTCAGGCTCACATTCACGCAACATTTAACAATACAATCGTTACAATTACAGATACTCAGGGTAATGCAATCTCTTGGGCTTCCGCCGGTGAGATGGGCATGAGAGGTTCACGTAAGGGTACACCATTCGCAGCTCAGATGGCTTCCGAGGAAGCAGCTAAGAAGGCTGTAGATCATGGTATGCGTACAGTAGAGGTTTTCGTTAAGGGACCTGGATCCGGACGTGAGTCTGCAGTTCGTGCGCTTGCAACAGCTGGACTTGAAGTAACAATGATCAAGGATGTTACACCTGTTCCACACAATGGTTGTAGGCCACCAAAGAGAAGAAGAGTATAAGGCTAGGAGGGTTTAAGCAATGGCAAGATATACAGATGCAGCATGCCGTCTCTGCAGAAGAGAAGGCGCTAAGCTCTTCCTTAAGGGCGAGAGATGCTATTCCGAGAAGTGCTCCTTCGCAAGAAGACACAAGGCTCCGGGTATGCATGACAATTCCAGAAAGAAGATTTCCGAGTACGGTACACAGCTTCGTGAGAAGCAGAAGACAAAGCGTTTCTACGGCGTTTTGGAGAAGCAGTTCCGTAACACATTCGAGAAGGCTGAGCGTATGCAGGGCAAGACAGGTGAAAACCTCCTTAAGCTTCTCGAACTCCGTTTCGACAATGTTATTTACAGAATGGGATTTGCACAGTCCCGTGCACAGGCTCGTCAGCTTGTTTCACACGGCCACTTCACAATTAACGGTAAGAAGGCAAATATCCCTTCCATGATCCTCAAGGTTGGCGATGAGATCGCTGTTAAGGATACTTCCAAGAAGTCCGCAGCTTTCGAGAATCTCAGCAGCCGTCCGGTACCTGCATGGCTCTCTGTTGATGCAGAAGCATTGAAGGGTAAGATTTCCGTAGCTCCTGAGCGTGCGGATGTCGATCTTGCAGATTTGAAGGAAACATTGATCGTCGAGTTGTATTCCAAGTAATAAGTAACAACTTTTCACTTAAGAATATTGCTTGAGAGCGAAAGCCTATAGGAGGAAAACAATGATTGAAATTTTAAAACCAACAGTTGAGTGTGCAGAAATCAGCAATGATGGTTCCTACGGCAAATATGTTGTTGCTCCGCTCGAGCGCGGCTATGGTACGACACTTGGCAACTCGCTTCGTAGAGTACTGCTTTCTTCCCTTACGGGTGCAGCTGTTACGGCTATCCGTATCGACAATGTTTACCATGAGTTCTCTACAGTTCCTGGTCTTATCGAGGACATGACAGAGATCATCCTTAACATTAAGGGTATTCGTGCAAGACTTCATACAGATTCACCTAAGACAGTCTGCATCAGCGTAGCTGAAGGCAAGACAGGTAAGATCACAGCCGGCGACATCGTTCACGATGACGAGGTTGAGATCATGAACCCGGGTCACGTTATCGCAACTCTTAACGGATCTTCCAAGGTCTACATGGAGCTTACGATCAGCACAGGCCGCGGTTATAACACAGCAGAACAGAACAAGGTTGACGGTCAGACGATCGGTGTTATCGCAATCGATTCCATCTTTACTCCTGTAAAGAAGGCTAACTACAAGATCGAGAACACACGTGTCGGTGAGCGCACAGACTTTGACAGCCTCACACTCGAGGTTTGGACAGACGGTACGATCAAGGTAGACGAAGCTCTTTCTTCAGCAGCTTCCATCCTCGTTGAGCACTTGAGCCTCTTCACATCTCTTACAGAGACAGACAGCGGTTTGAGCTTCACAACGATCGATGACAAGAGCGAGAAGAACAGTAAGCTCAACATCGTTATCGAAGATCTTGATTTCTCCGTTCGTACATATAACTGCCTTAAGAGAGCAGCTATCAATACGATCGGCGATCTCGTAGCTCGTTCCGAGGATGACATGATGAAGGTCAGAAACCTCGGTAAGAAGTCACTTGACGAAGTTATTGCAAAACTTGCAGAGATGGAATTGTCTCTTGCAGATACTGAAGATTAATTAGGAGGACACCAAAGATGCCTAACAGAAAACTCGGTCGTGCTGCGGATCAGCGCAAGGCTATCCTTCGTAACATGACAACGGCATTTGTTATCAACGGTAAGGTTGAGACCACCGTTGCACGTGCCAAGGAGATCTCTGCTATCACAGAGAAGCTTATCTCCATGGCTATCAAGGAAAAAGATAATTACACAACTAAAGAAGTTACTGTTTCTGCTGCAAAGCTTGACGGTAAGGGTAAGAAGGTTCTTACAACAAAGACATCCAAGTCCGGTAACAAGTACGAGGTTGTCGATCGTGAAGTAACAAAGAAGAATGTCCAGGTTGACAGCCCTTCCAGACTTGCTGCACGTAAGGAGATCATGTACTGGCTCATGAAGAGCCACGATGCTGAGGGCAACGTAATCAACCCTGTAAACAAGGTTTTCGATGAGCTTGCTCCTAAGTATGCAGGAAGAACAGGCGGATACACAAGGATCGTAAGGATCGGTACACGTAGAGGTGACGGTTCCGAGATGGCTATCCTCGAGTTCGTTTGATCTATCACGGACAATAAATAAAAAGTAACGCAGGGGATTTGCATTAATCCCCTGCTTTTTTTATAATCTAGCCGATATTTACGAGGTACACGGATAAGAACAATGGCTAAGCCTGCAGTAAAGACAACTGATATAACGTTCTCTTATGAAGGCAGCGAAAAACTCGCTGTCGATAAGGCACGCCTTGAACTTGAAGAAGGTTCATATGTGGCACTTTTAGGTGCCAACGGTTCCGGCAAGTCCACGCTTGCCAAGCTTATTGACGTTCTTGAAGTCCAAGACGACGGTACCATCGAAGTCTTCGGGATCGACACTAAGGATGAGGACCGGTTCTGGGACATAAGGCGTAATACTGCCTGCGTATTCCAAAATCCGGATAACCAGATAGTCGGAACGACGGTCGAGGAAGATGTTGCTTTCGGACCTGAAAACATAGGCGTTCCGAATCCCGAGCTTCGTGAGCGTGTCGACAAGGCCTTAAGGTACGTGGGTCTTTATGACAGAAGAGAAAGTTCCGCCGCAAAGCTTTCCGGCGGTCAAAAGCAGAAACTTGCCATTGCGGGAGTCCTTGCGATGGCCCCGAAGCTCCTGCTGCTCGATGAGGCTACCGCCATGCTCGATCCGGTAAGCCGTGATGAATTTCTTCTTCTTATCGAAAAACTCGTTCGTGAGAAGGGAATAACCGTACTTACGATAACACATGACATGACTGAGGCATCAAGAACGGATAAGGTCTATGTCATGGATAAGGGAATGATCGCACTCGAAGGAGAGCCGAGGGACATCCTTAATGACGTACCGAGGATGCTCGAGGCAGGTCTTGATTCGCCTATCTATTCCAAACTTATATGGGAACTTAAGAACGTAACGGGAAAGTCCTACAAACATGAAGACTGCACATCCATAATAAGTGCTCTTCGCTATATGTCGGATAACTTTTTCGGAGTTAAGATCAAGGCGCCGAAGAGGGAAGAGATATCCAAGGAAACCCTCGTTAACATAAAGAACCTGAGCTACCGCTATGAAGATAACGGAAGGTTTGCGTTAAAGGACATAGATCTTCAGATACACAAAGGAGAGCTCCTTGCCATCGTAGGAAGGAGCGGCTGCGGTAAGACAACGCTCGTAACTCATCTTAACGGCATCATCAGACCGCAAGGTGACGGTGATGTCGAGTTCAGATACGGAGACGAGGTCTTGAGCACGACCAGGAAAAAAGACATCAAGAAGATCAGACAGAAGGTCGGTCTTGTATTCCAGTACCCTGAATATCAGCTTTTCGAGGAGACAGTGTATAAAGACATTGCATATGGTCCTAAGATGATGGGGATCACGGGCGATGAGCTCGACAAAGCGGTAAGGGAAGCTGCAAAGAAGGTAGGTCTTGCCGATGAAGTGCTGGATCAAAGTCCGTTCGAGCTGTCGGGCGGCCAGCAAAGAAGAGTTGCGATGGCGGGCGTTATCGCGATGGAACCTGAAGTACTGGTCCTCGACGAACCTGCTGCAGGACTTGATCCGAAGGGCAGAAGATCAATGTTCGAGACGATAAGCAAGCTCAAGGAAAAGGGCACGACCATCGTTCTCGTTACTCATTACATGGATGAGGCATATGAACATGCCGACAGGATCTGCACCATGAAAGACGGAATGATCATGGGCGTAAAGACACCTGTAGAGATGTTCGAGAATAAAGAGGAAGTAAGAGATATGGAGATCAGGTCTCCGTACCTCAGAAGATATCTGGAGATCGTGGCTATCAAGCTCGGTCTCGACAGCGTATCGAAGAAAAATCTGTTGATGGCGCAGAGCGTCCGTGAAGCGGCTTTGCTGATAGGAGGCAAAGATGCTTAAGGATATCAGTATCGGCCGTTACTATCAGGGAGATTCCGTTCTTCACAGTCTTGATCCGAGATTCAAGACCATACTTTTTATCGCTTACATGGTTGCGATCTTTATGCTCGAGTCGCCGATCGCGATCGGGCTTCTGGTCGTGTTCATGATCATACTTCAGATATTGGGCAAGATCCCGCCGAAGGTCATGTGGAATACGGCTAAGCCGATGATCCCGATCCTTCTTATGATATTCATCCTCAATACCCTCACGATCCATGACGGAGAGGAGCTTTTCAAGTGGAAGAAGATCCTTATCACGACGGGTGGACTTCGATCTGCCTGCCTCATGAGCATGAGGCTTCTCATGATGATACTCATAACGAGCATCATCCTAACTCTTACGACAACGCCTCTTAAGCTTTCCGAGGCTCTCGAGAAGCTTTTGGGACCTTTGAAGGTCATCAGGTTTCCGGTGCATGAGATGGCGATGATGATGTCCATCGCACTTCGTTTTATCCCGACTCTCGTAGACGAGACGGATAAGATCATGAAGGCTCAGGTCTCACGAGGAGCGAACTACGACACGGGAAGTTTCATAAGCAGGATCAAAGGATATGTGACGGTCCTGATACCGCTTTTTGTCTCGAGCTTCAGACGTGCCGACGAACTTGCCACGGCAATGGATGCGAGATGCTATAACGGCGGCGAGGGAAGGACAAAACTTAACCCGCTTCACATAACGGGAAAGGACGTTGTCATGTTTATCGTCCTTCTTATCGGTGCGGCATCTCTGGTTGCTGTTGAGAAAGTGCTGCCGCTGATATCTCTTTAATAGTCTTTTTCGTTCGCGTATGGTACAATAACACTTGCTGCTAGGGCGCAGCGAACGCAGATTATTATGTTAAGAAGGCAGGCAGTGTTATGACATATTATGTAGGTATCGACCTTGGCGGAACCAATATCAAGGCCGGAATCGTAGATGAGAACGGAACTCTCATAAACAAGGACAGTATCAAGACCAGAGCAGAAAGACCTATGGAGGAGATCATCACCGACATGGGCAAGCTCGCTTTGAAGGTAATAGATGATGCAGGACTTACTCCTGATCAGATCGACTCCATCGGAATCGGTTCTCCGGGAACTCCTGATAACGAGGCAGGCGTACTGGTATATTCCAACAACCTTCCTTTCAACATGGCTCCAATGAGAAAGATCATCAGAAGCGTTGTCGATCTTCCTGTATTTATCGACAATGATGCCAACTGCGCAGGTATGGCCGAGGCAGTTGCAGGTGCAGCCAAGGGAACCAAGAATTCAGTTACCATCACACTCGGTACTGGTGTAGGTGCAGGTGTTATCATCAACGGCAGGATCTACTCCGGATTTAACCAGGCCGGTTCCGAGTTCGGTCACCACGTTCTCGTATCAGGCGGCGTTCAGTGCTCATGCGGACGTAAGGGCTGTTTTGAGGCTTACGGTTCTGCAAGTGCTCTCATCAGGATGACTAAGGAAGCTGCACAGGCTCATCCGGAGTCCAAGCTCAACGAAGTTATCGAGGAACTCGGCAAGGTCAACGCAAAGGTCGCATTTATCGCCATGAGACGCGACGACAAGGTTGCTGCCGAAGTAGTAGACACATATACGGATTATCTTGCTGACGGACTTGCAAATGCGATCAACACGTTCATGCCTGAGGTACTCGTTATCGGAGGCGGTGTATGTAACGAAGGCGATCCGCTCCTCATCCCTCTTCAGGAGAAGACATTGTCACGTCCTTACTTCGGACCGGGTGTCAAGAAGACAAGGATCGCTCTTGCACAGATGGGTAACGATGCAGGTATCGTAGGCGCTGCAATGATGGCTAAGTCATGCAGTGACGATAACATGCAGGGTTGATCTTAAGATGAACGTAGCTTTGATAACTGAATATGACGGAACTGATTTCGTCGGTTTTCAAAGCCAGAAGAACGGCCGTGCCGTTTATGATGTGCTGTCTCAGGCACTTTCACAGATCTATAAAGAAGAAGTACATTTGGTGGGATGTTCAAGGACCGATGCCGGCGTTCATGCGCGGGCACACGTAAGTTCCGTGAACGTCCCATTCTTTATTCCCGAGGATAAGCTCCCGATCGCCATTAATTCGTTTCTGCCCGATGACCTCTCCGTCAGGAGGGCCGTCTATGTAAATGATGACTTTAATGCACGCTTCGATTCCAGGGGCAAGAGGTATATCTACAGGCTTTATTCGTCTTCTTATCGAAAACCGTTGATCGACCGGTACGCTTACCACACTACCTATAAGCTCGATCTCGAAAAGATGAGAAGAGCGGGCGAACTTTTAAGGGGTGAGCACGATTTCGCGGCTTTTTGCGCAGCGGGATCAACGGCTGCCACAACCGTAAGAACTGTCTATTCGGTTAACGTTTTCGAGAAGGGGGATCTTATCGAGATAGAGGTCCAGGGAAATGCGTTCCTTTACAACATGGTAAGGATAATCGCGGGGACTTTGCTCGAAGCAGGCTACGGCAAGATCGATCCGGAGACGATACCGCAGATCCTGGATTCAGGAGATCGTAGATGCGCGGGAAGGACTTTGCCTCCAAGGGGACTTACCCTGGAAGAGGTTTATTATGACTGGGAAAAGGCCAAAGTTTAAGGAAAGTTAAAGACATATATAAGATATTTTCCATCTTATTGAAAGCCCATTTTTACTGCTATATAATCAAATCACAAACAAAAAAGGGATAATACAAGGTCGAGCTTATGGATAATGAGTTCGACCAAATTTAAAGAAAGGAGTAATGATATGGGCACATTTCCAATGTGGTTGTTTTGGATCATCCTGATGGTAGTCTTCCTGGTTATCGAAGCTGCCGCCATGGGTCTTTCAACTATTTGGTGCGCGGCCGGATGTCTCGTCGCTGCGATACTCGCGGCTTTCGGAGTAGACGTCTGGATCCAGATCCTGGTTATGGTGCTGGTATCCGTAGCTCTTTTTATAATGTTCATAGTATGGATAAAACCTAATATGAAAGATATTAAAAAGGTCGACAAGGAACCAACCAACGCGGACAGGCTGCTCGGCAAGGAAGGTATCGTTATTGAAGCTATCGATCCTGACGAGTGCAAAGGTCAGATCAAGATCATGGGTCAGGTCTGGAGCGCAATGGCAGACAAGCCGATCAGTGTTGACAGCAAAGTTGTCGTAAAAGACATCAAAGGCGTAAAGCTAATCGTAGAAACAGTTTGATCAAGGAGGAACAAAGTTATGCCGACAGAAGTAATGATCACAGTAGGAGTTATTCTCGCAATACTGTGTTTGGTAATCATCACAAACGTTAAGGTCGTACCGCAGGCTACGACAAAGATCATCGAGAGATTCGGTGCTTATCATAAGACATGGGAGACAGGTATCCACCTTAAGGTCCCGTTCATCGACAGAGTCGCTAAGACGATCTCTCTCAAGGAAAAGGTTGCAGACTTTGCACCACAGGCAGTTATCACAAAGGATAACGTTACGATGCAGATCGATACGGTCGTCTTCTATCAGATCGTAGATCCTAAGCTCTATACATACGGAATCGAGCGTCCGATCCTTGCTATCGAGAACCTCTCCGCTACAACACTTCGTAACATCATCGGTGACCTCGAGCTCGACCAGACACTTACGAGCCGTGATATCATCAACACAAAGATGAGAGCGATCCTTGACGAAGCTACAGATCCGTGGGGCATCAAGGTAAACCGTGTTGAGCTCAAGAACATCATGCCTCCTAAGGAGATCCAGAATGCGATGGAGAAGCAGATGAAGGCTGAGCGTGAGAAGAGAGAAGCTATCCTCGTTGCTGAAGGTAAGAAAGAGTCCGCTATCCGTGAGGCTGAAGGTGAGAAGGAAGCAGCTATCCTTCGTGCAGAAGCTAAGAAGGAAGCAGCCATCAGAGAGGCTGACGGTCAGGCTCAGGCTATCCTTAAGGTACAGGAAGCTACCGCAAGAGGTCTTCAGATGATCAAGGATGTAGGCGCTGATGAAGGCCTCATCAAGATCAAGAGCCTCGAGGCATTTGCAAAGGCTGCTGACGGCAAGGCTACAAAGATCATCATCCCGTCTGAGATCCAGGGTCTTGCAGGACTTGCAACATCCCTTAAGGAAGTAGCAAGCGATGGCAACAACAATGCCAACAAATAAGATCAATATATTGATATAAATGGAAAATCTCCGTGCTGTTTGATATACTTGTTTTCAATCAGTCGGAGATTTTTTCTTATATCCGGAAAGGTGGCTTTTTATGAGCAATTTAACGTGGAATGACCGCACCAATATGAGCATGCTCACTGACTTTTATGAGCTGACGATGGCCAAGGGCTATTTGGACGGCGGTTTTGAGGACCAGATCGTTTATTTCGATGCTTTTTTCAGAGACGTACCTGAGGGAGGCGGATATGCCGTAATGGCAGGTCTCGAGCAGGTTATCGATTATCTCCAGAACCTTACATTCGCCGAAGAGGATCTGGTATTTCTTAAGGAACAGTACAAGTTTGATGACAGATTCATCGATTATCTCCGTAATTTCAAGTTTACATGTGATGTATGGGCTATCCCTGAAGGAACAGTAGTATTCCCGGGTGAGCCGCTCGTTAAGGTAAGAGGCCCTATCATGCAGGCTCAGATCCTTGAGACGGCACTTCTTTGTACCATTAACCACCAGAGTCTTATCGCTACAAAGACGGCACGTATCGTAAGAGCTGCCGAGGGCCGTCCGGTAATGGAGTTCGGTGCAAGACGAGCTCAGGGCTACGATGCTTCCGTTCTGGGCGCACGTGCTTCCTATATCGCAGGCGTTGCAGGAACATCCTGTACCATCTGCGGACAGCACTTTGACATCCCTCTCTCGGGAACCATGGCACACAGCTGGGTAATGCTCTTCGATAATGAGTTCGATGCATTCAAGGCTTATGCACTTTCCTATCCGACAAAGACACTCCTTCTAGTTGATACATATGACGTTTTGAAGAGCGGTATCCCTAATGCGATCAGATGCGCCAAGGAAGTACTGGAGCCGATGGGTCAGAGACTTCTCGGCATCCGTATCGACAGCGGCGACCTTACCTATATGACTCAGCAAGCAAGAAAGATGCTCGACGAAGCAGGACTTACCGATTGTAAGATCACCGTTTCCAATGCTCTTGACGAGTATCTCATAAGAGACCTCATCAACCAGGGTGCATGCATCGATTCCTTCGGCGTAGGCGAGCGTCTCATCACTTCCAAGGCAGAGCCTGTATTCGGAGGCGTTTACAAGATCTCCGCAATCGAAGATAAGGACGGCAACATCATCCCTAAGATGAAGATCTCCGAGAATATCGGTAAGGTAACGAATCCATGCAGCAAGGAGATCGTCCGTTTCTATGATAATGCAACGGGTAAGGCTATGGCAGACCTTCTCATGGTAGAGGGCGAAGAGATCCCTAGCGGTGAGCCGTATGAGATCTTCGATCCTGTTGAGACATGGAAGACCAAGACACTCGAGAACTATACGGCAAGAAAGCTCCTCGTACGTATCTTCAAGAACGGTGAGCTCGTATATAAGTGCCCTTCCATGACGGAGCTTCGTGCCAACTGCACCAAGGAGCTCGATACTCTGTGGGATTCCGTAAAGCGATTCGAGAACCCTCACAGATACTATGTTGATCTTTCCCAGAAACTCTGGGATATCAAGAATGACTTCCTGCATTCATATAGAAAACACAAATAAGGAGAATTACAAATGGCAAATCCTATCATTACGATACAGATGAAAGACGGCGGCATCATCAAGGCTGAGCTCTATCCGGAGATCGCACCTATCTCATGCGAGAACTTCGTAAAGCTTGCAAAGCAGGGCTTTTATAACGGCCTTATCTTCCACCGTGTTATCAAAGGCTTCATGATCCAGGGCGGATGTCCTGACGGAACAGGTATGGGAGGCCCTGGTTACACGATCAAGGGTGAGTTCGCTTCCAATGGCGTAAAGAACGACCTCAAGCACACACGCGGTGTCCTTTCCATGGCTCGTGCAATGAATCCTAACTCGGCAGGCAGCCAGTTCTTCATCATGCATCAGGATGCTCCTCACCTCGACGGTGATTATGCTGCTTTCGGTAAGGTTATCGAGGGTATGGACGTTGTAGACGGTATCGCTGACCAGAGGACTGACTATAATGACAGGCCTATGGCAGATCAGGTCATCGAGAGCATGACGGTAGAAGAGTGATCTGACATTTTATCGGAGCTTAAAAAGGACCACCCGGGTGGTCCTTTTTGTGTCTTACACTGCAGATTTTGATGTTATCGTTGACTTTTCGAGAAGGATAGAATATAATCTACAGGCTAATTATCGAATAGGACTACTATGCGCGGATGCGCAAGTCGGTTTATTAATACAAATTATACATATGGAGGAATCTACATATGAAGATGACATTTCAGCCTAAGAAGAGACAGAGAGCTAAGGTTCACGGTTTCCGTGCAAGAATGGCTACAAAGAGCGGTCGTGACGTTCTCAAGAGAAGAAGATTAAAGGGAAGAAAGAGTCTCGCTGCTTAAGGATCACCCGAGTGGTCCTTTCTTTTTAATGCGAAGCAGAGGTGAATGAGCCGTGAAGGTTATCACATTGAAGTTCAATTATGAATTCTCCAGGGTTTATAAGAGAGGACGCTTCGCAGTTGGGAAATATATCACAGTACATAGCTTTAAAAGACCCGGCGGACTTAAGCATAACGCTACCGCTGTTCCTGTTGACATAAACAGAATCGGATTTTGTGCGAACAAGAAACATCTTGGCGCGGTCAAGAGGAACCAGGCCAAAAGATTGATGAGAGAAGCTTATTATCAGGTCGCTTCCGATATACCGTTAGGAAACGATATTGTTTTTACCCTTAAGACCTGTGAGGAGCTGCCCGCATACGGTGATATCCTTAAGGATATGCGTAAGTTGCTGGTTAGATTGCATTTGATCGAATCGGAGGGCAATAATGATAGCTCGAGCGATGATAAAGATGATCAGGTGGTATCAGAAGTACATATCACCTAACAGGACTCCATGTTGCAGGTTTGTCCCGACATGTTCCCAGTATACGGTCGAAGCAATTCAGAAGTACGGAGCGCTTAAAGGCGGTCTCATGGGTGCATGGAGGATACTTAGATGTAATCCTTTTTGCAAAGGCGGCTATGATCCTGTTAAGTAATTAGGAGAACAGAATGGGATTGTTTGATTACTATGCGGTATCTTTGTTGAGTAATCCGCTTAATGAGCTTTTCGGTTATATAACCAAGTTTTTTTATAACTACTTCGGCAACTACGGTGTCGCTATCATAGCGCTTACTGTTTTGATCCGTGTTTGCCTTATTCCGTTGAACATTACCAGCCAGCGTTCCATGATCAAGAGTAAGACCATGCAGACAAAGCAGGCTGAGATCCAGAGAAAATATCCGAATGACAAGCAGAAGCAGCAGGAAGAGATGACCAAGCTCATGCAGGAGAATGGTGCATCGGGATTTGCCGGCTGTCTTCTTTCAGTTTTGCAGATCTTCTTTATCTGGCCTATCTTCCGTATCGTAAGCGGTCCTTTGCATTACCTTTGCGGAGTTTCGGCAGAGAACATCGAGAAGATCGGTAATATCGCATTCAACAAGGGACTTCTTGCAGAGAAGTACCTTAGCAATATCGCACAGAGCAACGTTCCGCTCATCAAGATCCTCAATGAGAACTCTGAAGTATTGAAGATGTCCATTGATGGCGGTTTCATCAAAGCAGGTCAGGTCCTTGACCTTCACTTCCTCGGTATCGATCTTTCCGATACACCGCAATGGATCCCGACCAGGATCGCGGCTGATCCGGGCAGATATCTCCCGCTTCTCATCATCCCGCTTCTCGTTACCGTAACAAGTATCGTTCCTATGCTCCTTTCCAACAGGCTCAACCCTGATTACAAGGAGAACAAGGAGAAGAAGGAAAGAGCTAAGAAGAATGCCGCTATGAACGGCCAGGCTCCTACGGATCAGGCTGAGTTGATGGGTAAGATGATGACATTCACAATGCCTGTCCTCATGATCGTAACATCTTTCTCAATGCCTGCAGCTATGGGTCTTTACTGGATCGTCGGCGGTATCATGGGTATCATTACTCAGCTTATCGTTTACTATCTCTTCACTAAGCCATATGCTATCAAGAAGGCTGAGCTCGATGCACAGAAGGAAGCATTCCTTAAGTCTAACAAGTCCGGCAACGGCGATGTTAATAAGAACAACAACAAGAAGCAGAAGAACGGCAAGAAGAAGTAATCCTGAACATTATTAGGCATGGAGGCCAGAAATATATGGAAAAGACTATTACTAAGACAGGTAAGACAGTAGAAGAAGCGATCAAGGCAGCATTGGAAGAACTCGGCGTAGCTGAGGAGAATTGCAAGATCGAGATCATTTCAGAGCCTAAGGGCGGTTTCATGGGTCTTGGCGGTAAGGAAGCCGAGGTTAAGGTTACTGCAGATATCGAGGACTCTGAGGCAGAGGAAGAGGATGTTGTTTACTACGGTGACGACGAGAGCTTTGAGGGTGACGCTGTAAGCGAAGCTGAGGATGCAGCTGTAAGATTCGTAGCTGAGGTCCTTTCCGGTATCGGCATTCACGGCAACATGGATTCCTACAGAGAAGACGATACGA
>CAMVBS010000039.1 GCA_947165785.1 uncultured Clostridia bacterium | reverse complement strand
GATCTCATCTGTTTCAGTAAGTATGGAATTGATCTTTGCGCTGTCGGCAAACATCTTCTTTTTTATGCGAAGCTCTTCATCTTCACCGCTTTTCAAGTTCGCGGAACTTATCTCGTTAAGGGCAAACTCAAGATATTCCCTTCTTTTGGCCTGAGCCTCAGGAGAAGAACCGAGTTGTTTGATCGATGTAAGAGTATCCTTATATCGTTTAAGGATGTCGATATATTCGCTTTTGATCTTAACGGCATCAGGACCCGCAAATCTGTCCAGAAGGCCGACATGAGTCGACTCGTCAAAGATCTTCTGTGTATCATTTTGACCATGGATATCCACGAGAAGCGATGAGATCTGCTTAAGGACTGAAAGCACACAAGTCCTGCCGTTTATCCTTGCAGAACTTCTTCCGTCGCTGTTAATCTCTCTTGAGATTATAAGATCTTCATCTTCCGGAATACCGTTCTCTTCAGCAATATGTTTTACTTCGTCTTTGACTCTGTCGTTTAATGACTCCAGATCAAAAACTGCTTCAACATAAGCCTTGTCACAGTCACTTCTGATAAGATTCTTTGAAGCCTTATCACCAAGGATCAGACCTATGGCATCAATAAGCAGGGATTTACCCGCACCGGTCTCACCCGATATAACGTTCAGGCCGTTTCCCGGTTCAAATATACAATGTGATATAACTGCAAAATTACGTATCTCAAGTCTTCGAAGCATATCAGTTGTCTGCGCTACCCGAACTCATCATATCTCTTATCGTAGATACGAGCGCACTTGCTTCGTCGATACCTGATGCTGCGATAAAAACCGTATCATCACCTGCGATGGTTCCGACTACATTTTGAAGATGCATCGAATCAAGAGCAGATGCAGCCGCCTGAGCCATACCCGGCAAAGTACGGACTACAACAAGGTTCATTGCGCATTCACAGGAAAGAAGTGAATTTGCAAATACTGCAAGAAGACGTCCCGGAGCAATATCTCCGGTCCTGTCCAAAACTGCATACTTGGTATTTTGTCCCGGTACAGTTACCTTTATGATACCGAGATCTTTGATATCTCTGCTGCAGGTTGCCTGCGTAACCTGAAAACCGCGCTCACGCATAAGACTCGTAAGTTCATCCTGAGTAGATATGTCATTTTCCTTGATAAGCTTTATGATCGCTTCCTGTCTCTCATTTTTTGTGCTCATAGAAACTACCTCTTGCGGTTATCTTGCTCCTTACTGTCTCGAAGAATCCGGAATAGCCGAGCATTACGGTCTTGATCGTGGATTCGTAACCCGTGATCATGATCGTATCATGAGGCTTGAGTTCAGGACAATTCCTTCCGTCCGGTGAGATTATCGGAGCAGTCTCAAAGTCGCCGAGCCTGATCTCAACGAAACTTTTCTCATCTATACAGTAACTCGATCTTTGAAGCGTATGCGGACAAAGAGGGGTTACTATCATGTTCTTCATATTTGGCATAAGGATCGGTCCGCCTGCAGCAAGTGAATATGCCGTAGATCCTGTCGGAGTAGATACGATTATGCCGTCACCATAGAATTTCTCAACATACTGACCGTCTATAAAAAGATCCATCTTTACGATATTGAGCTTAGCGCCTCTTGTTACGACGCAGTCATTCAGACAGATCTCTTCAAACTTAAGATTTCCATCCTTATCGAAAACACGACACAAAAGCTGAAGTCTGTTCAATATCTCATAGTCTTTGTCAAAGATCTTCCTGATGGATTCTTTCACCATGGATACATCGATCTCGGTAAGAAAACCGATACTTCCCTTATTGATCCCGACAAAAGGAACACCGAACTCCCTGTATTTGGATACGACTGAAAGCAAGGTGCCGTCTCCGCCTATGGAGATGATGACATCACAATCCTTGAAAGAACCGAATTCGATACCGTCATTTTTCAAGATAAGCGGCTCATCCTTAAAACTTTCCTCGAAAACGGGAACTCCCCCAAGTTCAAGGATATCGGAGGCACAAAGATTTGCTATTTCATAATCCGTATCACGTGATATGTTCGAATATATACCCAGTCGCATGATTACTCCTATGCTGATTGATCCTTAGTATATTAAACCACATTTAGCGTTTATTTAGAACATCAAGAACATTATCCGCGATCGAATCAGGATCAAGTCCTGCCTGTCTGTACTGCTCGTCCAAAGTTCCGCATCGTATCATCGGATCTTTGATACCAAGTGATCTAACGTGGCCTTTGTACCCTTTTTCGAGAAGAAGATCAGAAAGATACGAACCGAATCCGCCGGGTACGATACCCTCTTCGACTGTGAATACGAAACGAACGTCCTTTACAAGTTCAAATATCTTATCGATGTTCAGAGGTCTTATCGAGCAAAGATTTATATTTATGCCTCTGTAACCCTTTTCCTTAAGGATCTCGAAAGCTCTGTCAGTCTGCTTTTGGATAGGTCCGCATGTTATGAATGCGAAGTCCCTTCCCTTGTCAGCTAATACCCTCGGCTCGAAAATATCATGTTCCTCGAGTTTATACTCCGATGATTTGGAATATCTTATAGAACAAGGACCTTCCTCTTTATTGATCGCCTGTTTCAACGAAAGCCTTAAGTCTTCATAATCACAAGGGACAAATATCTTCATGTTAGGCATCACGAGCATATATGAAATATCAAAAAGTCCGTTATGTGTATGTCCGTCAGGGCCTACGAAACCGGCTCTGTCCAGACAGAAGACAACATGGTTATTCATAAAGCAGCAATCTTCGAGGATCTGATCATATGCTCTTTGAAGGAATGATGAATAGATCGCAACCACAGGGACTTTACCGCCAAGCGCAAGTCCACCGGCCATTGTAACGCAGTGCTCTTCGGCAATGCCACAGTCATAAAACCTTGTAGGATAACGTTCGGAAAAATCCGTAAGTCCCGTACCCTGGACCATAGCGGCACTGATGGCAACGACATTTCTGTTCTTATTGGCGATATCGATAAGGTTCTTCGAGAAGCAATCAGTAAAATTCCTGATCTCGTCAGACTTAGTCGTATTGACACCTGTAGCAAGATCAAAGGAAGAAACTCCGTGGTAATTGGAAGGATCCTTCTCGGCATATCTGTATCCCTTACCCTTCTTTGTGCAAACGTGCAAAAGAACAGGTGCGTTGATGTTCTTTACGGATTCCAATGCATTTATAAGTTCTTTGGTATTATGACCGTCAACAGGACCATAGTAAACAAGACCCAGCTCCTCAAAGATAGTCGGTGCCTTACGGTAGATCGCAAATCTGAAGAAGTCCTTGATGGCGAGCATCATTGCAACAACAGGTTTACCGAGGACTGGGATCTTCTCCGTAAGGAAGATCTCGGTGGCTCTTTTGACCTTCAAGTATCCGGATGACAAACGGACTTTGGAAAGATGCTTGGCAAGTCCGCCTACGTTCTTTCCTATACTCATCGTGTTATCGTTAAGGATAACTATTACACGGTCTTTTCTGTGACCCAGGTCGTTGATAGCCTCATAAGCAGGACCACCCGTCATGGCGCCGTCACCTATGACAGCGATCACATGATTATTCTTGTCATTAAGTTCATTAGCCCTCGCGTATCCGACAGCCGCAGAAACAGAAGTAGCACTGTGTCCTGTATCGAAGTGATCATACTTACTCTCACTAATACGCGGAAATCCTGAGATACCGTCTTTTTTACGAAGGGTATCAAACTGTTCAAAACGTCCCGTCAAAAGCTTATACGCATAAGACTGATGACCGACATCGAATATAACCTGATCTTCCGTATAATCGAAAACGCTTAAGAGTGCAACTGTAAGCTCTACAACACCGAGATTGGATGCAAGATGTCCGCCGTTTTTGGATACGACATTCAATATCTTATCTCGGATTTCCTTACACAAAAGAGATCGCTCATCTTCGGAAAGAGAAGCGATTTCCTTTGGCGTCATATTCTTGTTGAGCAGTTTATACTCCAATTAGTAATTACCTGTCCCTGTTAGCAACATAATCGACTATGAGACGAAGTTCCTTGGAATCAAATCCGTAATAATCTATGGAATCAAGATTAGCATATGCGGAATCAAGCTCAGCCTCGAGCATGAGCTTAGCTCTCTCGATACCAAATACTGTTGCATATGTTGGCTTATCGTCTCTAAGATCCTTACCTGCCGTCTTACCGAGTGTAGCCTCGTCAGCAGTAAGGTCAAGAATATCGTCCTTGATCTGGAAAGCAAGACCGATATTCTTGGAAAGGTTCATGAGAACTCTCAAGATCTCAGAAGAAGTGTCTCCGTCTACAAGATATACAGGAGTACAGATCGCTGCTTCAAGGAGAGCTCCTGTCTTTCTTGTGTGAAGTTCATGAAGAACATCTGCACCGATCTTCTGCCCCATTGATGTAAGGTCGAGATCCTGTCCGCCGAGCATTCCGTCGATACCTGAACACTCGAACATCTTATATGCGGCATAAGCATACTGAGGCTTCTTAATAACAAGCTTCAATACGAGCTCAGCTGCTCTGTTAAGAAGGCAGTCACCTGCCAATGTAGCAAAATTATCACCATAAACCTTGTGGCATGTCGGCTTGCCTCTTCTCAAGTCGTCATTATCCATGCAAGGAAGGTCATCATGGATCAAAGAATATGTATGGATCATCTCAAGGCTTCTGGCGAAGACCTTAACGTCTTCCATGTCAGCACCGAGCATTCTTCCGACAACATACATGAAACATGGTCTTACTCTCTTGCCTCCGGAAGTAAGACTGTACATAGCAGCCTTGGCAGTGATGAAATCTTTATTGTTATCATCAAAGATGCCTTCCAAAGACGGATCAAACCATTCCTTTGTGCTGTTCAAAAGTTCGATAATTGGTTCCATATATTATTCCTCCTCGTCGTCTGTCTGTAATAATGATACACTTCCATCCTTATTTACGATAGAGATTTTTTGTTCAATTTCAGTCAGTCTCTTCTGACAAAGGTTCGAAAGTTCGACTCCTCTGGTATATAAAGCAAGTGATTCATCGAGACTTACCTTGCCCTCACTGAGTTTGGAGACAATCTGCTCAAGTTCCCTTACAGCATCCTCATAAACGAATTTCTCGTCGCTCATTTATCTTCTCCTTTCAATGTTACGGAATCGACTACGGCACCGATCATGCCATCAGCTGTCTTGATGCTGATCTTATCGCCTGTCTTGACTTTAGATATATTTTCTATTGTTTTTCCCTCTTCGTCAAATGCGATCGAATAACCGCGCTTTAAGACATTAAGAGGACTCATGATATCGATCTTTTCCATGTTGGACAGAAGTCTTGATCGTTCATTATCAATGATCTTCTTCTCGCAAAAGTTAAGCTTTTCGATATATGAAGAAAGCTTATCCATCTCATTTTTGAGCTGATACTCAGGCCCTGACAATGCTTTGTGATTTCTTAGAGCATCGAGTCTTTTCTTCTGTGAATCAAGATATCCGTATATCGCATTCGAAAGATCATTATCAAGCAAAGCAAGCCTGTAACTAAGATCTTCATACTTAGGAAGAACTACCTCTGCAGCCGCAGTTGGAGTCGGAACACGAAGATCCGAGACATAATCGCAGATCGTGTAATCGACCTCATGTCCGACACCTGAAATGACAGGTATCGTGTACGAATAGATCCTTCTTGCAAGTTTCTCATCATTAAAACAGTAAAGATCTTCAAATGAACCGCCGCCTCTGGCGATGATCACGACATCCGGCCGATCTTCAACGGATTCGAAATAATCAAGACCTGAAATGATCTCCTTAGGTGCATCTTCACCCTGGACGGCTGAAGAATACAATGTAAGGTCAAAGAAAGGATTACGTCTTTTAAGAGTTCTTATGATATCGTGTATGACTGCACCCTGTGATGATGTGATAACACCTATCTTACGGGGCATCACAGGCATCGGCTTTTTATGATCAGGATCGAAAAGTCCTTCTTCGGTTAGCTTATTGAATAGTTCCTTATACTGTTCGCGAAGGTCACCTTTTCCGATCTTGGTCATGTTCGTACAGTAAAGCTGGAATTTGCCGTTTTGAGCATATACACCCGCATTACATACGATATTGACCAGAAGTCCGTCCTGAGGAGCGAACTTAAGATTATTCGCATACCAGTTGAACATTACGCAGTTAACTGTACTCTCTTTGTCTTTGAGCGAAAAATAACAATGACCGCTCGGGTATCTCTTGAATCCTGAGATCTCTCCCGTTACGGTCATATTAGAAAGTCTGTCATCGTTATCGAAGACAGACTGAACATATTTGAGTAATTCTGTTACGGATGAAAAACCGAACATAGATCAAAGGCTCTTTTCAAGTGATGACAGAACACCGTTAACATAAGAAGATGAATCAGGTGTACCGTACTTCTTGGAAAGCTTTACGGCCTCATTGATCGCAACACTGGTCGGAACCTCATCAACATATAAGATCTCATATGCAGCAGTTTCAAGGATAGCAAGATCCATCCTCGGAAGTCTCGAGATAGTCCACTTTACAAGGAACTTGGAGATGAGATCATCAAGTTCCTGCTTTTTAGAGATAACTCCGGAGGTAACGTTCTTAAAATACTCGATATCATCAAGGAGTTCTTCGTTAAGTGCAATGTACTGATCGAGCTGCTCCTCGTATGAGATATCCTTAAAAGTAGACTGATAGATAAAAATAACTGCAGATTCTCTTGTTTCGATCCTGCTCATCTGAACCTCCCTGGAGGAAGGATCCTGTCAAGCATCTTCTTGAACTTACTGACGTCACTGAAAAGGAACGATCCGACAAAGAATCCAACCACTGTAAAAATTATAATAAAAAGCGTTTTCCAAAACCCAAAGATACAAAGAAGCAGAGCAACAACGAAGAATGCCGCAGCACATACAATGCCCGGCTTCGTGTTTGTTATCTTCTCGAGTATCTTAGATAAGAGCTGTTCCATAATTATTTATCAACCTTGGCAACGATAGGCTCGACCTTGCTAACTTTTACCGTAACGGAATCAACAACGATACCCGTGTAGCGCTCAATATCCTTCTTGACCTTCTCCTGTACCTTAGCCATGGATGAAGGGATCTCAACGTTGGAATACAAAACCGCACTCAAGATAACCTTAATAGCGTCATTCTTGGCAGAAGATACATGAACTCTTGCACTTTTGATACCGACCTGAGCAGATTTAGCAGAGTTAAGAGCAATACTCTCGATAGCATCAGCGCCGATATCAACGACACCGATATCTGTCTTACGTACACGAGTCTTACTCAAACGTCCGGAAAGGATACTGTAAGTGATCGTATAGACCGCAGCGATCAAGATGATCATCAGAACAGCAAAATAAATGTACTTTGTACCTTTATTAGTAGCGATGGTTGAAAGCGGAGATAAGAGATCCGCAAAAATACCGTCATCTATAAGAGCATACAAAAGCACCATAGAAATCAAGGCGAGCAAAACAGAATATAAGAATAAAAGGAAACGTACGAGACGGTTCATATATTCGATACCTCCTTAAGTTTTGGCAGGCTCTTCATCACGTGCTACAACGCCGCAAACATGGACGTCGACTGTCTCAACAACAAGACCCGTGAAGCGCTCGACATCAGCCTTGACCTTCTCCTGGATCGACCAAGCAACCTCAGGAATAATTTTACCATAATAAACAACAGGATAGACAGTTATTGAAACAAAGCCATCGTCGTTCTCGTAAAAGACGACCTTAACGCCTTTGCCCTCATGTACTACTCCTGCTATTTCTTTTAATGCGACTCCGAAAGAAGGTGCAAGAGAAGCCACACCGTCAATCTGCAGTGCGGCCTCGGCGGCATACTGCGCAACAAAACCCTGAGACATCGAACGATCGCCCTTGATTGATTCAGGATTCGCATTGTCTACCATTATGCCTTACCTTCTCTCGAAAATATTATTATAAACGCGCAATTATGCACGCTCCAAGTATTCACCTGTTCTTGTGTCTACACGGATAACCTCATCCTGGTTAACAAAGAGAGGAACCTTAACAACAGCACCTGTCTCAAGTGTAGCATACTTAGTAGCGTTGTTTGTTGTATCGCCCTTAACACCAGGCTCGCACTCTGTGATCTTGAGTTCAACAGTGATAGGAAGCTCTACCTGGAAAACCTCACCCTTGTAAGAAAGAACCTTACAGATCATCTCTTCCTTAAGGAACTTGATGGAATCACCGATGGACTCAGAGTGGATAGGCTCCTGCTCATATGTATCCTGATCCATGAAGTAATAAAGGTCACCATCAGAATAGATATACTGCATATCTCTTCTGTCAAGCTGAGCCTGCTCAAACTTCTCGTTAGGGTTAAAGCTTCTCTCAACTACGGAACCAGTCTTAACATTCTTATACTTAGTTCTTACAAAAGCAGCGCCCTTACCCGGCTTAACGTGCTGGAATTCAACGACCTGATAAACCTGACCGTCCATCTCAAAGCACATGTTGTTTCTAAAATCGCCTGCACTAATCATAAATAACTCCTTTATTAAATTGCGTAGACCGCATTTATTCACGATATATTATTTTACTTAAACATTGTTTATTGTTCAAGTATTTTCTAAAATCCGGCTATTTTCCTTACTATCTTCTCGAAAGGTCTCTTGATCTTGACGTACCAGATCTCCTTCTTTTCATACTGTTCGACCAGTATGGACATTACTCCGGCAAGGTTTCCGGCCATAACATCCGTAAAGACCTGATCACCTATCATGACTGCCTTGTTCTTGTCGGCATGCATGAGATCCAAAGCTCTCATAACTCCGTCTGTCCTGGGCTTATGAGCACATGTCACACATGGTATCCCGAGCATTCCCGCTATATTTGATGATCTCTCGGACTTAGCATTTGAGACAAGACATATATCAAAACCGCGTTTTTTCAGATCATCTACTATATTTCTGCTGAAATCAGTAGGTTCCCATGTCCGATCCGGACCCAGTGTATTATCGTAATCCAGGAGCATGCATGTCTTACCTTGAGAAAGCAGTTCATCAAATGGAATATCCGAGAAGACCTTATATACGGCATTCGGGACCATTGCTTTGAAGATATTAGGCATTATGAGTTTCTCCCGCTTATACCTTGAAGAGTTCTTTATAGAGGGCTCTTACAGCATATGAGCAATAAGCCTCGGATACACCGAACATCATGGAGATCTCGGAAGCACCCTGATTAACGATCCTCAAGTTGATACCTGCAGAAGAAAGGCTTGCAGCTGCTCTTGCCATGATACCGACGGAATTAGCCATTGCCTCACCGACGATCATTACGATCGCAAGATCTCTTTCAACGGAAACACTCTGAACATTAAGTTCATTCTTAAGTCTTTCAACGATGATTTTTTCTTTTTCCTCAGTAAAGTTCTTCTTGCGAACGACAACGGAAACGGAATCGATTCCTGATGGGATATGTTCAACAGAGATACCTTCTTCAGCAAGGATCCTCATTACATTAAGAAGAAATCCTACTTCCTTGTTCATAAGATACTTATTGATAGTGATCGTTGCAAAGCCCTTTTCACCTGCGATACCCGTTACAAGAGAATCGAAGTGTGTACGCTTGGAAACGATCTTTGTTCCCTTAGAGGAAGGATTATTAGTATTCTTGATGTGAACAGGAATACCTCTTACGAATACAGGATAGAGTGCTTCCTCATGAAGGACTGAGAATCCTGCATAAGCAAGCTCACGCATCTCATCATATGTGATCTCAGTGATCGCAAAAGGATTTTTAACGATCTCAGGGTTTACGGCATAAACGTTATCAACGTCTGTCCAGTTCTCATAGACCTCAGCGCCAACGGCACCTGCAAGGATAGAACCTGTGATATCAGATCCGCCTCTGGAGAATGTGATGATCTCGCCTTCCTTGGAATAACCGTAGAAACCAGGGAAAATGCAAAGCTCTTCAGTATCTTTCAAAGAACTTAAGTTGTCATAAGACTCATCAAGGATAACAGCCTTACCGATCTCGTTGTGCTTGAGGAAAAGACCGCATTCCTTAGGATTGCAATATTTAGCCGGATGACCGATGGAGTTGAGATATCTTGCAACAAGTCTTGCATTACAGTCCTCACCCATAGCCTTAACGGAATCAAGATACTTAACATCATCCGTATAATCAGCACCTGCAACAGTTCTCAATGTATTCTCGATCTCGGAGATAACGTCCTCGATCTCAAGGGACTTTGCGATATCTTCAAATCTGTCGATAACAGCCTTGATCTCTTTCTCATAAGAATTACCTGCAAGTCTTGCCTTCGCAACAGCGATCAAAAGATCTGTTACCTTCGTATCCTCACGATTTCTCTTACCTGGAGCAGATACAACGATTATCTTACGATCAGGATCAGCGAAAACGATATCGCACACCTTACGGATCTGAAAAGCATCTGCAAGCGAAGAACCGCCAAATTTAGCAACTTTCATAACATCACCTCAAAATTAGTTTCAAATAGATTCAATAACAACGCCCCCGAATATCAGGTCTCTTCAGGCTGAACATTTATAGGAGTCTGATTCTCGTCACTTGTCGAAGCAACAGTTGTAGACTCAGTAGGCGCCTCAGTAGCAGCAGTCGTTGTCGTTGCTTCAGTTGTAGACTCAGTAGTTGATTCTGCTGTCGTAGCCGAAGTCTCAGCTGCAGTTGTTGTCGTAGTAGTAGCTTCAGCAGCTGCTGTGGTTGCGGCAGTTGTTGCCTCAGTAGCAGCCGTAGTTGTCTCCTCAGGCTCAGTCTCTGCTACAGTAGTCGTTGTTTCTTCTTCTGTAGGAACCGGTGTCGGATCCGATTCGATCTCAGGGAGTTCGTCAGTAATAGTCGGGTCTTCCTCTGAAAGCTGAACATTAAGGACATAACCCTCGACCTCATCAGCAGTTCTGATCTTACTGAATGACTCACCTACATCTGTTCTTGATACAACATCACCCTTGTTCAATACTGCGATTATCGCAGCATCAACACTGTCTTCAGCATAAACAGGCGTATTGTCATTTATTGCATACATGACGACTGACTCGACATCAACGACCTGATCTTTTGGCTTCTTATCGAAAAAGTCGATCAGATGAGCAGCGTTAAAGATAATGAACATGATAAGGTATCCGAGACCTGCAAAAAGAATGAGTATAAGTATCGGAATCAATACGTTCTTGAGTTTACTCTCTTTCTTCTCCACCTTTTTCTTTCTCCCCTTTTCTACCTGATCAGCATTGATCTTACCACTGTTGAACATAGTGGTATCACCTGCCTCTTCCTTTGAAGCTTGTCTGCTGTAGATATCTTCTCTGAAAGGCTTGGTATCATCTCTGTCAGCGGCTTGGTTTTCTTTTGTAAAGTCAGTATAAGAAGACTCACCTTCATAACTGTTCTTTTTCTTTTCAGGAGCAACCTCATGACCCGGATCACCGCCGATAACAGCATCACCCGGAAGAAGGAATACGGACTCGATCTTGATCACGATGGCAGTCATACCTGCTTTAACTTCATTATTAAATGCAGCACTTACAAGTTCCTTACACTTAACTTCAGTCGAAGATGATCCGACAAGTACTCTGTTACGAAGGGATGCAGGAACCTTCTTTGAGATTCCGATACCCATGATACAGATCTCATCGTTATCACGAAGCTTAAGGTGAACCTTTGTATCAGCAAGGACCTGACCGTCCTGCGGCATCTTACCGAGATACTGTGTAAGAGTCATATTCTCAGGATGTGTAGCTTCCTGTTCAGGAGTGATGACACCCATCTTTACGTATCTGTGAGCTACAGTCTGCTCTTCAGAAAGAGAGAAGATCCTTCCGTCTCTAATAAGGACTGCTCTTGTATTACCTACATTAATTACCCTTAATATATCTCCTTCTATAACAACAAGTGTCATGGAAGTCTTCAAAGGAGTGCCGCCCTTGTTAACGACAAAATCACATACCTTAATATTTAATGTGTTGATAACCCTTTTCGAGAATGAATCGAAATCAAGAACAGAGTTCTTGGATACATCACCTACGATCTTCTCGAGCTCCTTATTAAGTTCGAGATTAAGAAAGGCTCCGAGATTATCCGGTCCCTGTGTAGAGAATAATGCACATATCTGAATAGGAGATGTGGAATTAGCCGTTCTTACAAACTCAGATGTGAAATCCTGCTGGTGTCTGTAAAGAGTATGGAAAAATACATTCTCCTGAGGATTATTCGGGATAAGGTTAGTCTCGCAAATACATGTCGATACTGTTTTACTCATTTTCTCCTCCCCATATGAAATCGTGTAATCTTTCTACTTGTGTGTCCATATCAACAATCATCATCCAAGGATTATCCTGTACCGTGTAAAGGTTATCCTCAGGAAGACGATATTCTTCGATATTCTTTGCTCCGCCCATTCCGTCGAGTCCGACTCTTGCGAGATCCAATGTCTGCATATTCGTCTCGAACATTCCTGTCGAGTCTTCAACGAGAGCCATCTGCTGGAGATAGTTCATCTCACTGACCTTAGCGATAAGAGCTGTTGCAACTGTTCTTTGTCTGGAAGTTCTGACAAAATCCGAATCCAGATACCTGATCCTTGACCAGCCGATTGCCTGAACGCCGCTCAAAGTCTGTGTTCCGCCTGTTGTAAGAAGCGGTGCCGGATCCTTAACAAGAGTATTCATCTCTGTAATTACATAGTTAGCATATTTAACTTCATCAGGAGATACGTCGATATCAACTCCGCCGACGAGATCGATGACATCTGCCGCAGAACCGAAATCGAGCATTACAAATCTCTGGATATCAAGATCGAAATTAAGATTGATGGTATTGATCATAAGACCTACACCACCGTAAGCGTATGCATGAGTAAGCTTATCAAGCGAAGATGACTGTGTATCCTTCGTATCACCGATATATACACCGGTATCACGCATAAGAGAAACCAATTTAATAGTATTAGCTTTCTTATTAATAGATACGATCATCATTGCGTCTGATCTGCACTGGTAATCATCACTGCCACGGGAATCTACACCGAAAACAAGGATATTTTCTACGTTTTTGTCTTTCTGCTTCACCTCGATAATAGGGTGCGCAGGGTCAACATAGACTCTGGTATGTCCGCCATCAGCCCATGAGGAATCAACATCTCCTCCGGTAAGGCTCGAATCAGTGGACAATTCCAAAGTATCATACTCCTGCTCTGAAACGATAGGAGTAACAACGTATTTAAAACCGCCCAAAACCTTATAAATATAAAGTGTACAGCCTATAGCAAGGCCGAGAATCGCGCAAATAAAACGTAAAAAAATCTGTTTCCAGGAAGTCTTTCTCGGGGTCGCGGTGTTTTGTTTTTTTGACATTTTCCGTTCACCTCACCAAGATTTTTACTAAAAACACAGATATATTATATCAATTGTGGCAAAAACACAAATTGACTATTCTAAACAAACTTAGTGGTATACTATTACTAATTCTTATGACAAAGGAGAGAACTAATGCATAAAAGAAGAATTATCTCGGCAGTACTTGGCGCAACTATGCTTTTCTCATTGGCAGCTTGCTCCAGTAAGACCGAGGAAACAACGGAGCTCACGACTACTTCGGAAACAACAGCCGCTCCTACAGAAGAGGAGACTACAACTACTGAAGAGGAAGTCATCGAGACAACCGTTCTTGAGGTTAGCGATCTTTATGATCCTAGTAACCCCAATGCAGTAAACCCAGTTACAGGTGTCCAGGATATGGATCCTGCCAATGTCGGTAAGAGAATTGTAGGTATATCCGTAAACAATTACTATGAAGCTTTACCTCAAAGAGGTGTTTCTCAGGCCGATGCAATCTACGAGTTTGAAACAGAAGCCGGCAAGACAAGATTCGTCGCTCTTTTTGCAGACGTAAATACTGTACCGCTTATCGGTTCTTTGAGAAGTGCACGTTACATGTCCACTGACATCTGCAGAAGTCTTAATGCAGTTTTCATTCACTGGGGCGGTAACAAATATGTTATTAATTATATTAATGAGAGTAATGTAGATCACGTTGAGGGTAACAACTGTGCTACAAGTTTCAAATCGGCTGATGCAGAAGGAAATGTAGATCTTCCTAAGAATACGTTCTTCTGGAGAAATCAGGATTGGAAATCAAGATCCCTCGAGCACACAGGTGTTTCTAACGGAACTCACATCCTTGAGGCTATCGAACACTACGATATCGACCTTAACGGTGAGGCACCTCTTCTCTTCAACTTCACAAAGGCTCCTTCCAAGAACCTTGAGAACGCAGGAGACTGTGCTGAGATCAACGTAGTATTCTCGCAGGCAATTCAGGATTGTAACTTCAAGTACGACGCAGCTTCCAACCTTTACATGAAGTCTGCTAAGGGTAAGCCTCAGATCGATGAGACAACAGGCGAGCAGATCGGATTTACAAATGTAGTCGTTCTTTACGCTAATATCCACCAGAAGGATATCCAGCCTGACCTCAGAGATGCAACATTTACTGATGGCGGTGAAGGATGGTATGCATCTAACGGCAAGATCGTTAAGATCACTTGGGCACAGGATTCCAAGGATGAGCCATTCAAGCTCTTCGCTGAAGACGGTTCTGAACTTAAGGTTAACATCGGTAAGTCATACATCTGTGTAGTAGATGATGATGTAGCTGATCAGACAACTATTACTGAGACAGCAGCTGTTGAAGAGTAATAAAGAAAACAAAAAGAAGTGGGTTCTTGTTTAACAAGGACCCACTTCTTTTATTTCAAGATTTATTCAACCAGTTCAAGGTCGACATTTAAACTCTTAACATATTCAAGGATCCTATCCTTATGTTCTATAGAAAAACCCAAAAACATACCTGAAGGTCCCTTAGGTATAAAATAGATTCCGTTCTTTTCGATACGAAGAGCCTTGACCGTATCCCAGGAATAACTTAGTGACCTGCTCTTGTCATTAAAAGTAATTCCGCTTTCATCAATAGTTGCACTTCTCTCATAATCAGGTCTATATAACTCTTTATAACATTTTTTCCATCCGATCATTATTTTGATCTCAACGATCACTTCAATAAATAACATACCTATAAGAATACCTAAAATTATCCCGCCATTTCTTAACAGGAATAATATGCCGCCAATGATAACTAATATCGAAGCTACCATAATGATCATCGTAAAAGGTATCGGATTAAAAGTAATTAAGCAAGAAGGATCCTTAATAAGTCTTCGTCCATTCATATATATACTGGTAAACTCACCGGCATATTCCTTGCTCATTCCACGTGATTCAATAGTCATATTCAAACCTCCCTCATCCGAAGAAGATTATATAACATATAAGGAAAAAAAGCGCAAACTTAACCGATCTCTTCTTCTGTTTCTCTCAGCAAACGAAGCTTGATAAGGAAGAATATCCTGACAAAAAGAAGCATCACAACGATACTGCCGGAATCGATAAGGATATCAAGCAAAGTAGCTTCTCTTCCCTCTATGAAAAGCTGGATATACTCATCAAGGATAGAGATAAAAGTAGAAAGCCAGAATGTATAGATGATATTAAGTTCGTTGGTATGTTTTACGGTCTTACGTGGAACCGTACTTAAGGAATATCTCTTTGAAATGCCGTTTGTATATGCAAGACCAAGATAGATAGTAACTGACAAAAAGCCGTATTCAACAACGTGAGCCATTTTACGAATAATAGTCTGAGTCAGTTCAAGATTAACCGTTTCCTGAATAAGGCTGATGATATTATAACTTCTTGCATAAGAACGATATCCGTTCTCCATGGATAACATAAAGATAATATATATCCAAACCGAAGTAATGATCCAAATAAAGATAGCGGATACCAAATTCAATATATTGATTTCCGATTTACGCTTTCCCATGATAGCTCCTCAATTTTATAGGAACATTATATTATCAAACATTATTAAAATAAAGGTTAAACATATTTATTTTGATTTTTTAATGCTCGATCGATATCACGTTTAGCCTGTTTCTCAGCGATGGAATCACGCTTATCGTAGTTTTTCTTACCTCTTGCAAGACCGACTTCTATCTTAACCTTACTGTCCTTGAAATAGCACTTCGTCGGAACAAGAGTAAGTCCGTCCTGCTTGATGGTGGAATACAATTTAATGATCTCGTTCTTATGCATGAGAAGTTTTCGAGAGCGCATAGGATCAAGATTAAATCTGTTTCCGTGATCATACGGACTTATGTTGACGCCTACAAGAAAGATCTCACCATCCTTGATGGTACAGTAACTGTCCTTAAGGTTGATCTTACCCGCCCTTAAGCTCTTAACTTCAGTACCGGACAATACTATGCCGGCCTCATATTTCTCTTCAATGAAATAGTCATGAAAAGCTTTTCTGTTTTCAGCTATTACCTTTATCCCTTTTTTAATTGCCATATCCTTATAAAGACAAAGACGGAACCGCATTTAAGTCCAATCCGTGTCGTACTCCTCTTATATATTCATAATATCCTGCTGCTGCTATCATAGCACCATTATCCGTGCAAAGCTTAAGATCCGGATAAAAAACCTCAAATCCTTCCTTTGCTGCTGTTTGATCAATGAGATCTCTAAGGAATGAATTGGCACTGACACCGCCTGCAAGACAGACCTTACGGATACCTGTTTCTTTAACTGCAAGAACCGTGTTTCTGACAAGTTCAGATGCAATATGATGCTGATATGATGCTGCAAAATCCGAAAGAACCGGAACCTGTCCTCTCATCTTTAGTTCATTGATCTGATTAAGAGCGGATGTCTTTATTCCGCTGAATGAAAAATCCAGAGAATCCTTCATATGAGTATGCGAGAACTTATAGGCATTGATATCTCCGCCTCTTCCCGCTTTGTCCATCTTAGGACCGCCCGGATAACCAAGGCCGATGACTCTTGCGATTTTATCGATAGCTTCACCTGCCGCGTCATCTCTTGTTGCACCGAGGATCTGCATATCGGAATAATCCTTAACGTGAACGATCTCACTGTGACCGCCGCTTACCGACAGACACAAAAAAGGAGGTTCAAGATCAGGATGACAAAGATAGTTCGCTGCTATATGTCCATGCATATGATTAACACCGACGAGCGGCTTACCTGAAGCAAAAGCCATTCCCTTTGCACATGAAAGGCCAACCAGAAGTGCTCCGACAAGTCCCGGACCGTAAGTTACGGCGATTGCATCTATATCATCAATGGTAACTCCTGCTTTGGAAAGAGCATCATTTACCGTAGGATAAACTGCATCAACATGCATCCTCGAAGCGATCTCAGGAACAACGCCGCCAAAGCGTTCATGAAAATCTGCCTGCGAGGCAATGATATTACTTAAAATGACCCTGCCGTTCTTAACAACAGAGCACGCTGTCTCATCACATGAAGATTCAATTCCAAGTATTAGTACATCTTTTTCCATAAGCATTAACCAAAGTATTTAATCAGAAACGAGAGTATCTCGTTACAATATGCATCATTATCAGTTTCAAAAGCTTCAAGATATCCGGCACCCGGAATCATCGTGGCCTCAGTTATGTTACTGTTGAGCCTCATCCTGTCATCAACAAGCTGATTTATCTTATCCGCACCGATAAATACATCATGACCGCCGTAGATTATGCA
>CAMVBS010000038.1 GCA_947165785.1 uncultured Clostridia bacterium | reverse complement strand
TTATCTTTCCTCGATCCATGACAATATCTTATCAAGGCCTTTGTTTTCTTCTCTTTTCTCGAGGAACATTCCTGCCGTATACCATGAATGGGTGTTTTTCTTGTCTATTACTTCGTATAATTCACATGGGATACCGAGTAAGTCAGCTTTCTTTTTAAGATCGACCGCGCACTCGAATTCCACCAAGCCGTCATGTCTGCTCTGAACGAGCAGCATCGGGATATTGCTACTGCTCATAAGGGAGACAGGCTCCGCGGTTTTCCTGTCATAACCTTTCTCGAAAAGCATGTTCTGAAGTATCTTGATCGTATTTGTCTGATCTTTTCGAAAACTATAAGGACCACCTGATCCGATGTATCCGATAACTCCGCTCATATCCGCATTGTATCTTTCCTGATCCTTGCCGCTGTAGCAAAGGATAGACGACAGATGGGCACCTGCTGAAGGTCCCATGACGATGATCTTATCAGTTGATACGTCTTTATCCTTAAGGTGTTTTCGAGCATGATCAAAACAGTTGAAGACATCTTCGATCTGGCAGGGATACTTATACTTCGGAGACAGTCTGTAGCCTACGGAAATGATGCGGTATCCTTCCATGGCAAAACGCTGACCTACATAGTCGAAGAAGTCGGGATCGCCTGCGTTCCAGCCGCCTCCGTGTATCCATACTATGGCTTTATCGCTAAGTATCTTTTGGGGTTCGTAGTACAGATAATACTGGTCCTTATCTTCTCCGTATATGATCCTCTCGGGGGTGATATTCTTGGGAAATCTACGGACTTTACTCATAAGTCCGAAGTAACTCATATTTTCTCTGAAGTAATCTATCATTTGATAAGATCCTCTACTTCCTTGATCCATTGGTCTTGCTTAAAGCACGCCAGTTCAGCGTGGGCCAGACCGTCAAAACACCTGATCTCCATCTGCGGGTTTTGCTCCTTCATCCTGATCGCACCTTTGCGTGAAACAGATTCGTTTCCCTTTGTTCCGTGCATGAAAAGTATCTTCATATGCCCGGGATATGATATAAACTCGAAGGGGATGAATACAGAATCAATGATATTGTTAACTGACTGTTGTTTCATATTATCCGCGATCTTAAGATACAACTCCCAAAACTTTTCCGGGAGGAAATCTTTCTTAAATGTCTCCTTAACCTTCGGGTCCCGCTTTTGGGATCTGCGGATGATGCTCCAATAATTCTTTTTCATTATTGTCATTAAGAGACTGTTTGTCTTCGTTAAAGGTGCGCCGTCGAGCACGAGATATTCGATACTTACCGCATCACTTTTTGCAAGTTCAGCGGCTATCCTTCCGCCCATCGAGAGACCTGCCAGAAGATATACTTTCCCGTTAAGTTCCTGT
This sequence comes from uncultured Clostridia bacterium, assembly GCA_947165785.1. GTDB lineage: Bacteria > Bacillota > Clostridia > Saccharofermentanales > Saccharofermentanaceae > Saccharofermentans. The sequence goes on along the minus strand of CAMVBS010000038.1, from coordinate 16,404 downwards.
CTTATGTATTCGATAAGCATATTTACTTCATCTTCAACACTTATAAATGTGCTCTTCTCTTTTTCAGTGTGACCGTCTAACTCGGGCACGATCACGTAGTATCGGTTAGAAAAATAAGAAGCCGCTTCGTCCCAGATCTGATATGGAGTAAGCATTCCGTGAAGAAGGATCACTGCTTGATTTTCTTTGTTTCCGTATGTATGAAAGACCATATCAAACTTCACCTCCCATCATCAGGATCACGGATCTTGCGAGATTTCTGAACATATCATCAGGCTTATATTTGCCCTCGATATGCGGTGCTTTAAAGCAATCAGTGAGAACGTAACCTGTCTGGATTCCGTGGTATGTGACGATCATGAACTGGATCATCTCGTCTACTGAGGATACAGGCTTTAACTTGTTCTTACTGATGACTTCCTTCAGAAATCTTTCCGTTGCCGTCGTTGCATAAAGAAGGGGACTTTGTTCGTCTTTACCGAGTCGCTGTGCAATGTTCATCGCTCTTTCCGGATCTGCCATCGCCATCATATCGCTGTAGATCGATACTTTAAGAAGGTCAGTACCGACTTCGCTCATGTACTTCGCCAGCATATCGCATATGTCATAGATAGTCTTTTCCCACTTGCCGGGATCTGCTTTGCTTAATATTTCATCAAGCTTGTCATCGATCTTGTTTTGGGAATTGATCGTTATCACGAGATCTTTTAAGACTTCATCCAGATCCTTGTAGTATCTGTAGATGGCTCCGTGTGAAAACCCGGTCTCTTCTATTATGTCTTTCATCTCGATGGAAGTTATGGGCTTACGGACACAGACCTTATAAGCTGCCTCCACTATCTCTTTGCGCTTCTTTTCTATGTATTCTTCGGTAACCTTCGGCATGTATCATTCCTCCGTCAAAATAAAAATGACTTGGTGTCATTTTATTTTCTTTCTCGAAAAAAGTCAACAGGTTTGACAAATGAACTATAAGGATGTAGTCTTTTGGTAGATACCCCCAGGGGGTATACGAAAGGAGCAAGATCATGAGTGGTAAATGTCCTGCGTGCAGCGGTCGTAAGAAACTTCGTACAGACGAAGAAAAGGAACTTCTCATCAAAAGACTTAAAAGGGTAGAAGGGCAGATCAGAGGCATCGAGAAGATGATCGAATCAGATGCTTATTGTCCGGATATCCTTGTTCAGGTATCTGCAGTAACTGCTGCGCTTAACAGTTTCAACAAAGAGCTTCTTTCATGTCACATAAGAACATGTGTGGCTGATGACATAAGATCCGGAAAGGATGAAGCTATAGATGAACTTACAAAGCTCATCCAGAAACTCATGAAGTGATAACAATGGAAAAGTACGACATAACAGGTATGAGCTGCGCCGCATGTCAGGCGCGGGTAGAAAAGGCTGTATCCAAGGTTGACGGGGTAACGTCATGCTCCGTAAGCCTTCTTACTAATTCCATGGGTGTAGAAGGGTCAGCCAAAAGCGAAGATATCATCAAGGCAGTTACCGAGGCAGGCTACGGTGCCAAGCTTCAAGGTTCGGCTAAGACAGCTGATAACGATAACCTCGAAGACAGAGAAACGCCTGTATTAGTAAAGCGACTTATTTTCTCCGCGGTATTTCTCATCATCCTCATGTATATAACCATGGGACATAACATGCTGGGACTTCCGCTTCCGGGTTACTTTACTGACAATCATCCTGCACTTGCAGTTACTCAGATGCTACTGGCGATCATAGTAATGGTCATAAACGGAAAGTTCTTCAGGAGCGGTTTTAATTCACTGGTACACGGTGCACCGAATATGGATACCCTGGTAGCTCTCGGATCATCTGTTTCATTCGGATGGAGCTTGTTTGTTCTATATAAGATTCTCGGAATGGAGCACGGAGCCGATATGATGCATGTATATCATGATCAGCTCTACTTTGAGTCGGCTGCCATGATACCCGCACTTATTACAGTCGGTAAGACACTCGAATCCTATTCCAAAGGCAAGACGACAAATGCACTTAAGGAACTCATGAAACTTAAGCCTAAGACGGCAAGGATCCTTCGTGATGATAACGAGATTACGGTTAACGCTGATGAAGTAAACGTAGGCGATATCTTTATCGTTAAGCCCGGAGAAAGTATCCCGGTCGACGGGATCGTGATCGACGGTTCAGGTTCGATAGATGAATCATCCCTTACGGGTGAATCGGTTCCGGTGGATAAAAAAGAGGGTGATAAGGTAAGTGCCGCAACCATAAATACTTCAGGTTTTATTAAGTGCAGAGCAACTCATGTAGGTGAGGATACGACACTTTCGCAGATCATAAAGATGGTATCTGATGCTGCAGCGACCAAGGCTCCAATCGCAAGGATCGCCGATAAAGTATCCGGTATATTTGTTCCTGTGGTCATTGCCATCTCGTTGATCGTTATCGCGGTATGGCTGATCATTGGAAGAGAAGTAAGTTTTGCGCTTGCAAGAGGCATCTCCGTTCTTGTAATATCGTGCCCTTGTGCACTTGGGCTTGCAACTCCTGTTGCCATAATGGTCGGTAACGGAAAAGGAGCAAGAAACAAGATCCTCTTTAAGACAAGTGAGGCACTGGAAAACCTGGGAAAGACCAATATCGTTGCTTTGGATAAGACCGGTACGATAACCATGGGAAAGCCTCAGGTAACTGATATCTGTCCCTATGAGATAAGTGAAGATGAACTTTTGAAGACCGCTTTCTCTATTGAAAGATTAAGTGAACATCCTTTGTCCGGTGCGATAGTTAAAAGAGCAGGAGAAATGACTTACAGTGAAGTATCGGATTTTAAGGCTGTAGTCGGAAACGGACTTGAGGGTGTTATCGAAGGCTCAGTCATACGGGGCGGTAAAAGAGAATACATTGAAAAGTTCGTAACTTTGCCTGACGTTTTCGAGAAGAAAGAAAAGGAATTGTCAGAGCAGGGAAAGACTTTGATGTATTTCGCGAAGGATGAGAAACTTCTGGGACTTATCGCTGTTGCCGATACGATCAAGGAAGATTCCGCCGAAGGAATAAGACAACTTAAAAATCTCGGCTATAAGGTAGTGATGCTGACGGGCGATAACGAGAATACCGCAAAGGCGATCGGTAATATTGCAGGCGTGGATGAAGTTATCTCCAATGTTCTTCCGGACGGTAAGGAAAAAGTAATTAGAAAGCTTCAGGAAGACGGCAAGACGGTCATGGTAGGCGACGGTATAAACGATGCACCTGCGCTTACCAGAGCCGATATCGGAATAGCGATCGGAGCAGGTACTGATGTCGCGATCGATAGCGCGGATATAGTGCTTGTAGATAACTCGATAAAGGATGTTGCGGCAGCTGTAAGGCTCAGCCGAAAGACGCTTAAGAATATCCACGAGAACCTGTTCTGGGCATTCTTCTATAACCTTATCTGCATACCTTTGGCGGCAGGAGTATTCGTCTGGGAGATGAATCCGATGATAGGTGCCGCTGCCATGAGTATATCGAGTTTTACGGTGTGCATGAATGCGTTAAGGCTCAATCTTTTTAACATGCATGATGAAACTCACGACAAAGCGATCAAAGTAAAGAAAATAAACAAAAAAGAAAGGACAAACACTATGGAAAAGACACTTAAAGTTGAAGGAATGATGTGCGAGCACTGCGAGGCTATGGTCAAGAAATCTCTCGAGGCATTGGATTTTATCTCATATGCTCAGCCGAACCACAATGACAATGAGGTCCTGATCCGCCTTGATGGTGAATTCGATGAAGCAAAGGTCAAGGATGTCATCGAAGACAGAGGTTACAACTATCTCGGAATAAAGTGATATGTTCCCGGCATTTTAAACTTGAAGCAATTAGTGTATCATCTATGTACTAATAATAAATTAGGGGGACTATATGGCTGAACATATCTATGCAACCAACCCGATAATGCCGGGTTTCTATCCTGATCCGTCTATCTGCGCTGTAGGCGAGGATTATTATCTTTGTAACTCAACATTCTCTTATGTTCCGGGACTTTCCCTGATGCACAGTAAGGATCTCGTGCACTGGGAGCAGATCGGAAATGTTCTTACCAGACATTCACAGATCCCGCTCGAGGGAGCTGATCACTCACAGGGACTTTTTGCTCCTACTATCAGATATCATGAAGGTACATTCTATGTTATCTGTACCAACGTAACGCACGGTGGTAACTTCATCGTTACGGCTGAGAATCCTGAGGGACCTTGGTCCGAGCCTCACTATCTTGTTGATGCTGACGGTATCGATCCTTCACTGTTTTTCGATGATGACGGTAAGTGCTACTATATCGGAACTCATCCTAATCCTGACGGCGTTAAGTACAACGGCGACTGGTATATCTACATCGCTGAGGTAGATCTTAATGAGTGGAAGCTCGTAGGCGAGAAGAAGAATGTATGGAACGGCGCTTTGAAGGGCTGTATCTGGCCTGAGGGACCGCATATCTACAAAGAGAACGGTTATTACTACATCATGCACGCTGAAGGCGGCACAGGTCCTGAGCATTCCGTTATGATCGCACGAAGCAAGGATATCTGGGGTCCTTATGTTGGTAACCCGAAGAACCCTATCCTTACACACAGACACTTAGGTCAGGATTACCCGATCAAGTACGTCGGTCACGGTGATATCATCAAGACTCCTAAGGGCGAGTGGTTCATGACTATGCTCGCAGTACGTCCTTTGAACAGATTTACTACGATGGGCCGTGAGACTTTCCTTGCAAAGTTTACCTGGGAAGAGGACTGGCCGGTCGTAAATCCGGGCGTAGGAATGCTTACTGAGAAAGTCGAGATCGATCTTCCTGAATGGGATCCGACAAAAGATCCGACGTCTTACACATCCAGGACAAACGGAAAGACAACTATCCCGGGAACGGCTAAGGATTATAACTTCGCATCGATGAAGGAACTCGGTGATGAATTCCTTATGCTACGTAACTATCCTGATGATATGTATAAGTTCGACGGTGAGGGCTTAAAGCTCAAGGCGGGAAAGGATGATATCAAGGCAGTAGCAAGTCCTTCTTACATCGCTATCCGTCAGCAGCATCATCATTTCAAGTCTGCTGCTACATTTGATGCTTCTTCACTTAAGGCAGGTGAGAGTGCGGGACTTGTCCTTCTTCAGAATAACCTTTACAATCTCCGCGGTGAGGTCATCGACGGTAAGTGTAAGATGATCCTTTGTCAGGATGGTAAGGAAGAAGTTATAGGTGAAACGGAAGCAGCAGGAAACGTAACTGTCTCCATCGTTGTAGACGGACTTAATACTAAGGTCCTCTGCGGTGACAAGGAACTCGGTGAAGCATCCGTTGCTAATCTCTCTACTGAGGTAGCAGGCGGATTTGTAGGTTGCTGTATCGGTATCTACGCTTCAGCCAACGGCAAGGATTCAGACACATATGTTAACTTCACAAGACTTACATACGATTTCTGATCTACAACCATTTGTATAAGAACGGAGCCTGCTTCACGGAAGCAGGCTCTTTTTTGTCTTTCAGATACGATCGATCCGTTGATCTTACATATTCTCTATGAATACCGGCGTCTTATTTACTCCCGGAGTAAAACCGCAGCTTTCATAGAACGGTACTTTGTCACTGTATGCAACCAGCACGATCCTTAAGTATTCACTGTAATGATCCTTTACCATATTGAGAAGATCTCTGCCGATACCTTGTCCCTGATATTCCGGATCGACAAGAACGTATTGGATATAAGCTGTCATGATACCATCGTCCATGACACAGACCAATCCGACGAGTTTATCACCTGCCCATGCGGAGAAGACGGAAGCATAGTTTCTCATGGCGATCTGAAGCTTGTCCGGATGATTTCCCGACTCCCAGTTTACTGACAGGAAGAGACGCCTTAGATCATTCTCGCTGAATTCGTGTGTGCTGCTGTATGTAATGTTCATTTTTGTTTTCCTTTCTGCTGTCTTTGTTGCTTCGATTATATGGTGAGAGTATACTATCTGTAAAACGAATTAAATCGATAATAATAATCGAGATTGTCGATAGAGGTAAAACAATGGATATAGAATCGATGAGAACCTTTCTTATATTGTCTGATACGGGAAGTTTTACGAAGACTTCACAGATGATGTTTGTTGCCCAGTCTACTGTAAGTAACAGGATAAACGAGCTTGAACGTGAACTGAAGGTCAAACTTTTCGAGAGGACAAACAGGAAGGTCGAACTCACTTATCAGGGAGAGAAGTTCAGATCTTATGTCCAGAAGGTCCTGGATCTTACCGATAATGAGTTGCCATACGTATCGTCTGAGAAGGGTCGGACCATAAGGATCGGCTGCAGCAATACGATATATGCATGTCATGTTGAGAAGGAAGTAAGAAATTATATGGACAAGAATCCGGACGACAGTATATTGATAACCATCGATATGTCCAAGGAGCTTCTCGAACAGATCCAGGATGACAGATTGGATATCGTTTATTCGATAATACCGCTTCACAAGGCCAAGTTCTCGTGTGAGGAATATAAGACTGATGAGATGGTACTGGTAACAGATATCAACAACAGAAAGTATAAGGAGATATCCAGGGAAGAGCTGATGGCAGAGAAATATGTCATGTGTGATTTCGCGCTGAGGGAAGTCGGTGAGTTTATCCGTAATATCTTTCCGAAGCATCACAGGTTCCCTATAGAGATAGATGATTGCGCCAAGGTCATCCCGCTTCTTAAGGGAAGGGATTACTATAGTTTCCTGCCGCTTGAGATGGCGCGTCCGCTCATCAAAGACAAGACACTGAGGAAGGTCAAGCTTAAAGATCTTGATTCGCCTGTCATAAAAAGTTATGTGATAAAAAAGAAAACATTCCAACTATAAGTAATGAACGATCCTAATGGTATGATATTAGTGTAATAACTGTCGATCGACGATCACTTTTTCGGGAGGAAAAGAAATATGATTCGAGAAGTAAGAGAAGAAGAACTTGACGGGCTTTTGGATCTTTATCTGCATCTTCATGAGACTGAGATCCCTGCTCATGACGAGCATCTTAAGAAGACCTGGCAGACTATAATAAATGATCCGAACTATCATATAGTCGTATGCGAAGAGGACGGCAAGCTGATCTCATCATGCGTATGTCTCGTGGTACCGAACCTTACCAGAAATGTTCGCCCATATGTCCTTATCGAAAATGTTGTTACACACCGTGACTACCGCGGAAAAGGTTATGCGACAAAGTGCCTTGAATATGCAAAGAAGATCGCTGTTGAGAATAACTGTTACAAGATGATGCTCATGACAGGATCCAAGAAACCTTCCACCTTGAAGTTTTATGAGAATGCAGGCTACAGCAGCAGTGATAAGACTGCTTTTAACCTTAAGCTTCAGGAGGTGCATTTTGATTACAGATGAGATAATTAAAAATCTCAAGAATGAGACCGATACCAAATACGGTGAGTTTCAAGGTAAGCTCATACCTGATAAGGATCCGGGGAAGGTTCTGGGTATAAGGACTCCGGTACTTAGAAAGTATGCGAAGGAACTGGTAAAAAGGGAAGACGTATCGGATTTTCTCGGTGATCTTCCACACACGTATTTTGATGAGGATCAGCTCCATGCATTTATCATATCCGAGATGAAGGATTACGACAGGTGTATGGATGAACTTGAGCGGTTCCTTCCTTATGTGGATAACTGGGCTACCTGTGATCAGATGTCACCGAAGATATTCAAGAAGCATAAGAAGGAGCTACTGGATCACGTTAAGGTGTGGATCAAGTCGGATAAGACTTACACGATCAGATTCGGGATCGGAATGCTGATGGAACATTTCCTTGACGATGATTTCTCCGATAAGTATTGTAAGGCGGTTTCGAAGATAAGGTCGGATGAGTACTATGTAAACATGATGATCGCCTGGTATTTTGCAACGGCACTTGCAAAACAGTATGATTCGGTGATCCCTTATATCGAGGGACATAAGCTTGATACCTGGACTCATAACAAGACTATCCAGAAAGCCGTTGAGAGTTATCGTATCACCCCTGAACAGAAGGAGTATCTGAGAACACTTAAGATCAAAAAATAACAAGCACAAAATAAGATCGCTCACCATTATGATGAGCGATCTTTTATGCTTTGATACTATTCGGTAAGATTACTCGCACCAGAATACACGGCCTTCGTTACGTGAAGGCTTTGAAGGATTCTCTCCGTCGATATATCCGATGGCACAGTGACCGATACCTTCGTAGTTTCCCTCGATGCCGAGGTCCTTGAGAAGTTTCTTGTATCCGTCCTGCTCGAATTCTTCCTTTGCCCTGTGGATCCAGATACTTCCAAGTCCCAGGGAGTGCGCTGCATTCATGAGATTCCCCATCATGAGACTTCCGTCATAAACATATGTAGGGATATCCTTGTTTGCAAGAACTATGAGGATGACCGGTGCTCCGTAGAATGGATCAAAATCTTCGCCCCAGCCGCCGATCTTGCAGTTGTCCTTGGAGATCTTGTCGCGAAGTTCCTTATTCGTTACTGCGATAACGATTGAGGACTGCTTGCCCATTCCGCTTGCAGCATAAAGTCCCGCGTCGATGATAAGTCTGATATCATCCTTCGAAGGCATATCCGATCTGAACTTTCTGATACTCCTTCTTTCTTCCATTGCATTGATTATCTCGTTCATCTGTCTTACCTCGTTAAACTTCGTAATCGAAACTGCTCCTGATCTTTACAAAAGGCCTTACCTTACTGTTAGCTACCTCTACATGTGCAGGGTGAACAGAATATTCCTTAAGTGCCTTTTCATCCTCGAAAACTGAATCGAGCATTACATCACCGCTTGAACTTGCGAGTCTGTCGGTAAGTACACGGATCTGCATGATACCCGGAACCTTTTCCTTGAGACTTTCAAGACCTGCTTTGATGCCTGCCTTGATCGTTTCCTTTTCTTCGTTGCTGTATTCGTCTTTCAAACTCCAGACTATTACATGTCTAACCATTTACAATAACCCTCCTGATAAGATAGAGATAAGTTAACACAATGAACAGATCTATGCTATTTGATCCATTGTTCTTTCTACATATCCTTTGTTTTATTTAAGAGCAGCTTCTACAGCTTTTTTTACTTCATCCATATCGGTGGTCGGCTCAAATCTTGCTATGACATTTCCTTCACGGTCTATGAGGAATTTGGTGAAGTTCCATTTGATGTAAGCCTTATCTCCGTATTTCTTGTTGTTGGCATCTGCAAACTTGCTTAATGCTACATTTTTAAGTCCTTTGCCGAATCCTTCAAAATGTTTCTGAGTTGCAAGGAAGGCGAATAACGGATGTGCATCATCGCCGTTTACATCGATCTTTTTAAACTGCGGAAAATCAGTGCCGAATTTAAGAGTGCAGAACTGGTGTATCTCATCATCTGATTCCGGAGCCTGATTGTTGAACTGGTTACAAGGGAAATCAAGGATCTCGAGACCCTGATCCTTAAGTTCTTTATACATTGCCTCGAGCGGTTCGTAGTGAGGAGTAAATCCGCATCCCGTTGCAGTGTTTACGATAAGGAGAACTTTGCCCTTATAAGCTGAAAGACTGACTTCGTTTCCTTTTCTGTCGGTTGCATTGAAATCATAAACTGTACTCATATTAGTGACCTCCGTGGTTTATTCCTACGGACAGCCCGTAGTGTTAATGGTATCATAAGAATTTGTTATCGTAAAATACGTATGACTTATTGCGGGCATGTTTTCGTTTTTTAAAACTAAGAATGAATAAATGGTAAACATAGCCTTGATGTACGGAAAATAGGACACAACAAGAGTTATCATCAAGCCAACCTAAGAAAACAGGGAGGTACGAAGATGTTATTAAGACACGACAGCCAAAGCCTTATTGAATTGCTGGACGACGGTGTTCCGTATGGTGTGTATATAAGCGATGAAGAGCTTAGGAAGTGTGCCGATAAGCTCAACTCCGTGCTCGATCGACTTGAGATAGATGTCAGGGTCGTAAAATTCAGCGGAGGACCGGCTTTTTCTGAGTACACTCTCAGTTCACAAGATCGCAGAAGTCTTGAAAGAATAACAGAGGAATCGGAAAAGATCCGTGAGATGATGGATGTTAAATCATTTAGGGTCTTGAACGCGAGAAGGATCGGTTTTTATCCTCGTGAGATGATCGTAGAGATATCTAATGAACATCTGACTGAAGTTAAGCTTAAGGAATTCTTTGAAGATTTCAGGTTTAGGGCTTCCTCGATGACCATACCTCTTGGATGCAGCGTTACGAGACATTCGGTGACAAACCTGAATAATAATCTCATCGTTGGCGGTGATGATCCCCGCGAGGTCAATAACTTTATAGATTCTGCGGTGATGTCACTTATCTGTTCCCTGACTCCGCAGGACATAAGGATAGTTCCGATCGATATCAATGACAGATGTTTTTCCGTCTATGAGGGTGTTCCGCATATAGAAAAGATCAAAAAGACACAAGAGGAAGCATCCGAAGCGATCGATGAACTGGAACAAGAGATAGAGGAGCGTTACAGATTGTTTTATGACGATCAGACAAGGAGCATTCTCGACCATAACAGAGCTTCGAGATTTTCCAGAGGATCAATGCTTCCTTCGATCCTCGTCATCATCTGTAATCTTGAGACATTGGCAGATAACAGTGAGATCATGAAAAAACTAATGAGGATCATCGCAAGAGGCAAAAATGCCGGAGTTAATTTCCTGATCTCATCAATGTATCCTGTCGTGTACAGTGATCCTAAATATAAGATCAATGAACTGTTTGACGACAGGGTAGCGTTCAAAGTAGATACGGAAAAGAAGAGTAGGGCGATATTGGATCTTAATGAAGCAACCAGACTTCTTGGAGAGGGAGATCTCATATTCTCGACACCTGCCAGAACGATCAAGGTTCAAAGTCCGACTATCTCATTATCAGAGATACAGAAGGTTACGGAATATATCCGTGAGAACAAAGAAGAATTGTATGCGGTAAGACAGAGAAGATTTGCAAGACCTCGTGAAGAAAGTGATGAAGAGGTCTGAGCGTAACGGAATAAGAGGGCAGGATTATGTCAGAAATGGAACCTAAAATGATGGCGATCTTAAGGATCCTTCAGATATACGAGAAGTTCAGTGATGCCAATCATCCGCTTACACAGGCGATGATCATTGATAAGCTCGAGTCCTTGTATGGCATCAAGCATGATCGTAAAGCAATAAGCAACAAGATATCGCTACTCAAGGAAGCAGGCTATGATATCGTTTCAGATCGCAAAGGAAGCTACCTTAATGAGAGAGTGTTTGACGATTCGGAACTTCATTTTCTCATAGATTGTGTGTATGGAAGCAAGATGATCAATCAAAGACATACCGAGGATCTTATCGATAAGCTCAAGGGAATGTCTAATGAACATTTTGTGCCAAAGAGCAACAAGCTCATACCGATGGGAACAGCCAGGAAAGGTGATAACCCGTCGCTGTTTTATAACATAGATCTTGTTTATGAAGCAATAAGCAAGGAACGTCAGATCAGCTACGACTATAATCTTTACGGTGTGGATAAACAGCTTCATAAATCTTCATCACATGTCATAAGTCCTTATCAGCTTTTGTTTCATCAGCAGGGATATTATCTTATGGGCTATTCCCAAAAACACAAAAGGATAGTCTTTCACATGTTAGATCATATGACCGATATGAAGATAACAAAGGAGCCGATCGTAAGGATCAACAGTGTCAGGGGATATGAGAACGGGCTTCCTCCGGATTATTTCACGGCAGCAAGGCCATATATGTACGCTGACCCGCCTGAGAGGATCGAGATGATCGTTTCCAAGCAACCTTATATCATAAATCAACTGATCGAATGGTTTGGTAAGGACATAGCCATAGACCCTATCTCAGGTGAGGATGATGTGGTTAAAGTTAATTTCAGGGGCAGTCCTATGGCGATGAAGTTATGGGCTTTACAGTATGCTGATTATGTAGAGGTTATCTCACCATACACATTGCGTGATGAGATAAGAGATTCCCTGACTTTTGCTCTGGAAAGATATGAAAGCTGAAGAATCGTATCAAGACTTTTTTATTTGTTTACATTTGTGCCATATTGACTCCGCTTTTGGATCTTATAATGAAGACATAAGAAAGAGAGGAGGACAGACCAATGCAGCATTCAACTTTATCACAAGACACTGAGTCGGTTCTTGATTCCTCTTGTGACAAGAAATCTTTCTAATCTATATTGAGTTTGTTTGTATTAGTTCATTAGAACTTGAGATATACGCCTTCGATACGTAAGTATCGGGGGCTTTTCTTATTGAGAAAATGCTTAGAGTTCATGGGGTATTTTGCTCGTGTTATTCGGTTTTTTATATCAGATGCGAATAATATAATCACCTTATAAAACTAATGAAGGTGACATAAAAATGAAAAAACTGATATTGCCTGCAGCTTCTTTACTTTTGACAGTTTCGATCTTAGCCGGATGTAATACATCGGGTACTGCTGAGACTTCTTCTTCGGAAACTACTGAAGTTGTCACATCAGAGACTACTACTGAAGAAACAAGTGCCGAAACTACGGAGACTACAAAAGAAGAAATAGTTTATGAGTACGAGACGGAGATCCCGGAAGACTACAAGATGTCATTTAAAGATGGCGAGTCAGGTACAGTAGAGAAGATAACTTATCATGCAAACGATTACATAGGTGACGGTGAAGGTTGTGACAAAAATGCATTTGTCTATCTGCCGGCAGGGTATGATCCTGAAGGACAGTATAATGTCATCTACCTGATGCACGGTATAGGCGGTAATGAATATGAATGGGGACTTGATCTTGAGAATTCCGAACTCAAGTTTATCCTTGATAACCTTATAGGAAACGGTGATATTGAACCTTTGATCGTCGTAACGCCTAACGGTAAAGCCCTCGGCTGTAAACACGATCAGGACTTTGATTCTTTTTATAATTTCGGATATGAACTTCGTAATGATCTGATCCCTTATATCGAAGAGCATTACGCGACCTATGCCGAGTTTTCTCCGGACGGATACGATATGAGTGCAACCCGTGAACACAGGGCAATGGCAGGTCTGTCCATGGGCGGAATGCAGACGATCAATATCGGTATCGGAGAATGTATGGATCTGTTCTCGTGGTTTGGAGCTTTTTCTGCTGCTCCTACATCCAACGCAGCAGACATAAATGCGCAGACGATATCAAATTCGGAATATACGATCGATTACTTTTATAACATCTGCGGTAAGGAAGATGATATAGCTTATTCAAGCGCCAATACTGCTGCAAAGACCCTTCCTGACAAATGTGATCTGCTGGTGCCTAATGAGAATTTCACATGGCAGGAACAATCAGGAGGTCATGACTGGCCAATCTGGTATTTGGGAATCTACAATTTCGCAAAGATAGCCTTTGTGAAATAAACGTTTATACCCCCTTAAGGAAAGCTTCAGAAATGAAGCTTTCCTTATTTTTTTCCCCTTTTTTCAAAACTTAAAATATTTTGTTAAACTTATCGAAAAAACAAGAAAAACAGAGACCTCGGTGATATTATTATTAATAAGAACGATAATCGGGGGCGGAACATATGGATAAAGACATGAGAAGAGATATTCATGTTCCAAGTTTAAAAGATGAGCTGACAGGCTTATATACGATGTCATGGATCATGACGCAGCTTTATCCCTCAGGTCCTATAAAGGTAACCCCTGATTCCGTTGTTCTGTTTTTCAATGTAATGAACTTTCAATCCATCAACAGAAGATTCGGTTTTGAAGGCGGTAACCAATACCTTCGTAACCTTGCTCATGAGATGTCTCTGATCTTTAAAGATGATGTCGTTGCAAGAGCAGGCGGTGATCACTTTATAGTCATCTCAAATACGCTTTCTGATGAAGAGGTGGTTAAAAGGCTTAAAGATTTAGATGATGCCATGCGCAAGCATGAAAGAGGTCTTCATATGCATATCAAGACCGGCATCTATCACAGTGACGGCAAAGAGCCGTTGTTCGTTACTCTCATCGACAGAGCAAAGATGGCATGCGATGTGGTCAAGAATGTTTATGACCGTGACTATGTATTTTTCGATGATAAGCTTAAGAAGAATAATGAGCTTCGTCAGTATGTTGTCGAGCATTTCGATGCAGCCTTTAAAAAAGAGTATTTTTCCGTCTACTATCAGCCTATAGTCAGATCTATTACAGGTGAGGTATGCGGATATGAGGCATTATCAAGATGGAAGGATCCGTACCACGGAATGATCCCGCCATTTATCTTTGTAGATGTTCTTGAAAGTGTAAGACTCATCCACAAGCTGGATATGTTTGTAGTGGACAAGGTCTGCAAAGATATAAGAAAACATATCGACGGCGGCTATGTATATGAACCGATATCGCTTAACCTGTCCAGATTGGACTTTGAGCTTTGTGATGTAAAGCAGGTACTGCTTGATACGATAGCCAAGTACGATATCCCTAAGGATGCCTTGATCGTTGAGATAACGGAGAGTGCGGCTGCGACAGGTGTCGAGAGCCTGGTTCAGAAACTTTCCGATATCAGGGCAAGCGGAATACAGGTTTGGATCGACGACTTCGGATCCGGCTACAGTTCTTTCAATAACCTTCAGCTGTACGATTTTGACACGCTTAAGATCGATATGGAATTTGTAAGAGGAATAGGTGTAAACCCTAAGTCGGAGGTTATAATCTCCGCCATCATAAGTATGTCCAAAAGGCTTCAGCTTCCTACTCTCGCTGAGGGTGTCGAGACTAAGGAACAGTATGATTTCCTGAAACGAGTCGGCTGTGAGAAGATACAGGGATATTACTTCGGCAAACCTGAACCACGTGAGAACTATGCCCTTGTTAAGGACAGTACTCTAGCTAATCTTGAAGATCCTAGAATGCGTAAATACTATAGTGAGGCATCTTCTTTGAACATGTTGTCCAGTTCACCTTTGAATTCGTTCCACAGCAAGAAGAAGGATGCAGGCGGGCTTGTGAACCTTACTGCGATCACCTTGATAGAACTGGATGAGACTACTGACAAAACCAGATTTGTTTTTTATAATCGTGCATATGAAAAGTTCTTCGAATCACTCGGTATCATGAGTATCGATATGGTTAAGCCTTATTTCGGAGAAGAGGGAGAAAACGGGATACGTGAGGTTTTCAAAGAGGCTGAGTCTAAGCCTGACGAGAGGATAACTCTGGATGTTGAATGGTCTGAGGATATCACTCTCCATTGCAGGGTCAGGTTTCTTGCACGTTATGAGAATAAGGCGATATTCGGATTTGTCGTCAGACGCAAGGATGCCTGAGGTAAGGAGTTTTTGAATGATTTATTTGGCGCCGCTTTTGGTTTCGGTTGCTTGTGCAGTTATATATGCACTTGTCTGGCATAGACATTTTGATGCTTTTTTTACTTTGATATTTACTTGTATCCCTATTACGGAATTGGGCTTTTTCCTGACAGCCACTTCCAGATCTCTTGACGCTGCTCTCGTTGCCAATAAGATCACTTATATCGGAGGCTGCTTTCTTCCGTTGTTCATAACATTAAGTATCATCAATTTCTGCAAGATAAGGGTTCACAGATGGGTAAAAGTGAGCCTGATACTCTCGAGTTTTCTTCTTCAGGCTACGACTATCACGATGGGATCTTCTAATCTTTTCTACAGAAGTTGTGACTTCGAAGTCCTTCACGGAATAGGAGTTCTTACAAATAAGAGATACGGTCCGTTCCATGATCTTTTTATTGCCGTAATGGTTGTTTATATCGCTATCGGTGTAATGACTATCATACACTGTTACATACGTAAGAAAAACGTCTCCAAAAGGATCCTTCTTCATCTTTTTGTTCCTGAATTTTTAAGTATGGCAGGTTTTTTCGGACATAAGATCATACATACCAAATATGAATTGGTTCCTTTTGCTCTGGCACTTGCACTTATCGATTATCTGATCATCGTATACAGAGTGGAACTTTATAATATCGATGATACTCTTGTAGATACCCTTGTTGAGTCAGGTGATACGGGTATTGTATCGGTCGATCTGAATTATCATTATCTTGGAAGTAACGAGACTGCCAAGAAGGTCTTTCCTGAACTTGCAAATGTTGCAGTAGATGATGTGCTTGAAGATGATAATGAACTTTCCCATAAGCTCATCTCCTGGATCAAAGGGTTTAATAAAGATGAGAATCATCATGTCTTCAGCAGGGAGATGGATGACAAATTCTACCATATTGAACTCAGAAAAATGGTATTGGCCGGTCGAAAGAGAGGTTATCAGTTCTTTATTACTGATAATACGGAGGATCAGAAGTATATAAGGCTTCTGGATAACTATAACAGTAAGCTCGAAG
>CAMVBS010000037.1 GCA_947165785.1 uncultured Clostridia bacterium | reverse complement strand
CTCCCGAAAAACTTCTGGAACTTTCAGGTCCTGAAGCTTCATTCGGGTTTGCCGGACCATCGGGAGTTGGAAAGAGTACTCTTTGTAACGGACTTCTGCAGGGTGATGTAATGAAGGTCGGAGACATAAGTGACAGGCTCAAACGAGGAAAACACACAACAAGACATGTCGAATTGTTTGATTTTTTCGGCGGTTTTATAATGGATACTCCGGGTTTTACATCTTTGAGTTTGTTTGAATTGGGTGTAGAGTATAAAAGCGTTATCCTGGGATACCCCGAGATAGAGAAAGAAAGTCTCAATTGCCGTTTTGACGATTGCAGACACGTATCGGAAAGAGACTGCGCGGTTATCTCCGAAGTTGGGAAGACCATCGATGAAGGAAGGTATTCCCGTTATCTGGAGTTCCAGGAAGAACTCTACCAGAAGAGAAATGAGTATACGGGAAGGAAAAGATTTCTTTATGAGCAGTAATGTGAATTTTGAGATAGCTCCATCAATATTATCGGCAGATTTCTGCTGCCTCCTTGATGAGATAAAACAAGTCGAGGGCAAGGCAAAATATCTCCATATCGATGTTATGGACGGACATTATGTTCCGAATATCTCATTTGGTATTCCCGTTATCAATAAGATACGTCCTCATACGGATATGATCTTTGATGTCCATCTCATGATCACTAATCCTGAAGAGTTTGTTGAAAAGTTCGCGAAGGTCGGCGCTGATGCCATAACCTTCCATATTGAATGTACCAAGGATCCTGCGGCTCTTATAAGTAGGATCAAGTCACTTGGTAAGAAGGCGGGTATTGCTATCCATCCGGATACTCCTGTTGAGAAGGTCTTTCCATATATCAAGGACCTGGATATCATCCTTCTTATGTCTGTTATCCCGGGCCTCGGCGGTCAGAAATTTATGGATGATGCTCCGGCAAGACTTTCCGCAATACGAGCTGAGATAGACAGGCAGGGTGCTTCAACGATACTTTCGGTCGACGGCGGTATACATGAAGCTACGATAGAGACGGCAGTTAAGGCTGGAGCAAGACTCCTGGTCGCCGGAAGTGCCGTTTTCGATAATGATGATCATGCAAAAGCCGTTGAGGATCTTATATGTGCAGTAAGACTGTAGTAATCACCGGCGGACCGATCTTTCAGGAAGCTGCCAAGCTCATCTCTTCCGAGGACAGGATCATATGTGCTGACAGCGGTGTGGATTATGCGCTTTCCAACAACATAAGAGTGGATGAAGTTTTCGGTGATCTGGATTCCATTTCCGCTTCCGGGAAAGAGTATATAAAAATTAAAGATATCCCGTTAAATCAGTATCCGTGTGAGAAAGATATGACTGATACGGAGCTTGCGATAAGATCTGCGGATGAGAGATCGGATGTTCTTCTTATATGTTCTTTGCAGGGACGCCCCGATCATGTTCTTACAAATATCCTTCTTGTTTCCAGATTAAGAAGTGAGGGCAGAAGCATAATATGCTCGGACGGAAGAACTGATATCATTCCTTTAAGCGGAAAAGATCATATAAATATTAAAGGTATTATCGATCCGGGATCTAAAGCCATATCATTGATACCGGTTACTGATAAAGTAGAAGGCGTAACGACGGAAGGACTATATTATCCGCTTGATAATGCATCCATAGAACGCGGAAGTTCATATACAAACAGTAATGAGATATCTGATAACAGCGGTTCTTTCTCTGTGTGTGTTGAAAAGGGCGAACTGTTGGTGGTAATTACCGACAAAGATTGATCGCTAAATTAAAATGGCCTGTTTATCAAAGGATAAACAGACCATTTTTAATGAGTTTACTCTTTCTTACTTAAGACCGAGTTCAGAGGCAACTGCTTCGAATGCTTTTCTGGAATTGATGATAGTCTTCTCAGAAACGCAGAACGCGAGTCTGCAGTATCCCGGACGCTTGAAACTTGCACCCGGAACAAGAAGGAGATTATGCTTAGCGCATACTTCGGCAAACTGGCTGTCATCAAGTCCGTTTGGTGTCTTCATGAAGATATAGAGTGCACCGTTAGGCTTAACTGCTTCAAATCCCGACTCGATAATGTTGCTGTAGAGAAGATTTCTTCTGTGCTCATAGTTAGGAACATCTACCTTGGCATACAATGCTCTCTCAACTACCTTCTGCCAGATGGCAGGAGCGTTAACGCTTCCGAGTGTTCTGTTGGAAAGAACGATGGCAGCTGTAAGATCTTCGTAGTCAGCATGCTTAGGGCTTACGAGTGTGTAACCGATACGCTCTCCCGGAAGAGACAATGCCTTACTCCATGAATAGCAGATAATGAGGTTATCGAAGCAGTCCAATGCAGCAGGAACTTCGATGCCGTCGTAAGCAAGTTCTACGTAAGGCTCATCAGAGATTACGTGGATCACGTGATCCTGCTCGAGAAGTGCTTTGTTAAGCTCACAGAGAAGATCTTTTCCGTAAACGACTCCGGACGGATTGTTAGGTGAGTTGATAACGATAGCCTTTGTCTTAGGTGTAACAGCCTTGATTATTGAATCAACGTCAGGCATGAAATTATCATCTGTCTGGACGATAACTGCCTTGCCGCCGTGGTTATCGATATAGTTCAAATACTCCATGAAGAAAGGAGCAAGAAGGATAACCTCGTCATCAGGATCGAGGATAGAATGGAATACGTCGTTCATGGCAGCTGCTGCGCCTACTGTCATACATACTGCACCCGCATCAACTGAAACGGAAGACTCCTTTGAACGCTTGTCGGCGATGGCTTTTCTTGTTGCCTCATAACCGCTGTTGCTCATATAACCGTGTCCGCCCGGAACATCTTCCTCTACGATAGCCTTGAGAGCATCCTTAACTTCCTTCGGCGGCTCGAGATCAGGATTTCCGATGGAGAAATCAAACACATTATCCTCGCCGTAGATTGCTTTTCTCTTATTTCCTTCCTCGAACATCTTTCTGATGAGGGAGCCGGAACCGAGTTTCTCTTTGATATTCTTTGAGATCATAATCTTACTCCTTAAAAAGTCATAATAAATTATTATACTCTGTTATCTCATTAATAAAAGTGTTGTATCATTAACAAAAACGGAGGTGGCTTTTATGCTTGATATAGGAACAGTTGCGCCTGATTTTACACTGCCGGATCAAAACGGAGACATGCATTCGCTTTCAGATTACAAAGGTCAGAAGGTGATCCTTTATTTCTACCCGAAGGATAATACATCGGGCTGTACCAAGCAGGCCTGCGGTTTTTCCGAGCGTATGCCGCAGATAAGATCGAAGGGGGCTGTGGTCCTCGGAGTAAGCAGGGATTCCGTTAACTCTCATAAGAACTTTGAGACTAAGCAAAACCTCAACTTTACGATCCTTTCCGACACTGACAGGAAGGTCATCGAGGCATATGATTGCTGGAAGGAAAAGAAGAACTACGGCAAAGTATCCATGGGAGTTGTAAGGACAACATACCTGATCGATGAGAAGGGTGTTATCATCATGGCCAATGATAAGGTCAAAGCTGCGGAAGACCCTCAGAATATGTTGGAAAAACTATAAAGTCGATTATTTTCTTTTCGAAAAAAATTAGTTGTTGACACTGTAATAATATGTGATAACATATGAGTAAATAAACATATGAACAAATACTCATACGTTAAAGGAGACCGATATGAAATGTGATCATGATCATGCCAAGGATATGCTGAAACACCTGGACGGAATGCCGGATGACGTACTTTTGTGCGACGTGTCTGACCTGTTTAAGGTTTTCGGTGATACGACAAGGATGAAGATCCTTTTTGCTCTTTACAAGAATGAGATGAGCGTAAATGCGATTTCCGACTGTCTCGGAATGCAGCAGTCAGCTATTTCCCATCAGCTTAAGATCTTAAAGGACAATAACCTTGTAGGTAACAGAAGAGAAGGAAAGACCATGATCTATTTTCTTTCTGATGACCACGTATATCAGATACTGGCTCAGGGTTTTGAACATATTATGGAGGAACACGACTTATGAAGAAATCGTTTAAATTGGAAGAACTCGATTGCGCACACTGCGCTCAGAAGATGGAAGATGCCATCGCTAAGTTAGAGGGAGTCAAGAAGGTCAACGTTAACTTTATGGCTCAGAAGATGATACTTGAGGCTGATGACGATAAGTTTGAGGAGATCTTGGATAAGGTTCAGAAAGTTATCAAGGACGTTGAACCGGACTGCCAGATAGTTAGATAATCATGACTAAAAAACAGAAGAAAAGACTTATAAGGATAATCATAGCGGCTGTCCTTCTTGTTGTGATGCACTTTATTCCGACAGGAGACATGTGGTATCTTAAGCTCGCTTTGTATATGATACCGTATCTCATCGTCGGATATGACATTGTATTAGGTGCTTTTAAGAAGATCCTCAAAGGCCGTTTGTTTGATGAAGAGTTCCTGATGATGATAGCTACGATCGGAGCTTTTGCGATCGGTGAGTATCCTGAAGCAACTGCCGTAATGCTCTTTTATCAGGTAGGAGAACTTTTCCAGAGTATCGCTGTAGGAAAGAGCAGAAAATCCATATCGGATATGATGGATATCGTTCCTGATACGGCAGTAGTCATAAGGGACGGAGCAGAAGAAGAGGTTGATCCGTGTGAAGTATCGGTCGGCGAACTGGTCCTTGTTAAACCGGGTGAGAAGATACCGATCGACGGTATTGTCGAAGAAGGAAATACATCGCTTAATACATCCGCACTTACGGGTGAGAGTCTTCCCGTGGAAGTTGGTAAAGGTTCTCAGGTATTTTCCGGAAGTATCAATATCACGAGTGCCGTAAAGGTCCGTACCACGGCAGATTACGAAGATTCCACGGTATCCAAGATCCTTGAACTTGTTGAGAACAGCATGGATAAGAAAGCAAAGTCCGAACAGTTCATCACCAAGTTCGCGAGAGTATATACTCCGTGTGTCGTAATACTTGCTGTTCTGATCATATTGGCATGCATCGTATTTACCGATATGGGAGTAGCTGGAAGTATTTACAGAGGACTTATATTTCTTGTAGTATCTTGTCCTTGTGCGCTAGTAGTATCCGTTCCGTTAAGTTTCTTCGGCGGTATTGGTGCAGCATCACGTAAGGGAATACTCATAAAGGGAAGTAACTTCATGGAGACATTATCCAAAGTGGATACTGTTGTCTGTGATAAGACAGGAACTATCACAAAGGGTAATTTTGCAGTTGATGCTATCCATCCGAGTCAGATAGATGAAGATGAACTCATCGATATTGCGGCTCTTGCAGAATCCAGATCCAATCATCCGGTTGCCGAGTCGATAGTAAAAGCTCACGGTAAGCATATAAAGGCCGAAAGGATAGGCGATATCGAAGAGATAGCAGGTAAGGGCCTTAAGGCAGTGATAGACGGCAAGACCTACTATGTAGGTAATGATAAACTCATGAGGGATATCGGTTCCGATTATCATGACTGTCATATTCCGGGAACTTCGGTACATGTATCGCTCGAGAAGGAATACTTAGGTCATATCGTTATCAATGATGAGCTTAAGCCTGATTCAAAGAAGGCTGTTCAGGATCTTAAAAAGTCCGGAGTAGGAAGGATAGTTATTTTAACGGGTGATAATTCCAAGGTCGCAGCCAAGGTAGCTTCTGAGGTCGGAATTGATGATGTCAGAGCAGAACTTATGCCTGACATGAAGGTTGCTGAACTCGAGAAGATCATGGCAAAAGGCGGAACTACGGCCTTTGTGGGAGACGGAATCAATGATGCACCGGTACTTACCTGTGCAGATATCGGTATCGCGATGGGAGCGCTGGGTTCTGATGCGGCAATAGAAGCAGCTGATGTAGTATTGATGGATGATTCTCTCGGCAAGATCCCTGTAGCCATAAGACTTGCCAAGAAGACATTAAGGATCGTTAAGGAGAATATAATCTTCTCGCTTGCAGTAAAGATCCTCATAATGATACTCGGTGCACTGGGTATAGTAGGAATGAGAGCAGCCGTTTTCGGTGATGTCGGCGTCCTTGTGATCGCTATCCTTAACGCTGCTCGAGCGATGCGTATTCCACGTCAATCGTGATGACGCAATTATAATTCTCGTGTCTTTTACGGACTTCGTCGCAAATCTTGCGGCGAAGTTCTTGTTTTTGGGACTCGAGGGAGAAAGGAACGACCATATCAAAGACAACGTTAGTATGTGTAACACCCGGAACTATCCTCAGATCGTGAATGGTAAGTTCGGGATTAAGCTCTGATGCGAATCTCGATATCTCCTCACGAAGTTCCTGAGTAACACCGTCATCAGTTACGATCGGATCATAGTGAATGACGAGATGGATATTTGTCTTAAGCAAAACGTCTCTTTCAAGATTATCTATCTCATCATGGGCAAGTATCGGATCATATTTGGAATCCATCTCAACATGTACGCTCGCGAACATGTTTCCCGGGCCGTAATCATGGATGAGAAGGTCGTGGATACCGAGTATATGCTCTGATGAGGTAAGGATGTCGCTTACCGTCTTAACAACTTCGGGTTCAGGTGATTTACCGATGATAGGATCAAGAGTCTCCTTGATAAGGCCAAATCCTGAGATCAGGATGAAGACTGCAACGACAACGCCTACGTAACCATCGATATTTATGTCGAAGATGAGCATTATGAGGGAAGCGATAAGAACTGCGAGAGTGGAGAAGACGTCGTTACGTGAGTCCATGGCAGTTGCTTTCAATGTCTTTGAATTGATCTTCTTACCGAGTCTTAAGTTAAAGAACATCATGTAAAGTTTTACAAGGATCGAGATCAAGAGTATGACAAGAGAGATAACTGAGAGGTTCAGATCTTCAGGATGGAAGATCTTATCGATACCGGTCTTGAAAAGCTCTATTCCGATGGCACAGATAAATACCGATACCATAAGTCCCGCAATGTATTCATATCTGCCGTGACCGAACGGATGATCCGGGTCCGCAGGCTTACCCGCGAGTCTGAATCCTACCAGACTTATGATGCTCGAAGCCGCATCAGACAGGTTGTTAACAGCATCTGCGATGATCGCGACCGATCCCGAAAGTATTCCTGCAACAAGCTTGATGGTGAATAAGAAAAGATTGAATACTATGCCGACGATACCCGAAAACTTGCCGTAAGCATTGCGTACGCGGTTATCTGATACATTCTCATAGTCTTTGATAAAATGACGAATTAACAAGTTCATAAAGCTACCTCGTTTATCATTATAATATAAACGCGCACGTGTGGAATTTGATTTTTTTGTTGTATAATTGTTTGGGGAAATTATTATATGAAAACAGATAATGCAATAAAAAAGACAAAAGATATAATCGGAAAGATCGCATCGGCAGTTCGTAAGGCCGATAAGATCCTTTGTAAGCGATACATTTATCAGATCGTTGTTGCTTTGGCGTTCATCATTATGTTCGTAGCCTTTTTCGATTGTTTTTCGAGCAATAAGGTCTACTTCAACTACGATAAGGAAAGATTTAAGTACACGCAGCTTTTCTCCGGTGCAGAATATACGCAGTACTTCGATGCACATGGTGATACCTTAAGGTCATTCAGACTTGTCATCAACCCGGACAGATCCGTGCTCAAGTCATCTGATAAGGCTAATCTTAAGATCAGGAACAGTGAGGGCGAGGTCATTCTTGATAAGGATTTCTTCCTTTATAACTCTTCCCGTAGCTACATTCAGGTCGACTGCGATGACCTCTCGCTTACCAAGGGCGACAGATATTCCATGGTCTTTTCTCTCGAAAACATCGACAAAGACAGTTATATACTTGTAAAGACCCATCAAAGCATCAATCTTGAAAGGTTCGGAAGCAATGACAGGGCAGACGATGACATAACCATCGATGATGACGTTGATATCGTTCAGTCTGAGATCGTTAATGATACGAGTCTCGGCTTCTCGCAGGTCTTTAACATCGCATATTATTACAAGACAACCAACTATGCTTATGCAGTAGTTCATTTCCTGTTCTTTGGCGGATTGGTGGCTATCCTGTTCATAGATAAGCTCATGAAGCATCAAAGGATCAAAGAAGTACTCAGGGCATTCGGACTTCCTATCATGCTCATCCTTCTTGCGGAGATGCTCAATGTTGAAAGCAACAGCGGTATCAGGATCTTCGGACCGATGACATTAAAGCATTGGTTTGTCCTTTTGTCTGCCGTCGTTATCATCGGAGCATTTTATTTCATGCTCTACATGCTCACGGGACTTGGAACATTGTCTTGCATAATCGTTTCCTTCTTACTTGCCCTGATCGCTTATACGAACCATGTTAAGCTTGTCATGAGAGGTGATACGTTCATGCCTTGGGATCTCGTGTCTGCAGGCATAGCGGTCAAGACCGGTTCAACGTATTATTTCCATGTTACGGTCAATTTCGTTGTAAGTATCATCTTTGCCGTTGCTATCGTATGCTTTATAAGGCTTACTGCTACAAGAAGATATGCGTTCTCCAGAGTAAGGCTTGCGATGATGGGTTTTGCTACAGCAGTATTCCTTCTTTCCATATTCGGTCTTGTTCTTAATACCAAGCTTCTTAACAAGGCTAAGGTCTACTACGAGGTATATCCTCCGTTCCAGAGTTATAACGAGAACGGAACATATATGGCGTTCCTTTATCACATGAATAATATCCATGCGAGGGGAAAAGATAACAATTCACCTGAAGCTACTACGGAGCTTATCTATTACTACGAATCCCAGGTAGCCAGTCAGAAACTTAACAAAAATGTCGTTCATAATGACGTTAAGCCAAATGTCATCTGTATCATGAGCGAAGCTTATTGTGATCTTAATGAGATAAGAGAACTTGAGACAAGTGAGCCCGCAACGCCTTATTATGACTCTCTTGTTGAAGGCACGAGAAACGGTCCTTTGGCTGTAAGTATCTTCGGTGGCGGTACATGTAATACCGAATTCGAATTCCTTACGGGTTATTCCATGAGTTCGCTGCTTCCGGGATCATCGGTATATTCCTTCTATATCAATCATGAAACAGAGGCGCTTCCTGCTATTTTCGGACAGAACGGATACAGGACCGTAGCTTTGCACTCTTTCGACGGTGACTGGTGGGACAGAAGGGAAAAGTATCCTTTGCTCGGATTTAACGAGTTCTATACAAGGGACGATTTCCCTGAGGATGCTCATTATGTAAGAAGGTATATCTCTGATATGGATACGTTCCATAAGATAACTGATATCTACGAGCAAAGTGAGGATCCGCTCTTCCTTTTCTGCGTCACGATGCAGAACCACGCGGATTTCTCGGAGCATTATGACAACATGGCTTACGACATCAAGATAAATAACGTCGTTAAGCCTGATGGAGAGCATTTTAACTATGCGGAGAATTATCTGTCACTTCTTCGTGAGTCTGATGATGCCTTAAAGTATCTGATCGAATATCTGTCTCAAAGTGACGAGCCTACGATCGTCGTATTCTTCGGCGACCATCTTCCTACTCTTGATGCAGGCTTTTATGACACGATGCTTAATACTGACCTTGGAACTGTAAATATCGATGACTCTGTCGAGCTTTATAATACCCAGTATTTTGTATGGGCAAACTATGATATTTCAGAACATGCAGGTGAGGACGGTATCACATCCGCGAACTTCCTGGGTCAGGATGTCCTGGATCTTGCAGGGATCAGATCCCCTGAGACGAGGTCATGCCTGAGAGTACTGGAATCCAAGATCGCAGCCATAAGTTCGGTAGCTGTTTATGACAAGGAAGGAAATCCTCATACGGATTATTCGACTCTTTCGAGGGATGTACTCAATAACATCGAGGACTACTCATTTATACAGTATGGCCTTATCTACTATGAGGAAGAATCAGAAGAACAGTAGTGCTTTGTAACGTGAATGATAAGTAAATGCAACGTCACATAGGATAATTATTATATAATCTAACATGAAGTACTATGAATAATTCTATCTAGATCAGGAGAACAATATGTCTGAGGTTGGTTACAGTCGTCAAGGTAATGAATCAGATATCGTCAATCGTATCATCCGTGCGGTAGTCCTTATCGTTGTTGCATTGATCCTTGCCGTGGTATCGGTTTCTTTTGCCGTGCACCATATGAGGCTTAAGTTTGAAGAAGAATACAAAGGAATCACTGACAGTAAGATGCAGACTGTATCTGACGTAGTTCAAAAATGCGTATCAGGCGATGAACTCGTCAATGACCCTCAGGGTTCCATCGGGAAATATAATGCGGTCTTCCCGTTGCTTCTGGCTGATACTTCTACTGACAGCTACTCCAAAGAAGATTACGCTTTGTTCCTTTATACAGGCGGACAGCTCTCACTTCTGACTACTTCCGATGAATCAGCAACTTTTGCAGTAGTCGATACTCAGATCTCTGATTGGCTTTCCGCTGACAACAGCATAACGAGGATCGACGGAGCAAATTCCGAGAGCATGCTCGTACCGGTTGTTGATAACACGGGAAAGTGCGTAGCCGTTTTCGAGTATAAGTGCTCTTTCGGTGAGCTTTCAAAGCTCGGTAATGAAGTAGAGAACAGGATCCTTAAGGCCGTGATCGTATCATGTGCTGCAGGCGTTGTATTATTCCTTATCCAGCTCTTCATCCCGAAGATCATTATGAGTACAGGTAAGAAGGGAGGTAAGGCTTTATGAGCAGAGCTTCCTCTGAAAGACGTAACAAAGAACAGAAAAAGACCATATCCGCTACCATTGGATATTGTTTCGTTATCGTACTTGTCGTGCTTCTCGTTATGTCATCGGTTCTTACCAAGACATACATTAAGGCTTTGAAGGTTGAAAGAAGCGAATCCATGAAGGCAGTTGCAGTTTCATGTTCGGTTGCCTTAAGTCACGCTGATATCTCTGAGAACATGTCATGGCCATTGCCTTCTTACACATATGGTGATGAAAAGCCTTATATCTTTGATATCTATATCAAAGCAGGTAATTCCTTCCTTAGGATGTATACTTCATCTTCTACAAAGGAACTTGGCGAATACACGCTTTCCGGTATCTCCAAGGACGCAAGTGAAGATTATAATAACTGTTTTGAAGAACAGGTAGTAACTCTTACGTCAAGAACTGAAGACGGTGTCAGATATAAGTGTGCTATCGCTCCTATCATCAGTTCACAGAACACAGTAGCAGGTATCCTTGAAGTACGCATGCCTGAGAGCGATTTTGAGGCAACCGTTAACGGTATGTCCTTAAGCTGGATCTTCACGATCTTCTCGATCGCAGTTTCCGCAGGAATCATCATCTACGAGTTCAACCTCTTGATCTCTACACTTACAAAGGGCGTTAAGGGTAACGTTCCGGTTCTTATCATGTTCGGTAAGGACGCATGCAAGTTCGTCTCGTTCTTCTTTGCTTTCTCTGCAGTTATGCAGCCGGTTGTTATAGCGGCTTATCTTAAGAAATCACTTGATGGAAAGAATACGCTTCTAATTTATGGCCTTATCGCCTTGGCACTTACGCTTTATGCGATCGGTTTCTTCGGTTTTTCCGGTGTCAGAAGGACCATCAAGAGTAAGCTTACTTCCAAGATCGCAATACTTGTTCTTACGGTATTCGGTTATTTCCTTGCACTTCTTGCAGGATTCCTCGACATTCCTTATGTTTTGGTAGGCATGGCACTTCCTATCGCGATCTGCAGCGGTATCACGCATGATTACTTAAGAGATTACAGGATCAATGCTGCTCAGCTCGGTTATGAGGGCTTTGACGATCGTTCCATCCATAAGCTCCAGAGTGTTTCGTACTATCTTGGAGTCTCGGTAGGAACTGTTCTTTCGGGAATCTTTTTCGAGAGGTTCGGACTTCTTGTTGTAATGCTCGTAAGCGGTGCTTGTCTTGTTCTTGCAGCTCTTGCCATGACATACCTTATGAGAAACAACACTATCGTTAAGGAATCACATCTTCCTATCAATAACTGGATGGAAATCCTTACGAATAAATATACAGGTAAGCTCTTGATGTCGGGTATATATGTCCTCGGATTTATATTCGCGTTCATGATAAGCTTCGTTCCTAATTTCCTTGGAACTGTCGGAATCTCTATCCCGACTTCGGCTTTCTACTATCTGCTCTGTGCATTCGTTGCATCATTTGTTGTTGAGATTGTTAAGCGCAGCACATCACAGATCCTTACTTCCAAGGTTAGAGTTCTTATCTCATCTTGTGCTGCCATATTGGGTCTTGCACTTTTTGCTTTGCTTCCTACAGCCAAGGTATTGGTAGTTACATGTGCATTCTTCGGTGTGAGCCTTGGAATCCACGACTATACATACCTTTATGTCATTGCAAGACTTGCCAAGGACAGAGTCCGCGGAAACCTTCGTAAGGCTGCTGAGGGAACATTCCTTTTTGCACTTATCATTACGGTTCCTGTTCTTACATTGGCGATCGCGATCGAGTATACGACCATCGTACTTTTGGTTATCACAGTTATTCTTGCTGTCGTATCCTTCATCTATCCGATCTCGAGTGTATCGAGAATGGCTGATGAGCTTATGATGGGTAAGAAGGCAGAACCTTCTAAGGCTCCTGCCGCTGAAGAGAATCAGGGAGGTAACTGATCATGGATATGTGGAATAAACGTCTCGAGAGAGATAATATAAACGACTTTTATAATGAGACCATCGATATGGTCTATCCTTCTGTTTATTCTATCTGTAAGGAAACTACAAGAACCGAGCAGGCGATCGTTAAGTCTTATGTTGATGTCTTCCAGCAAAGACAGAATATTTCCGGTGATGAAGTAATGTTTGTCTTTGGTGATATCCTTCTTAAGAATGCCAATGATATCGTCGAGAAGTATGAGCTTCCTGAAAACCTCACTTTCGGTGAGAGAAGCCTTGATGAATACACAAGAAATTCCATGTTTGAGAAGATCGTATCCAAGATCGATTCAAAGGGATTTAAAGTTGCCGAGTTCATCTCTTCAGATGCCAAGAAGATCAAGAACGGAAAGAGCAAGAAAGACAGTTTCTCTATTGTAGTTACACCGCTTCTGATCTTTCATATGGTAGTTCTGGCACTTCTTATCTGGGGTATCAGTTATGTAGCGATAACTCTTCCGTATAGACATAATGAACTTGTTTCTGATAAGATAAGCGATTCCGTCCCACTTCAGGAAAAGTACGTATCTGTTCTTGATTATCTGCCTATGGATGTGGATTATATCGAGAATTCCGAAGCTGACAGTTCAGCAGAAGAGACACAGCCTTCCGAGGAACTCGAGCCTTCGTTCGCATCTACTGAGCCGACGGCTACAAAAGGATAAAACGATCTTTAAGCTGCTGATGATTCAGCAGCTTTATTATTTTCAGACTGATATTGGGTGGCAGGAGCGAAGTCCATGATGTAGTAGTTCTTGCCATCTATCGTATCTCGACCGATCCTGTACGCGATATTATCCTTTATCTGGAAAGTACCTGCACTTATGCCGTTGTTAAGAAGTGTTGTTGCTTCTTCGTCCGTGAGTTCAGGGAATACCGAATTAAAGACCATTCTGTAGTACATAAGTACTGAGATAAGGACGTTCTGACTCTCGTTTTGATCAGTTGTATCCTCGAAAAGGAATCTTAATGCAACGATCTCGCCGTCGCTTTTTCTCGTACTGCCCTGAATACCTACATTAAGAGTCGTAAAACCGTTATTTACTTTCATCGCGAAAAAGTTAAGTTCTTTGGTATGCTTGCTTCCTTCCTGCGGCTCGGTTACCTGCATATCGGGAAGCTTACAGTCGAAATCCTTGAACAACTCTTTGTAAAGCTTGGTATTAACATAATTTGTTCTCAAAGTTTCATAAGTTATACCGATGGAATCAACTTTATCCTTCTTAAGCCTTGGAGCAAAGTAAAATACTCCCAAGGCAAGAACTGCTATGAGTAACAGCGCCGTTATAGGGATAACAGGGTTCTTGGTAAGTTTGGATACAAATGAATCCTTGTCATCCTTCTTGTCGCTCTTTTGAGGCTTTTTCGAAGAATTCATCTTCTGTCTTTCTCTTCTGGAAGACTTTAACATCTCTTCGACTTTTTTAAGTTCTTCCTCGGATGTCTCATCGATATAGTTATTTTCGTTATCAGTACTCATCATTGATACCTCATCTAATTATTTGCCATTGTGATTTTAACCTTAAACACGTGTAAATACAATTATTTCAGTACTAATGTATAATGGTTGCGTATGGAGGTGTAATATGAAACATCTTTTGATATCAGGCGGAACCAGAGGTATCGGTGCTGCAACCGTAAGAAGATTTATAACTGAAGGATTTAGCGTTACCGTTCTTTATTCATCGGATGAGGAGGCAAAGAATTCTCTTCAGAATGAATTATCTTCCAATGCAGATTCGCTTCTATTTATAAAGGCTGACGTATCAGATCCAAAGCAGGTATCTGATGCCGTTTCCAAGGCTGTTGAGAGATTTAACAATGTCGATGTCCTCGTTTCCAACGCGGGAATATCTCTTTCGGGTCTTTCTGATACATTCGGATTTAACGATTACAGAAAAGTAATGGATATAAATTTCGGCGGATTTTTTAATCTGATCCATGAGATCGTTCCGTCTATGATCTCCCGCAAAGAAGGCTCTGTAGTAGCAGTTTCATCTATGTGGGGGCAGGAGGGAGCTTCTTGTGAAGCACTATATTCGGCATCCAAAGGCGCCGTTGATTCATATGTGAAATCACTGGCCAAAGAGCTCGGTCCTTCGGGTATTCGTGTGAATGCCGTTTCTCCGGGAGTTATCCTTACGGATATGCTTTCATGCTATTCCAAAGAGGATCTTGACGCATTGGCAGGTGATACTCCGGTTCAAAGACTGGGGGACCCTAAGGAAGTAGCCGATGTCATCTACTATCTGTCATCATCCGAGAG
The DNA here is from genome assembly GCA_947165785.1 of uncultured Clostridia bacterium. GTDB lineage: Bacteria > Bacillota > Clostridia > Saccharofermentanales > Saccharofermentanaceae > Saccharofermentans. The sequence goes on along the minus strand of CAMVBS010000037.1, from coordinate 2,914 downwards.
TTCATTTATTACGGGTCAGATTGTGGGTGTTAATGGCGGTTTCTGCTGACAAGTTATCTGTTACTGTCCCAATAAAGACGCGTGTTATCCGTATAATTATAGCGTGACCAACTTAAGAAACAAAAAGGCTGTTTCCAAGATTTGGAAACAGCCTTTACTGTCTGGCAGGGGAGACATGATTCGAACACGCAACCGGCGGTTTTGGAGACCGCTGCTCTACCGTTGAGCCACTCCCCTGTGACAACGTAGAGTATTTTATCCGTTGGTTTGCACTATGTCAAGTAGAATGATATTATTGTTTTGCTATATTATTAATAATAATGAGGAAAATAAAATGAAACTTGCTATCATTGGTACAGGAAATATGGGTAAAGCGATCCTTTCGGGCATTCTTGCTGAGGGGATCTTTGATGCAAAGGACGTAAATGTCTGTGATGTCAGAAAAGAAGCAGTAGATGAAGTCTGTGCAAAGTATGGCACCAACGGTTTTACTGAAGCTGTTAAGGCTGTTGAGGGAGCAGATTACGTATTGATGGCTGTTAAGCCGATCCATTTCGATAATGCTCTTTCAGGTTTGAGATCAGGACTTAAGGACGGCGTTATCGTTCTTTCTATCGCTGCAGCAGTTAAATGTGAGAGGATCAAGGGCATTCTCGGTGACAATGTTAAGTTTGTAAGGATCATGCCTAATACACCTGCACAGGTTGGTTGCGGTGTAAGTGCCGTTTGTCCTGTAGGTCTCAATGATGATGAGGTTTCCTACGTTAAGAAGATCTTCGAGAGCTGCGGTGAGGTCATCCTATGTGATGAGAAGACATTGGATGCCATCGGATGTGTATCAGGTACCGGTCCGGCTTATGTCATGCTCTTTATCGAAGCTATGGCTGATGCGGCAGTAAGCCTTGGTATCAAGAGAGACGATGCTCTTAAGATCGCAGCAGGAACCGTAATGGGTTCGGGTCAACTCTGTCTTAAGACAGGACTTCATCCCGGTGTTCTTAAAGATCAGGTATGTTCTCCTGGCGGAACGACCATTGCCGGTGTAATGGCACTTGAGGAATGCGGACTTCGTAACGCAGTTATCAAGTCAGTACTTGCTGCTGATGAGAAGACAAAGGAAATGGCTAAAGGCTGATATGTACGTAGTAGATATATACACTGACGGTGCTTGTTCCGGTAATCCGGGTCCCGGGGGTTGGGGCGCTATCCTGATGTTTGGTGAACACAGGAAGGAATTATCCGGAGGAGAGAAGCAGACCACCAATAACAGGATGGAGCTTTCAGCCGTGATCTATTCTCTTAAAGCACTTAAGAAGCCTTGTAAAGTCAATCTGTATAGTGACAGTGCCTATGTAGTCAATGCGTTTAATCAGAACTGGATCGCAGGCTGGCAGCGAAACGGCTGGCGCAACAGTGCCAAAGTTCCCGTTGCCAATATCGACCTTTGGAAGGAACTTCTTGAACTTACTTCGGTTCATGATGTCAAGTTCATTAAGGTAAAGGGTCATGCAGATAACGAATTTAATAACAGATGTGACGAACTTGCAGTAGAACAGTCTCGTAAGTTCGTCGATTCTTGATCAAGGGGTTATATGGAACAGGATAAGTATAAAGATCTTATAGAAACAACTGTAGACAGTACGACTGTTTTCAAGGGAAGAGTCTTCGACTGCATAGTAAAGAATGTTACTCTTGCTGACGGAAGAGCTGCTAAGCGTGAGATCGTTAAGCACAACGGCGGCGCGTGTATCCTTCCTATCGATTCTGAAGGTAATGCCTATATGGTAAGACAGTTCAGATCGCCATTTGAGAAAGTCTTGCTCGAGGTTCCTGCAGGAAAGATAGAGATCGGCGAAGATCCTAAGGTATGCGCTATAAGAGAACTTCGCGAGGAGACGGGCTTTGTTGCTGGAAGAGTTGATGATCTTGGCTATATGGTCTGTTCGCCCGGATACTGTTCCGAGAAGATAGGCATGTATCTTGCCTTAGATCTTACATTCAAGGGACTCGACCTTGATGACGGTGAATTCCTGAATGTAGAAAAGATCCCTTTCAAAGAACTTATCAAGATGACAATGAATAATGAGATCGTAGATGCTAAATCATGCATCTGTATACTTAAAGCAGCCGGGAGGTTAGGTTATGGCTTATGATGGCAAAAAGGAAGTAATGGGCGTTGTCCTGTTTTTCTGCGCCATAATCCTTGGCCTTATGTACTATCTTCCGGAAAACATAACCGGTTCGGTCGGTAATTTCTTAAGGTCAGTGGGATTCGGACTTTTCGGTACGATCGCGCTCATCCTTCCGTTGTTTCTTTTTTATGCTTCTGTAGATCTTTTTCTCGAAAAAAGAGAACGCGTTGCATTTACCCGTGTAAAGGCTGCCATCCTTCTTCTTGTATGCGCAGCTTCCTTGTTTGCTGCTCTTACGCTTAATGTCGAACACGTAAGAAGCCTTTGTATCCCTGAAGGCAAGGATGTTCCGACAGTAACCAAAGCCGTTTCTGTTCTTTGGAAATCCGGATTTAATAAAGAGATGGTAAGAGCTCCGGGACAATCAGGTCTTGTGCTTCCAGGCGGAATCGTAGGCGGTTTTGTTACTCTCGGTATAGAGGCAGTATGCGGTAAGATCGTTACAGTTCTTATCATCATCGCTTTTACAATTACCCAGGTCATACTGATCTTTCATGTATCCATTAAAAAGACAGCTCAGAATATCGGTAAAGCTGCCAGAAAGACATATGAGAGTGCAAGGGAGAATCATCAGAGAAAGGGCAGACCAAATGCCTACAGACATGATATTCCTCAGCAGCCGAGATATTATCCGGCTCCTCAGAAAGCAGCCTCTAATTCTCCGTTTGTAATGGGCGGCGGAGTAAGAGAAGTTCCTATAGTTAACGGAGATCAGTCACCGG